>JAKACU010000044.1 GCA_021821185.1 Bacillota bacterium
GCGATGAACTGGTGCTCGTGACAGTATCAGCTGCGATTGCTAACGGGGCTAAAGTCAAGTGAATGGCAAGGAGAATGAATAACTGTGTTGTTTGATACGCATACGCACCTCAACGACCCGGACTTATGGAGCCAAGTTGATTCGCTACTCTTTGCAGCACGGGCAGTTGGTGTCACACGGATGGTGGTTCCAGGCTATGATCGCGAATCATCGATTCGTGCTATGCAATTGGCTGAACAAATTGAATTTATTTATGCTGCAGTAGGCTTCCACCCTCATGATGCCAAGGATGTAACGGATCGTGATTTGGCGGATCTTGCTTTGTGGTGCCAGCATGAAAAAGTAGTTGCAGTCGGGGAGATTGGCCTTGATTACCATTACGACAACTCACCGCGAGATGTTCAGCAAGCTGTGTTTAAAGAGCAAATTAGCATCGCTAAGATAGCAAGGCTCCCGATTGTGATTCATGATCGGGAGGCGCATGCTGATGTGATCACTGTGTTGCAAGAAACGGATGCAAAGCAAATTGGTGGAATTATGCACTGCTACTCAGCGAGTGCTGAGATGATGCCACAATTTTTGGACCTTGGATTTTATATTTCGCTAGCGGGTCCGGTCACCTTCAAAAATGGGAAAAGGCCTATCCAAGTGGCCTTGGAGGTACCTGCAGATCGTTTGCTCGTCGAAACCGACGCACCTTACTTGACGCCAGAACCTTATCGCGGGAAACAGAATCAGCCGGCTTACGTTCGGTATGTCGCACAGAAAATCGCTGATGTACGAGGAATTTCTATTGAGGAACTTGAAAAAATGACGTACGCAAATGCTATGCGAGCGTTTCATTTGGAGGCTTGAACATTCTGACGCCTATTCGTGAAGTGATCGTCGTGGAAGGAACTCATGATCGGGATCGGGTCCTCCACGCAGTGCAAGCTGATGTGATCGTGACTGGTGGTTCGCGCATCGAAAAACAAGTGTTTGATCAGATCTCCCGCGTGGCGCACACGCGGGGGATCATTATCTTGACGGATCCAGACTATGCAGGAGAACAAATCCGCAGACGTATCGTCGCAAGGTTTAAGACCGCAAAGCATGCGTATATTCCTCGATACGAAGCGATAAAAGATCACGATATCGGGGTGGAAAATGCGTCTGTCGAGGCGATCTTACATGCGCTAGAACACGTTCGGACGATGTGGGAACCTAAAGAGCCCGCTTTTTCTTTTGCTGATTTACTCGATGCAGGGTTAACGATAGGTGCGCATGCCGCCGTTTATCGAGAACGCGTCGGTGCTATCTTAGGTATCGGTTACGGTAATGCGAAAGCTTTTTTGGCACGGTTGAATGCTTTGCAGGTCACTCCCGATGAGTTTTCAGCCGCTGTGAAGCAAGCCAGAAAGAAGGTTGACAGATGAAATATAAGCTTTATCAACCATCTGCCCTGCGTGACCTTATGAATCGGCATCATATTCAGGCGAAAAAAGGGTTTGGCCAAAATTTTTTGATCGACTTGCATGCTCTGCAAGCAATTGTTGATGCTGCATGCGTTGGGACAACCTCACAGGACTGCATAATCGTTGAGATCGGACCTGGTCTTGGCACATTGACGCAGGCATTAGCTGAAGAAGGGTTTTCGAGTGTGATCGCTGTCGAAAAGGATGCCTCTTTGTTGCCTGTCCTCCATGAGGCACTCGAAGAGTACCCTAACGTCACCATCTTGCAAGGCGATGCATTGAAATTTGATTTCGCTTCTATGTTTCATACGTTTCCACAAAATATGTCCGTGCGACTTGCTGCTAATCTTCCTTACTACATTACAACGCCATTGTTGCTTCGTCTTTTGGAGGAACATCTTGCGTTTGAACGTCTTGTGATTATGGTACAAAAGGAAGTGGCGAGCCGACTTGTGGCGAAACCCGGTACAAAAGAATATGGCGCGCTCAGTGTTGCGGTCCAATACTATACTACCCCGCAACTGGTAACCACGGTTGCTGCAGGGAGCTTTTTGCCACGCCCGCAGGTGGATTCAGCTGTAGTATCCCTTTTACATAGGCAAGGGCCATTTGCTCATGACCAGGCCGCGCAGGCGCTGTTTTTTAGGATTGTTCGTTTTGCTTTCGCGCAGCGTCGAAAGACGTTGATGAACGCTCTTTCTAGCGGTTTTACTCATTTGGACAAAGCTGCTGTGACTCATTTTATTGAAACTGCAGGGATCGAGCCGATGCGGCGCGGTGAGACGCTTTCTATTGAAGAATTTGCTGGGCTTACCAGGGCTTTTTACACCAACTGAAATTTTCTTCACCGTTAATTTCACCAATGTGAAGTTCGACGCATATAATGCCTCCACGACAGCACAAGACATGTGTCTAGAAATGGGGGCTGCTTCGTGTGGAGAATTGGTGATCTTGTTATGCGCAGATCCTATGGCAAAGATGTTTGCTTTGTAATTGTACAAGTCGATACCGCAACCACTACCGCAATTTTAAAAGGGCTTAATGTCAGACTCATGGCGGATGCGCCACTTGATGATCTCGATGTTGTTAATGATATGGATTATCAGTCCTATCAAAGAAAAGAATCACGTCTTGAAAATGACTCGATTCGTTTAGTGCAAATGCGGCGTCAAGTGGAACGAGATAAACTCACCTATCGGTCAGAGCAAAAACGGCAGCCACAAGATTTTTTTGAACGACCCGGCCGCGTCTTGCATCTAGACGGCGATGGAACCTATCTCGAGAAATGCCTGGCGGTCTATCGGCGCTTGGGTATTCGAGCGGTCGGGAAAAATATCGCAGAGTCATCGATGGCAGAAGACATGAGGGATTTGCTCGATCAATACGAGCCGGACATTTTGGTGATTACAGGTCATGATGGTGTTCATCGTAAAATGAAAATGGATCAATTGCAGCAGATTCAAAACTATCGTAATTCGGATCATTTTGTTCGAGCCGTTCGAGCGGCCCGGAAATTTGAACGTAGTCTCGATGAATTGGTTATTTTTGCAGGAGCATGCCAATCTCATTATGAAGCTTTGCTTGAAGCAGGCGCCAATTTTGCGAGCTCGCCAGAACGCATTTTAATCCATGCTCTAGATCCTGTTTTTGTGGCTGAAAAGATTGCCTTTACTCCGATTAATCAAACGATTGATATTTTTCACGTTGTTCAATCTACGATTACAGGAACGGATGGACTTGGAGGGTTAGAATCGCGAGGTAAGTACCGCATCGGGTTGCCACGTTCTCGATATTGAACTTCCCATGGTCTAATCCTAGAAATTTCGTGAAAGACCTATTTAAGTCATTGACAAAGAAAATAGGTCATTGTTATAATAACTACTTTGTTTGACACAAGAACCTTACCATGGTATACTTTTGCTGTGGAAAGAGGTGGAGTGTGTGGCTGCAAAGAACGCCTTGGATGATATTAAACGCAACCTTGAAGGTATTGTGGGTGAGAAGATCTTGCTCCGCGCAAATGGCGGTCGTCGAAAGACGATTGAACGTACAGGCATCCTTGAGGAAACATACCCATCAGTTTTTGTAGTTAAGCTGGATCAGACAGAGAACTCTTTTAAGCGAGTGTCGTACAGTTATGCAGATATTTTAACGGATACTGTAGAACTTATGATTTATCGCGATGATGCGCAGGTAAAAGTAGGCGCTCTGCAACAATAATTTTATAGATAATCGTAAAGCCGCCCTTACAGGCGGCTTTTTTGTATAGAGCGTGCCCAGAGGCGCGCGCTCCACCTAGTGTGCAAGTTACGCACAACCTTTCTAGCGCTGCAGTTTATGAAACCGCCGCGAGCTTGTGTCTTTGGTTTGTACTACCTGCGTTCTCGCTGTGCCAAGGAATTTTCCGCAAGTTCAATGGCTCGTTTGACCATGTTGCCTGCATCCCGTGTTGTAATTCCACCCCAACCGTCACGTTCTAATGTGGAATAAAACCCGAGGTCTTTCGCGATCTCAACTTTGAGTGCATCAGACATCATGCCACGGCGTCGCGTCATGTAGATACCCCCTTTAAGACTCAGCCTATTTGTAGTGTGCCCGGTTATCATTTTGTATACTGCTGTTCAATTCGGAAAGTCTATGAGGGTAACTTGTTTATTCTTGGTTTTATCTTGGGGAAGGTGAGTGAAAGGCCTAGCATGAGCGATAAGGCAAGAGGGGCACTTGTAATTATTGGAGGAGCAGAGGACAAACACGGACATATGCAAATTTTACGCGAGTTTGTGGCAAAAGCGGGGGGGCCGCATGCTCGTATCGTTGTTATGACTGTTGCAACAGAGTTGCCTATTGAAGTTGGCGCTGAGTATGTCGAAATTTTTGAGTCCATTGGTGTGGCTGACGTCCGCACGTTTGATGTGTCGTCGCGTGAGGCTGCAGATCGGCCGAGCGCGTGTAAAGCGATCGAACAGGCAACGGGTGTCTTTTTTACTGGTGGAGAGCAATTGCGCATCACCACGTTACTGGGTGGGACGCGCATTGATGCTGCCCTTCATACAGGGCACGAAGATGGGCTCGTTTTGGCAGGGACGAGTGCAGGTGCTTCAATGATGAGTAGCACGATGATCGTCGATGGCAGAGCCGAAACGAACCCACGCATCGGTATCGTTCAAATGGCTCCAGGCATGGAGTTCATTGATGGTGTGGTGATCGACCAACATTTTGCCCAGCGTGGCAGATTGGGGAGACTATTATCTGCTGTGGCACAATATCCTCATCATTTAGGTCTTGGTATCGATGAAGATACAGCTATTGTGGTGACGGGTTCAACATTTGACGTGATGGGAAAAGGCGCAGTTTCTGTTGTCGATGCTGGAGCATTATGGTACTCCAATCTTGGTCATCTCAGAGAGGGAGATCCTTTGGCCTTACATGGTGTAAAATTACACATTTTGCCTGCTGGATATCGATTCGATTTGCGGGAACGCCAGCCGTTAAGAGAGCGTTCCGCGGGGAGTGGACAAGAGTGAGAGTAGTGCAAATTTGGGCATTGGAAGGTCCGAATGTTTACATTCATAAGCCGGTGCTCGTGATGCGTATCGATCTTGAGGAGTACACCGATCGCGACAGTTACGAATTTCCTGGATTTGTACAACGATTGCTAGCGGTTTGTCCAGAATTGTATGATCATCATTGCGCCATTGGCCGTCCTGGAGGTTTTGTAGAACGGTTGTATGGTGGCACGTACATGGGTCACATCATTGAACATGTGGCCCTAGAATTACAAACTCAGATTGGCTGTTCGACAAATTTCGGAAAAACAAGAAATGCTGGACCGCCGAATCTATATGATGTGATTGTTGAGTTCGAATCACAAGCTGTTGCTCAATTTTTGCTCATCGTAGCTATGGAATTAGTCCAAGCCTGCGTTCGCGGTATGCACTATCCTTTAGCACAAAAGTTACAAGAGGCCAAGGCGATAAAAGCAAAAAATGATCTAGGTCCAAGTACTGCCGCTATTGTGCAGGCAGCTCTTGCACGTGACATCCCGGTGCGGCGCATCGGGAATCGTAGTTTGGTGCAGTTAGGGACAGGACGTTATCGGAAATTTGTGGAGGCTACTATTAGCCATCATACGTCAGCCGTTGCTGTCGATATAGCGGGGGACAAAGCGCTTGCTAAAGAAGTGCTACGAGAAGCAGGCATTCGCATCCCAGACGGCGGTATCGCCCACACTTGGGAACAGGCCTATGGCCTGTTTGCTTCGCTTGGTGTGCCTGCAGTGGTCAAACCGCTTGATGGGTGTCAGGGGAAAGGCGTAACGACAGCTATACGGGACGCAGAAACGTTGCGCCAGGCGTTTTATGTGGCTCGTGAGTACTCTGATGTGGTTTTGGTTGAGGAATGTATTGTAGGCCGTCAATATCGATTGCTTGTTGTCAATGATCAATTGATCGCCGCAGCAGAAAGATTGCCGGCACACGTAGTAGGCGACGGCATGCACACGATCCTTGAGTTAGTGGACTTGGTCAATCTCCAACCTGACCGTGGCGATGAGCATGAAAAACCGTTGACACGTATCGTAATTGACGAGACAGCTTCGCGATTCTTAACTGAAAAGGGTTGGCGGTTGCAAGATGTGCCGCGTTATGGTGAAACGGTGTTTTTACGTGACAGCGCGAATCTAAGCACTGGGGGAATCGCTGAAGATGTTACCGATAAGGTGCATCCGTCCTTTAAAGATATGGCGCTGCGTGCTGCCAAAGCGATTGGATTGGATGTATGCGGGGTTGACATGATGGTCAACGACATCACGCAGCCAGCGGATGCATCCTGTGCGGTCATTGAAGTCAATGCGGCTCCAGGCATACGTATGCATCATTATCCAAGTCGTGGTCAACCACGTGATGTGGCCACAGCCATTGTCGATATGTTGTTTCCTAAGGGATCCAAATCGCGTATTCCCGTAGTTGCAATCACAGGCACAAATGGTAAAACGACGACGACACGGATGATTGGTCATATGTTGCAAGAAAGCGGATTGGCTGTTGGTATGACAACAACTGATGGGATTTTAATTGACGGCAAGGAAGTGCTTCACGGGGATACAACAGGACCACAGAGTGCCCGATTGGTGTTGGCCGATCCCGATGTTGACATTGCTGTGCTTGAGACAGCACGCGGGGGTATCATGCGTGGTGGTATTGCTTATGGAATGGCTGACGTGGGGATCATCACCAATATAACGCGTGATCACATTGGACAAGACGGCCTGCGCGAAATTAAGGACATTGTGCGTGTCAAATCGCTCATTGCAGAATGCATTGTAAAGGGCGGCTCGGTGGTTCTCAATGCAGACGATCCAGAACTTGTCGCTTTATCGGGTCGATTGAAACACAAGGTGGTTTTCACGAGTACGCAGGAAAAAAACCCTGTGCTGACAAGGCATTTAGGTCATGGCGGGACCGGATATTTTGTACGCGACGGGTGGATTATCGAGGCCGCTGGTGCGCTGGAATGGAAGATCATCCGGATCGATGAATTGCCCATTACGCTGCACGGCGCCGCATGGTTTCACGTTGCCAACAGCATGGCGTCGATTGCGGGTGCGCGTTGCCTGGGTTTATCAAGACAGCAATGTGCGGAGTCGTTGAGTAAGTTTCGTTCGGACACGCATAATCGCGGGCGGGTAAACATCTTTAAAATGCCAGGTGGTTTACAGGTCATCGCAGACTATGGGCACAATCCCGATGGCATTCGCGCTGTTGGTGAAATGATTCGCGGTTTGACGGGAGGTAAAGTACCTGCCGTCATTGGTTTTCCAGGTGACCGTGCTGATGATGTTGTTCGTGAGGCATCGCGCGTCGCCTGTACGTACTTTGATCCCCTGTTCATTAAGGAAGATGAGGATAAACGGGGTCGTCAGATCGGTGAAATGGCGGCACTCATTGCTGATGAAGTTAGGCGCTTTAGTCCAGGCACACGCATCATAACAGAGCTTGATGAATGTACGGCACTGAATAAGGCTGTAGATATCCATCAACAAGCCGCTTTACTCTTGATGTTTTATGAAAAACTGGAACCTGTGCAACAGCTCCTAAGGGACAAAGGCGGTGTGCAAATCGCAGATGTGGCGGTAAATAAAAAACGGCAAGTCATCTCGGCCATCTGATCGATGACCAGTCGGCGTTAGGCCAAAAATGGCCTAACGCCCATTTCGTGGTATAGTGGTTGCGTGGGCGGTGGTTGGATGGTATTTGAAAAAGCACGGGCAAAAATTAACCTGACGCTCGATGTTTTCGGTAAACGATCTGATGGCTATCATGAAGTGGAAATGGTTATGCAGACGGTGGATTTTTGCGATTACCTTTCTATCGGGTCACGCATGGATGGACGCATTGAAGTGCGTTCTAATGCCCCTTTTATTCCGCTCGATGAGCGCAACTTAGCCTTTCAGGCAGCGGATCACTTGCGGCGGGCTTGCGGGGTTTCTTATGGCGTAAGCCTTGATATCGACAAGCGCATTCCTGTTGCGGCGGGTCTGGCTGGTGGTTCTACCGATGCCGCAGCGGTTTTACGAGGACTGAATAAACTATGGAATTTGGGACTGTCGATTCCCGAACTAGCTGAGATTGGTGCGCAAATTGGTTCCGATGTACCATTTTGCGTATACGGCGGTACGGCCATTGCGCGAGGTCGCGGTGAAAGGATTCAACCTCTTGAGGTGGCGCCTTGTTTTTGGGTTATCCTCGTGAAACCTCCCATTGCTGTTTCAACAGCTGATGTCTATGGGGCATTACAATGGCATGATGTGCACCGACATCCGGATACACAAGCGATGGTACAGGCACTCGAATGTGGAGACATCACACAGGTTAGTCATCAAGCGGTCAACGTTCTAGAACACGTAACGCTTACGATGTACCCTGAGGTATCGCGCATTAAGAACCAACTGGAAAAGCTAGGTGCGCAAGTTGTGCTGATGTCAGGCAGTGGGCCGACTGTGTTTGCCCTTGTCGAACGGGAACGCAGGGCGAAACGTATCTACAATGAGATGCGCTCGTTGGTTAAAGAGACGTTCTTATGCCGTACATACTGATGATTTGTTGCGAAAGTTTATTTTATAGTGCTATAGTCGCAATAGTAACCATGGTCAAGGGAGAGAAGGATGGATGCGCAGAAGTGAACGGATCGTGCGGTTAACCCAGCAATTGCTGGATCATCCTGGAACTCCACTTTCCTTGACGGATATGGCAGAACAGTTTTCGGCGGCAAAGTCGTCGCTAAGTGAAGATCTCGCGATTATACGTAAAGTTTTTGAAGAAGATGGTGAAGGCTTTTTACGCACTCACCTCGGTGCCAGCGGCGGTATCGTATTTGAAGTTGATGTTTCGTCTGCTCGTGAACGAGCGTTTTTGACGGATATTATACAACGTCTTACGCACGCGGATCGCATTTTACCTGGTGGCTATTTTTATATGACCGATATTCTTGCCCAACCAGGAGTCTTGCGTATGGTAGGCAAGATGTTTGCCAAACTTTTCGCTCCAGTATCTCCAAATGTCGTGTTGACTGTGGAGACTAAAGGTATCGCGCTTGCCGTGGCAACGGCCGAGTATCTCAATTGCCCTTTTGTCGTAGCCAGGCGAGACCACAAATGGAGTGAAGGACCATCGGTAAGTACCAATTATGTATCAGGTTCTGACCGTAGAATACAAACTATGTCTTTATCGCGGCGATCTATTCCGGTCGGATCGCGGGTCTTGATTATCGATGATTTTATGAAAGCTGGAGGAACAGTCAAAGGAATGACGGCCTTGATCGAAGAATTCTCCGCGCAAGTCGTTGGGACGGGGGTCTTTATGGCCACGACAGAGCCAAACGACAAATTAGTGAGTTCATACCGTTCGTTGTTTTCATTGGCTCATATGGATGAAGCTGGTGCAACGGTAGTTATCCAATCGGGAAATTATTATAAAAGTCTATAAAATGGGCAACATAGGAGGCTCGTCATGAAAGAGTTGGAAATTGTTCACACATCACAGGCGCCTGAAGCGATCGGGCCTTATTCACAAGCCATTATAGTAGGTGACTTTGTATTTACTTCGGGGCAAATTCCTTTAACTGCTACTGGCGAATTGATCCAAGGAGATGCAGATGCACAGGCCAAACAAGTGTTTGTCAATCTTTCTGAGGTGCTGAAAGAAGCGGGAAGTTCGTTGCAAAAAGTGGTGAAAGCGACCTTATTTCTTGTGGATATGAATGATTTTGCAATGGTTAACAGCGTGTATGAAGCGGCGTTTGAAGGGCATAAGCCTGCCCGCTCGGCGGTTCAGGTTGCACGGTTACCACGCGATGTGAAAGTTGAGATTGAAGTTATTGCACTTCGATGAATAATTGATGATTTTACCCACTTTGGCAGGATAATGGATTTTTTTGTGGAATATCAAGGCGATAATTAAAAAGCCTGCACGGTGGGATGGTGGTTGGGGTGCAAATCACGGATGTGCGTTTGCGCAGAGTGACAACGGAGGGCCGGATGAAAGCGATCGCATCAATCACGATCGATCACGAATTTGTCGTGCATGATATTCGAGTCATCGACGGCAACGCCGGGATGTTTGTCGCTATGCCGAGCAAAAGGACACCAGACGGGGAATTTCGGGACATTGCCCATCCGATCACTTCTGGCACACGGCAAAAGATTCAGGAGGCCGTGTTAGAAGAATATATGAGGGCTGATGCCGTTGAAGCAGTCGTCGGTACGGAATGACCTGCAAGCCGTTCGTCCATGTAATATGTGAGCCGTCGTTATGCGTCACTATAACGATGGCTTAATGGATTGTGTCCAAAACCTGTCGTCAGGATTCCACCAAGGATTGAAACCCGTGGGTGCGTTCGTTATAGTTAAAACGCTATCTTGATTTCGGGAGTGTGACAGTGTGTGTTAGTTGGAATCGTATTAGCTGCTGGTCTTGGAAAACGAATGAATTCAAAGCGTCATAAAGTGGTTCATGAAGTATGTGGAAAGTCGATGATCGAACATATAGTTGACGAGATGTTGGCGGTCGGATTCGATCGTCTCTTTGTTGTGGTCGGCAAACTTGAAGAACAGGTGCGGGCTGTTCTGGGCGATCGAGTGGAGTACATTCGACAAACGGAGCAATTAGGGACAGGTCATGCTGTTATGATGGCGGCACCTTATTTGCCTGAACAAGGAACGGCGGTCGTCTTGTATGGCGATTGCCCACTTGTGCGCCGTGAAGAGATCACACGCTTGCTACAAGCTGTAAAAGATGATGCAGGCACAGCTGTGCAAACGGCTGTTGTGGATAATCCTTTTGCCTATGGACGAATCTTACGTGATGCGCGCGGGGATGTTAGCCGGATCGTCGAAGAAAAAGATGCCTCAACAGAGCAACGCCAGATTCGTGAGGTTAATAGTGGTATCTATGCATTGTCAATCCCTTCGCTGCGGGCATCGCTTGAAAAACTGAGCCGAGACAATGCTCAAGGGGAATATTTATTAACAGATTGCATTGAACATATTCGCCGAACGGGAGAACGGATTTTTCCCGTGGTCGTGGTCGATCCTGATGATATTGCGAACGTCAATGATCGCGTTCAGCTATCTTATGTTGAGGAAAAGTTGCGCAAAAGAATTCTGCTGAAACATATGCAAAATGGGGTCACTATTCTAGATCCCGCAGCGACGTATATTCAAGCAGATGTTAGTATCGGACGTGATACAGTTCTTATGCCAGGTACTATCCTGGAAGGCAAAACAACTCTTGGTGAAGATTGCGTGATCGGACCTAACACTCGCATCAAGGATGCCGTGATTGGCGATAGCGTCACGATTGAATCCTCGGTGATCCTAACAAGTTCGATCGCTGATCGTGCTGCAGTAGGCCCGTTTGCTTATGTGAGACCGGGAAGTTCGATTGGTTCCGATACAAAGATCGGTGATTTTGTGGAAATCAAAAACGCAGTCATTGGGGAAGGTACAAAGGTCAGTCATTTGGCTTACGTTGGAGACAGCGATGTGGGTAAGGGTGTCAATATGGGATGTGGCGTAGTTACAGTAAATTATGATGGTTTTGGTAAACACCGAACGGTAATCGGGGACAACAGCTTTGTGGGCTCCAATGTGAATCTCATCGCACCGGTGACGGTTGGGGCAGGTGGTTATATCGCCACGGGGTCGACGATCACCGATGATGTGCCTGAACAAGCATTTGCGATCGCACGCGAGCGTCAGACTACGAAGCCAGACTATGCCAATCACCTCCGTTTGCGTTTGAAGGATTTACACGACAGTAGCGCGGGTCGATCGTCCGTCAAGGAGTGAGATGGCTTGGGTTATCAGGATGCGAAACTAAAGATCTTTACCGGCAACGCTAACCCCGTTTTAGCTGCGGAAATTGCTCAAGCGGTAGGCGTTGATTTGGGCCGTTGCCAAGTAACGCATTTTCGTGATGGCGAAGTTCGAGTTATACTTGGCGAAAGTGTCCGTGGTTGCAATGTTTTTATGATTCAACCGACATCGGCACCTGTTAACGAACACTTGATGGAATTGCTCATTACGGTGGATGCTCTGAAACGGGCCTCTGCAAAAAGTATCAATGTGGTCATTCCCTATTATGGTTATGCGAGGCAGGACCGTAAAGCGCGCGCCAGGGACCCCATTACAGCGAAACTTGTTGCTGATTTGTTGCAGACAGCTGGTGCAACGCGTGTGATTTGTATGGATTTACATGCTGGGCAGATTCAAGGGTTTTTTAATATCCCCCTTGATCACCTGGTGGCGATGCCTATATTGTCAGATTATTTCCTGGGCAAAGGGCTGCAGGACGTTGTTGTCGTGTCTCCGGATTTAGGTGGCGTAACAAGAGCTAGACGGTTATCCGAAAGACTTGGCGCACCCATTGCGATTATCGATAAGCGACGCCCAGCGCCAAATGTCGCGCAAGTGATGAACATCATTGGCGATATCGCTGGGAAAACGGCGATCTTGATCGATGATATGATCGATACTGCAGGGACCATCGCTCTCGCAGCGGAAGCGCTCGTAGAAAAAGGCGCGCGTGAGGTGTATGCCAGTTGCACGCATGCTGTACTGTCTGAACCAGCTATGGCACGATTGGAAGAAGCGCCGATTCGAGAGGTCGTCGTTACAAATACCATCATGATCCCTGAAGAGACGCAAAGTAGAAAACTTGTAGTATTATCTGTTTCCGAAATTATTGCTGAATCGATCTTACGTGTACATGAGATGAGATCGATCAGCGAATTATTTGATACATGAACCAAGTGGTGTAACGATGGGAGGCACACCTGTGGCGGCCAAACTGATTGTTGGTCTTGGTAACCCCGGTGGCCAGTACGCGAAAACCCGGCACAATGTCGGGTTTATGTGCATTGAAAAAGCGTTGCTTGCCCTGGGCCTTGACAAGGAAAAACCAAAAGAAAAATGGCAATCATCTGTTATAGAGACGTCTTTGTATGGTCAAAAGATATTTTTTATGCGCCCGTTGACGTTCATGAACAATAGTGGTGAAGCCGTCCATGCAGCGCTTTCTTTTACCAAAGGGAACGCGATGGATGATTTGCTTGTGATCTATGACGACATGGACTTAAAGGCGGGACAAATTCGTGTGCGCATGAGCGGAGGTTCTGGTGGGCATAACGGTATTAAATCGATTATTCAACATACGCATACGGAGGACTTTAAGCGCATACGACTAGGCATCGGGAGGCCACCACAGGATATCACGGTCATTGATTATGTGTTAACGGCCTTTGCAAAAAGTGAGGCGCCGATCGTTCAAGAAGCGATCTCACGGGGAGCACAAGCAGCGATAGCTACCTGTAAGGACCCTTTTGAATCGGTGATGAATACGTTTAATTTAAGAGCCTAATCCCCATACTACAAGAAATAGAAAATTTGGGGTGTATGGTGTTTGGATATCGTATACTACTGTAAGCATTGCAAGTCCTATCTTGGTCGCATCAATTCAACGCAAGCATCAGATACTGAACTTGGGTTCACGGATTTGACACTAGAAGAGCGCCAAGATTTATTGCAGTACGATGGTGTAGACCATACGCTATATGTTAAAACGGTGTGTGAGAACTGTGAGTCAGCGTTTCGTTATCATCCAGAATTGCTGTTATCTGACACACCGCTGCAATAACGAACGGAACACGGTATGAGTAACTTTCAGGGGGCCTTCGCGCGACGCTAAGGCTTGTTTTGTAGTTTGGGTCGGGGGGATATCGGTGCGGGATCTGGTTCAATATTTCATGAGCACGGGGGAAATCTCCCAGGTGATTCAGGGGTTTCACTCTGGTGTTTCCCAACAGTCTATCTCAGGTTTGTCCGGCTCTGCACGGGATATGTTGTATGCTGCTTTATTGGAACAAGGAAATGGCTTAGTGATCGCAGCGCATTCTATGCAGGCTGTGCAAAGTATTGCAGCTGATCTGACGGAATTGCTTGATGAAACAGAAGTCTTTATTTTTCCTGAGCGAGAAGCAACACATGGTGATTTGTTCGCTTTTAGCCCTGAGCTTTCAGCTCTTCGGATGAAGACCTTGCGGGCATTGTATGAAAAAAAGGCTCGTGTCGTCGTGACGACGATTAGCGGAATGCGTCAAAAGGTGGTCGCGAAAGATCGATTACGAGAAGCATTGGTTCCTATCGAGCTCGGACAAGCGATTGATCTGAGGGAGTTGTCAGAACATCTTGTGATGATGGGGTATGAGCGAGTTGAGCAAGTTGAGACAACGGGACAATTTTCTTTGCGCGGTGGACTCATTGATATCTATCCACTCGCAGGGGCGCCTTTGCGTATCGAATTGTTTGATGTGGAAGTTGATTCGATACGATATTTTGATACGGAAACCCAACGTTCCCTCGATAAGGTAAAGCAGACGGTAATTTGGCCAGCTCGTGAGATTGTTGCATCCCACGCACAATTGATGGCTGCGGCAGATCGCTTACAAGACCGCCTAGATGCCTATCTAAAAAAAGTGAAATCGCATGAAATTGCACAAAAGGTAACGCAAAATTTTTCGCGAGATATCGATCGCATGCGCGAGGGGATGCACTTTCCAAGTTTACTTAAGTATGAAAACATTATTGATGTAAAACAATCAACGTTGCTCGATTATGTTTCGCATGATTTTATTCAGGTCTACGATGAGCCAAGCCGCTTACGAGAAACTATGGAACGCGTTAGCAGGGAAGACGTCGAATGGATGACAGCGGCACTTGAGCAAGGTGAATGGATTCCCGACTTGACTGACCCAATCGATGTAGAGCGGATCTTTCATCGCCTTGGAGCACGTCAATTATTTGTAAGTCTTTTTGCGCGCCATATCGTAGGTACCCCTGCCGCGGCTCGCACGCTTACAATTACCATGCACACGATGCAGCAATTCCATGGCCAGTTACCCCTTCTTAAATCAGAAATTTCGCGTTATAAAAAGGCACAAAATCACATTGTGTTTCTTGCCGGGTCAGAAGATCGAGCTCTGCGGCTGGAAAGGGTTCTGGAAGATTTTTCGATAGAAACCGAACGAAGAATGGGCTTTGATCCTCATGTGTCTATACCTCAGATCATCACAGGTAATTTGGCGAATGGGTTTGAGCTTCCATCCGGCAAATTAGTCGTTATCACGGAAAATGAGGTTTTTGTCAATAAACGACGAGCACGGCGCATGCGTGCTGATGTGTCTGAAGCAGCGCGCATTAAAAGTTATCAGGATTTGCATGAGGGCGATTATGTCGTTCACATAAGCCACGGTATCGGTCGGTATATGGGCATTGAAACGTTGGTAGTTGACGGCACTCACCGTGATTATTTGCATCTTCGTTATGCAGGCAACGATAAATTATATGTTCCTGTGGAACAAATCAATCAAGTCCAAAAGTACCTTGGCAGTGAAGAGCGTGAACCTCGTGTCACCCATCTCGGAGGCACAGATTGGGCACGAACCAAGAGTAAAGTGCAAAAATCTGTACGTGATATTGCCCAAGATTTGATCAAATTATATGCGCAACGTGAAGCAACGGCCGGGCATGCTTTTCGGGCTGATACAGAGTGGCAACATGATTTCGAGGCGATGTTCGCCTATGAACAGACACCGGCTCAGTTGCGTGCTATTACCGATATCAAGAAAGATATGGAACGCGCCCGCCCGATGGATCGACTCTTATGCGGAGATGTCGGCTATGGGAAAACAGAAGTTGCTCTTCGCGCTGCATCCAAGGCTGTATTTGACGGCAAACAAGTGGTTGTCTTAGTGCCGACAACCATTCTTGCGCAACAGCATTATGAGACGTTTAAGGAGCGTTTTGCAGGGTTCCCTGTCACGGTTGAGGTACTCAGTCGGTTTCGCACAAAAAGGGAAGCCAATCAAGTTATTGAAGGGGTAAAAACGGGCAATGTAGATATCGTGATTGGCACCCACCGCCTGCTGCAAAAGGGCTTGCAATTTAAAGATTTGGGACTTTTGGTGGTTGATGAAGAACAACGTTTTGGTGTGACTCATAAAGAACGTTTAAAACAAATGCGCAATAATGTGGATTGTCTCACCTTGACTGCGACACCAATCCCGAGGACTTTGCACATGTCGATGGTAGGTGTCAGGGATTTGTCCATTATCGAGACGCCGCCTGAGAATCGTTTTCCTGTACAGACGTATGTGGTAGAATATAGTGACGTTCTGCTGAAAGAAGCGATTGAACGAGAGATCGGCCGAGGTGGACAAGTGTATGTCTTGTACAATCAGGTCAATGGGA
>JAKACU010000045.1 GCA_021821185.1 Bacillota bacterium
CATCAACAAGTCCATCTACATTATCTTTCGGCGTTGTATCATGCACTTCACGTAAGTGATCCCGAATATCGTTGTGACCGTGTCCTGTCGGTTCAAACAATTCCCCGCAAATCGAACACTTCCATGCGTATTGGTATTGCTGTAAGTCTTCGTCCATCCTTTATATCCACCTCCCATGACAATCGGAGTCATAGCTATGAGTCTTACGATAAAGAAAAAGGCCGCTATGTGCAGAAAGTAGATTTCTGCGCTCATAGCAGCCATGCAAATCAGCTTAAATAGTATTCGGCAGGTTTTTGTAAGTCGTCTTTGAAATCTTCAATGAACTTATCAAGTTGGGCTATGAGATCAAATCGATAATCCAATTCGGCTGTCCATTTGCGTTCACTGTCTTTGTCCTTGCGACCCTGAGCTACTTCGATCAAAGCCGTCAACTCAGCAATCTTCGACTGGCAATCATCACGCAAGATCACGGCGTCATGAACGCGAATAACCAGTCGATGGGCCACATGTTCCTTTTTCCCTTGTGATGGCCGTTTAACATAGGGGAACGGTCGATAAGCGCTGTCACGGATTTTCGCTAGGTACCCTCTTGTTTCAAGGTATTCAATGGTCCGTTTAATGGTCTTACGGTTATTCCCCGTCACTTGCTCCAACTCCGTCAAACTAATATGTGCTGTATGCGTATAGTCACAACGATAGACAAGCACTTGCAACACGTTTCGATCCATAGGCGACAACATAGGCTCATCCAAAATGGCCTTTAAGGCATCTTCTTGCGTCATGGCCATGACATCACTCCTTCATTTTCGTCATTTCAACATGATAATGGCATCAATCTAGTCATGAGCTATTTTCGCGACATAGTGTTCAATGACCATGAGTTTGTCCGTAAGACGCGCAATTTCCTGTTGTTGCTTGGCAATGATGACCGCTTGGCTATTGATTTGACGTATAGCATACTGCATTTGCTCAACATAGACGGTTGCGTTTTTAGGAAGTGTTGTGCTCGCCATTTTCGATCACCTCTCAACATGTAAGCCGAACGGCAGATTCAGTCCATCTGGTAAAACCCACAAATGATACATGTTAGCACCGTCTACTAACTCATTCTTAGCCGGAAATACTTCAATTGCCGTCCGTTCCTCCCCAAAAATTTCATCCTTGATACGCTGTTTTTCACGCCATAAAATATCTGTGTTATCAGCATTCCTTATTGCTGCATGCTGTACTTCTCCCCAATCAGTTTTTACATGACGGATCAGCACAGAATATTGTTTATCGTTATCCACATAGACGCGTGTTACTTCGGATAACCATCCACGTTGATTCATGTGTAAACTAACAGGAGAAGGTTTACCAATCCATCCTTTAGGCACGTTCCATCGCCTCCAGTGCATCAATAACTGTAACTAGTTCCCAAGTTGCAAGTCTATTTTCCACATCAGCTTGGTGTGCTTGACGATAGTTGGAAAACCCAGCTTTATCTACCATCCCGTTGCGCCAGCGCATTGCGACTGTGTACAGCCTCTCTAATGCTTCCAACCGTTTCATATCTACCACTGTCAAACCAACGTTTTCTAACTCTGCGATATTTACCGTGCCGATATCGGCAAATGCTCGTTCTTTATTGCTCATTTCCATTCGCTCCTCCTAACTCATGAGATTTACTCCTTAAACCTTTGATAGTATTTTTCATGAACGCTATAACAATGGTCAGCAATATCTTTTCCTTTCGTTTTTTTCTGTAAGAGTTCAAACAGTTTCTCACCCTGTTCCAAGGGATTTCTTGAATAGATATAGCCAATCGGCGACTGACACCATTGCGACCAACAGCCTTCAGCATAATCACGATCTCCGTTTCCGAAAAAATCCGTGACAAGATCAACAAATTCCTCTTGCGTGACTTGTTGTGTAGCACGAAACATTTTCTCAAAAGCAACAAAATCAGGATTTATCGGCTTAGGAGGATGGTATATAGGCTTGTCTGTTTTGAGTAAACACTCAGTCGTAAACGCTCCGCTGAATCCGTGTAATAAGACGACTTCCGATCCGCCTAGCGTCCAAGGGTCTGATTTAACTTCCCAAACATCACCAAGATGGCTATCAGCCTCTATGCATCCCACCATAACTACGTGATCGCCGGGTTTTAATGATTTATCCATCGACTACCACTCCTTTATTCATACCATTCAGATAATCGCGTGCCATTTTAGCTATCTCGTCTACAGTTACGATTGTCTGATCGGCACCTGCCAATTCAGCTAAGAACACGGTTATATCATTAATCCGATCCTGCATATTGAGTAACGCTCCCCTACATCCCCAAATAGTGCAAAATCGCTAATCCTGCCATGATGGCCGTGGTCCATATCGCGACCGATAGAATAAACACACCTATCCACACAATGTTGCGCAAAATGTGATCAGGCATGCTCAATCCCTGTGATACGGTCTACATAAGCCTGTAAGGTGTCATGCACATCTTCTTCGCCAAGCAACTCTTGTAACTCTTTCATAGCATTTTCCAAGGCTGCCTCGATCCAATACAAACCACATTCGATCATGTCTTTACGCAATTTTGGCTGACTCTCATAATGCAACGTGCGTCCCAATGTGACGCGCACAACGATTTGTTGATTTGTTGAGTGATCCTCGACCACATCTTGTTGATCGAGCAATGTTCCCAATGCCTTTTCAAGTTCTTGTGCGATATTTGCTTGTTCGGACATCTTTTCAGGTACCTTCTGCACATTTTCGGCATGTACTAGCACAGCAGATGGTACTTTCGTTTCTGCACGCTTGGTTAATTCGACACCCGCAAACGCTCGTATCGCTTGCTGTTCCGCATCACCTTCCTTGATGCCCCATTTTTCGAGCATATGGTATAACGATCCGGACGGTACGCCATGTTCAGCCCCGATTTGCGTTCTTGTTTTCCCATTCAACCGTTCTTGCAAATATTGTTCTTTCGTCATTTTGTGTGTCATTTCGTCGTCCTCCTCGATTTTTTTCGTCACTTCATCGCTTTTGATACATGGAGCAATATAACCACGATGTTGAAAATAACTTCCTAGTGCTTCAAGGTTTTTTCGCCGTATTGGACGATCCCATCCCAGCAAGTCAGCAACGATCGTTAAGGATTTACGCGTGGATAGCAGCCGCATCATTTCGTAAAAGCTATACTCATACTCCTGCGCCAAGCACTTAACTTGGGCATCAATTTGCACCGAGGTTAACGGTGTCACCATAGAATCACCCCTTTGCCTTCATCCCGGCTAGACGATGGTTTAAAATCATGCCCTTCGAGCGTTCTTCCTCCGTCAACTGAACGATCATGATAAAGGATTTGCACATTTCGTAGATACGGCTACCGATCGTTTCACTCACGCCAAGTAGTACGTCAATCGTGTGTTCAGATGATACAAGCAATGGTCGATGGTTGAGATAGCGATCATTCACCACATCGTATAAAAACTCTTTCTGGAATGTTGTCGGATCTGGTCTGCCTTGAAACATGCGGCCTTGAAATAAATCGTCGATATAGAGCACATCGCATGATCGCATGGCTTGTAAAACGTTGTTGATTGAATCATTGTCTCCACGCAAATCGTTACTCCCTGTGACCCATGGAAAGTACATCACGCTAATGCCTTGTACAATGAGCTGGTTAGCCACCGCGATAAGCAAATGTGATTTACCCGATCCAGGAGGGCCAAGTAACGCCATGCTGTTTTGCCTGCGAAAACGTAGTTGCTCAAAGTCTTGCAAATAATACTTTGCCATGCGATAGGCAGCAGCCACAGATCGTGGCTTTCCATCTATCGTGAAATTACCGAAATCGATGATCTGAAATTCAGGCGTGATATGCGATTTACGTATGAGTTTAGCGACTCGCTTACGGACCACACATTCACATACATGCCAGGCTTCGCGCTCGTGCATCGATCCGTCCGGCGCTTGGTATTGTTCGGCGACTAGGTATCCCGTCGCATCCTTGCAGACCTCACAGTCATACGTCATTGTCTGGAGGCTTCCATTCTGGGATAGCGTCATCGATTCTCGGCGTTGTTGGTCGGCCAACGCTTGAAACTTGGCTAGAAGACCTTGTGCTGTTGGGCTGAGGTTTTGCATAGTCCTTTACCTCCTGTTCACTTGGACTAAAGCCTTGGCGTTTATAGCCTTGAAGGATCGTGTCGGTATAGCGCAGGGATGTTGCATTCCGCCTCAGCGTCTCTTGTATGGCATCGCGAATCCAATTTTCCGGGTATTCCTTTGCCATCTGCTCAATTTCATCGACAACCACCATGTTCATGGCTGGCTTGAAGTGATTCTCGTTGTATACCTGTGCTATGTAGGTCACGATCTCGGATGCTTGCGCGCGAGGTATATCTATATCTTCTTTAGGTACGGTACGGTTAGGTACGGTGCCGAGCAACTTTTCACGGTCGACCATTGGCTTGTCCTGTATTTGCACTTCGGTCGACCGTCGGTCGACCATTGGCTTTTTATTAGTCGACCGACGAATCTTAGATCTTTCCTTCTCTTTCTCGCGCTTGTCGAGAAGCTTGCCAGCGTACTCATACCAGTCATGAATCCAACGTCCGTCTGTGTTTTCATCGATGAAGCCTCCGTAAATGAGTGCTTCAACGAACTGGGAAGCATCGCCATGCCATTCGGCTGCGATGGCAATTTCTTGATCGGAAATAAAGCCCATAAATCCATCCGGCGGAACATTATCTAAGCCCCAAGTCCAAAGTTCCACCAAATGGCCGACGACTGTCCAACGGTCGACCGACAAACGACCAGCGGTCGAGAGTGTCTTTCTATGGCGAGGTAACGTTTGATGGACTTCTATCCAAGCCATTTCGACACCCCTTTCCGCTCTATACGTGCAGGCGAATACTGTTCCCAGTCATGAATTTTCACTAACAAAGCGTCAAAGAGTTGTGCTTCATCGCCAGACCATCCAGACGCCTTTGCAATTAGTCTTGTGGACGTCCGTAGGACACCATCAGGAGCATTATCAAGTGCCCATGTCCAAAGATAGACGCACAATCCAGCCGCATAAGGCTCGGCTATCTCTAACCTATCCGCTAAATCAATAACCTTGCGATGGTCTCTTATCGACTGATGAAGCTCAATCCAAGCCATACCCAACCCTCTTTCTAACGCCTTGTAATATCATGATTCGAGGATGCGTAACATAGTGTAGGGAGGTGTGACCTAACCCTAAGGCTGTTTAAAGTGACTTGACTTATGACTTCTAAGAAGCCATTGCTTCATACACAGCCAGCAAATTCTTGCTAAATAATTTTTAAGGACATTTAACTGAATTGTTATTCGAAATCAGGGTTTGTGACTTGAAGTTCAACGTCATCTTCATCCATAATGAGGACTGCTTTTCTGGCATACATCTTAAAAAGTGTTTTCTCTAGTCCATAAAACCCACCCATAATTGTGTGCACATCAAACTCTTTGAACTCTCCCTTTTTCATGTAGTTATTATCACGAATACGAATGGATTCTACTTCACCCGTTTTTCCATCGACGGATACTTTGTATTTGCATTGATTCTTAGCTACGTCCGATTTAGCATCGAAATAAATATGCGTAAAAAGAGTAAATTCACGATTAACAATCAACGTCATTTCTCGCGCTTCTTCATAGCCTAATTCGTCTAAATCTTCGGCTTCCACTGCAAGTTGTTTGATAAGTTCAGAAAGTTTTACTTCTGCTTTGAAAGTGAGCAGTAAATTGTCCAATTGCTCTTTCATGCGATTAAGCCCCTGCTCATGTATTACAGTGTTAAGGTGGTCTTTGATTGTCTCTACGATCAAGTAGTTATAAGATGGAATATCAAGATTATCAAGGTTGATTTGCAGAAGCTCTTTCACCTTTTTTTCAAGGGTTTCCCCAAAAGTGCTGTATTGGCGCAAAGAATCTTGTACTACACCTTCGATAGTCTTTCTGAGTTGATTTGATACAACTTTCTCGACGAACCCTTCCTCTTTCAATTGCGCCAACGAATCGTTAATCATGACATTCAAGTCCATGGTTATTCCTCCCTGAATTTTTCGGTTTTTAACGGATCCTAAACGGCTATCACACCTTCGCAGATTTCCGGCAAATTTGCCCTTACCAAGTACTCAGCGAACGGTGGAGGTACACTGTTTCCACATCGTGCGACTTGTGCTTTCTTGGGATATTTTTTCCCATCAGCATCTCTATCTATGATGTAGTCATCTGGGAAACCCTGCGCCGCGAATAGCTCATGAGGTTCTAGCATTCGCATGCCGATGTCGACGATGGCGTAGTTTTGGCCGTGGATCGTAACCAAACCGAATCGATCATGCGTACTGATCGTATTCAGTGGTTGATCAAGTTTTTGACCGATCGACGCACCATTGTATTGCGTCAGAAACGCTCTCACTTCGCCAAAGTGTGTGCCTCCGGATGTCACCGTATAAAGAGGATCTTCCACGCCTTGACCGAACATGTTGTTTCTTAGTACAAGTAAATGACTTGTAACCAAGGCGTTATGATCGGTAGTGGTGATCGTCGACACCGGCGCATCCATTCCACTTCCGGCACCGGTATAATTTCCTCCGTAATGCTTGGCGAGAAACGCTGCAACAAGACTGTAACGATTGGAAGTGTCGAGCGTTAGAATCGGGTGGCTTAAAGCTTGTCCGCGTACCTCATGGTTGGCGGTTTCCGTGTGATACTGCGTGAGAAAAGCAGCCACTAAATCACAATGATCATTCACCTTCGTTTTCACCACAGGAGCAATAAAAGGCTTGTCCGTTTCAAGAACGAATTTGAAGATTCCTCGCACGATACGACGCATCGTGTTTTCCACTAAGGGTTTTGTTCGTTCGAAAATCGATGGTGTGTCCAACGCCCAATCGATAATTTCCGAAGCGTTTCGCCACGGTTTGATCTTTCCAACTTTCACCGCTTCACATTTCGGATCTCCGTGCGTAGGTGCCGGCCATTGAATCGGTTTGCCGTCTCGACGTGCGATCAAAAACAAGCGTTTTCGAACGGTAGGAGCACCAAAGTCGCAAGCCTTCAACTCTTTCCAATTCACTTCATAGCCATGCCGTTTCAAGGCATTCACGAAGCTTTTAAAAGTCCGACCTTTTTGTTTTGGATCGGGATAGTTCTCTTTCGTTAAAGGACCCCAAGTTACAAACTCTTCGACGTTTTCAAGGATGATCACACGTGGTTTCACGGTGGCCGCCCATCGTACAGCCAACCACGCAAGACCTCGAATGCTTTTATCGACTGGCTTCCCACCCTTTGCTTTTGAAAAGTGCTTGCAATCGGGTGAGAGCCAACAAAGTGCGACAGGACGACCTTTCGCCGCTTGACGCGGATCCACATCCCAAACGGATTCACAGTAATGCTCCGTATCCGGATGATTGGCTCGATGCATCGCAATAGCTGCCGGATCGTGATTGATGGCCACATCGACACTGTGGCCGACAGCTAGTTCGATACCTGTACTTGCTCCACCACCGCCAGCAAAGTTGTCTACGATGATCTCTGATGCGTTAAAGAGCGTGTACTGGTGTTTACGCATAGTCTCACTTCCTGCACTCCATAGTTAAGCAAAGCCAATTCGTCTTCTCGAAACCGCATCTTGCTTCAACCAACTAAGCCACGTATAATGAGCCTATCGATTGCTTATTCCTCTCCGCCATTTGCACTGGCGGTTTTTTGCTGTCCAAACTTACTGAGAAATGTGTGTTCCCTCAATCGGGTAACAGCCGTATAGGCTTCACTTAATACCCAATACGATTTGGTCAGTTTCCCCTTGCCTTTTTCAATTTCTCTTAGACTAAGCACATTGAGTACCGCTTCCGGCGAATAGGACAAGCCTACTTGACGGAATGCATGCAACATGATCTGTTCGCTGGCTGTCGGTGCCAACGTTTGTTGTCGCTTAGCCTCAGGCTCATCCTGCAATATACGTTCGATCTTACGTAACCTTTCAAAGTGGATCGGATTTGTTTCTAGTGGCAAATACTTTTTACAAATTTCCAACGTGAAAAGCAGCAGTCCATCCTCTTCACTATCCAACTTTTTCACCCCCTTTCAATGTGTAATGCTGATCAACCATTGCCCTAACCACAAACCCGCAATCATACTACCCATCAGCGCGAAGTAGGTCACATATACAGCTACGGTGGCAATCCAACGCTTGCGCCTGTGCTTGTGTAACAACACCGTTGATACTTTGCTCGATCGGGCAGCTTGTGCATAAGTGCTTTGCGAATCCCTGGCACCCAATACAATGCGCCCGGTATGCAGTGATGCGCTCGTGAGCTTGTCTAAGGATTGAGCGTTCATCGTCTTCGACCTCCCTATGTTGATTTTGTGTCATGCTATGACTCCTTACGTGTTAGAATCAAAGAAAACAGTTTTTAGGAGGCATTTACCTTGAATGATGACGTTTCTCAATTTCTTGAAAAGTTCTTTCAATCGGAAGAATACAAGCGAATTATCCAACGACTCGACAAAGACCAAGAACTAGCAACTGGTGACATTGACATAAAAGAAGAAGCAGAGATAATAAAAACTGATAGTGCAAAAACACTGTTGACCGACGCGTTTATCAGAAATCAAGGGATGTTCCATCATCGGCTGCTAATTGCACTTTTAACCGCCTATCACGAATGGCTTGTCGAGACCTATGGTCTATCTCGGAAATAGCTTTTTGAAATTTGACGCTTTGACGGTAAGATATCTCACTGACTTGATCCATAATCTTGTCACCCGTAGGTTCCGGTTTTTTCACGGTATATCCCAGTTTGTTATCTTCTGAGCCGAAAAGCAGGAGTTCTAATTCCTCAAGCACGATTTGTCGTACGCGATTCTCGTCCAACTTCGTCATTCTCCTTTCCCGCTTGTCGTGGCCAACTCCGAGACCAGTGTTCGTCTAATGTCCCGCGCCACTTCAAACAACTGATCCGCTGAAATTTCTGCCCATTGCGCATCAAATGCCAAGGATTCCAATTGTGCGATCCAGCGTAAAGCTGATTGACGCAAGTTGTCATCCATCACTATCCACCTCCTTGATCCTAAGAATTGTCGGCTCTTACTTGTGCCTGTGCCTTCTCAGTCGCAACACGCAATGCGATACGATGCGTGACAGCCATGATCCTCCGTGTGAGTTCCTCCGTCCATTCGCCTTCCACAGTAACTTTGTACTCCTTTGGTTATTTAACATCTACGTCCATTTCAATCTGATCATCCGGATAACAAGGCCAGTCATCGTCCGATTTTTGTCCCTGTTGCTCCTGAATGTCTGATATGTGTAGCTCACTGATCTGCTTACGGATAAATGCATCCAAATCCATCTGCCGTAAATGGATGTTGTTCCTTACCCGAAACGACGGAATTTCCTTCTCACGAATCATCCGGCGAATCGTTGGTTCAGAAATTTTTAGGTATTTAGCAGCCTCCACTAACGTCAACACTTGTACGGCCGACTCCTTATTGATGAACCCCTTGATCGTTTGCGCCACTTCTTCACGGATCAACTCGCGTAATCGATCTTCTTCAATTACTACTAAGTCCACAGTAATCACCTCACAAATCTTAGATGCGTTGAATTGCTATAAAGCGGGTATGCTATTGGCATCAAACTGAGTCGCCTACGCAAGTCTTAGAATCGCGGATATTATCTTTAAAAAAAATATTTGGATCGACCTGTAATCCTTTGACGCAGATAGCCTCAAATTCGTCTGCGGTCATTTGGTTCCTGCCTTCAAGGAGGCGACATAACCGTTTGTAGTTAATACCGGAACGGTTCGCCACAAACTTAATGAGCAAGCCGTTTTCTTTGATATGAAAGCGAACCCGTTCGTATAGCTTCATGTACTCACCTCCCAAGTCTTATAATCTAAGACTATCAATGTCATGATCTTATATCCTAGAAACTAAGATGTCAAGTCTAAAATAACATATTCTAAGACATTATTCTTTGATTCGGTGAAAATCTTTATAATGAAGATTGTTCATTTTTTATTAAAGGAGTGAATTGATAGAATGTCATCAATTGCTGATCGTCTTAGAATAGCGCGAGAAAAAAAGAATCTCAGACAGGTCCAAGTTGCAAAACATCTTGGAATTAGCAATAAGACAGTTAGCGGATATGAAAACGCAGTAAGTGAACCCGATATCGACACTTTGGCTAGACTTGCTGAATTATATGAAGTGTCCGTTGAATACTTAATCAACGGTAATCCGAAAGAATGGCATTCAGTTGATGAGGTTATAGGTCCTATAGATAGAGAGATAGCTGTGAAAATGAAATCCATCGGGGTCACGGCCATACAACTGACGGATGAACTATTGAAGTCGGGAATGACACGCGAGGAACTGGAGGATTGGTTGAAAATGATGATTAAATTAAAGGCGAATAAGTAGTTGCTTTTATCCGCTATTTCCTTCAAGGTCTACTATATCATTTTTCGTTTATTCGAATTGTGATATCCTTTTTTCGAAGGAGGCGTTATGAAGATGATAGATTGATCAGTTCTGTTGATAAGGAACTGACAGAGGAGATAAGGATGGTCGGGATTGTGGCGTTACGGCTAGCCCATGAATTACTAAACAATGGTATGAGGCGTGAGGAATTCGAAGAATGGCTTAAAGCAATGATCAAAATAAACAAGATGAAATCGACTAACTAGGTCCTCTTATCTGTTCTCCCTAACAGATAATCTGTCGTGCATCCAAAAATATCAACAAGACGTTCAAGCATCTCCACGCTAAAATGTTGCCCTTGGGTTTCCATTTGGGATATGTAACTTTTGCTTTTTCCGAATTTTTTACCGAGTTCCTCTTGAGTAAGACCCATTCGTAATCGTTCGGCTCGTATACGTTCCAAGGCGATTGGCCTAACCATATTTTTCCCCTTTGTAGATTCTTCAAAGATTGTAACACCTTCCAATTTAGTAAGAGTTCATAAATTCTTTAACTACATATCTACTTTTCGACAAGATTCGCTATTCTTGTCGAACTCGGTCTATTAATTTTTGCCGAATTAACCTAGGAATATGGATAATTCAGTCGAACTAACTAATAAAAGCTTTAGATGAGGTTTACGCTTTTATAAACCTTTCCAGTTCATTCATTAATCACCCTTTCACATAGAGGTATCATTCATTTAGAACATGTGTTCGATGAAGGAAGGAACAATTATGGAAGATCTCAAGAAATTTATCGGCTCTTCAATTCGGATTGAAAACGGTAAAGAGGAAATAAGAGAATATATTTTTGACCATAGAATGGCTTTTCAAAGGAACAATGAGGAGAAAATGGATGCAGTTGAACATCGACTGAATCATTGTGAGGGTGATACAGTGAAAGTAAAAAGGAGCAATCAGTGATGGCGAGTATTGAAAAACGAGGCCAAAACTCGTGGCGCTTGGTGGTAGAAGGCGGCCTCGACGCGCATGGCAAACGAATCAAGCACAGCAAAACAATCCGAGTCGAGGACGAAACGATTCTCAATTCTAAACGCAGACTGCCAGAATATCTTAATATGCAATTGTTGATTTTTAAACAAGAAGTAGAAAGCGGTAACTACGTCAAACCAGAAAAAACCACATTTAAGGAATTTTTAACGGTTTGGATCAAGAACTATGCAGAACAAAACTTAGGCGCCTATACGCGGCGTAATACCGTGCACATGATTGAAAAACATTTACTCCCCGTGTTTGGCCACATGGAATTAAACAAGATTCGGACAATGCACATCGTTGCTTTTCTCACGCAGTTGCGCTCTCCGGAAAGCCGTAAAGATGGAAAGAACAAGCCCTTGTCCGCTAGTTACCAGTTAAATATTTTCAAGGCGCTCAAATCCATACTAGATGCGGCATACAAATGGAAGATCATTGCCGTCAATCCGATGGATGGCGTAGATAGGCCGGTTGCAAACAAGGCAGAAAAAAGGGACATCCGATCACGTAAACATAACTATACACAAGATGAAACAGATCAATTAATCAAAGCGCTTTATGATGAACCTAGACATTGGCGAATATATTTCTTGGGACTTGTGTTAGGCGGATTCCGTCGCGGTGAATTGTTAGGCGTAGAATGGCCAGCAGTTGATTTTGAACAAGGCGGGTTGCATATTGAAAAACAAATATCGCTTGATGAAAACAATCAGGCTATCGAAGCCCCTCTTAAAACCGAAACGTCAGAAGGATTTGTCACCATGCCACGTTGGTATATGAACGAGCTGGCGCAATACCGTAAAGAGTGGCTCGCAGAAAAAATGAAACAAGGAATCGCATGGACTGGCGGTGATAAACAGTTCGTTTTTCATGCTGGGCATGGACAAATGATGTACCCGACATCCCCCACGTGGCGATGGAAAAAATTTATAGAGAAACATGATTTGCCAAAAATCCGATTGCACGATTTGCGGCATACGGCTGCCATGATCCTAAGAGAAGATGGCGTAGACCTCAAAGCGATACAAGAAAGATTGCGCCACTCAAAATTAGCAGTGACCGCAGACTTTTATACCCATGCATCATCCGATATCAATCGCGTTGCGGCGGATCACTTGGAAAAATTCGACCCCAAAAGGTCAGCCAAATAACATGTCCCCAATTCGTCCCCAACCGATTTACAGTGTCATTTCCGAAAATAAAAAAAACCGCGTAATGGCGCGGTTATTATGGAGCGGATGACGGGGTTCGAACCCGCAACATTCAGCTTGGGAATCGGAAATTGGGCATTGTCATGGAAGATCATAAACGATATCTATCAAATATATCATCACAAAAAAACCCGGAAAATCAACCTTTCCGAGTTTTTTTTCAATAATCCAAAGTATTTTAAAAATATTAAAGAATATGCTAAATCAAACGCTTATCTGATTTAATCAGTGTTTTGTCCCCAGTTCGTCCCCAATATATAATCTCGCCGAACGACTTGAACATCAACGTCGTTCGGCTTCCCGATCGTTTCCGGCATCTGATTGCTAACCACTATAATTGATGGTTTGACCGGACGTGTGGCGGTTTGAAAATTACGTGTGGCGATGCTAGCATAGTACGCCTCATACACTTGCCACTTTTTACGCCAATTTTTGCTGGTAAGCTGCGTTAGTTGCATTTCCAAAAAGAATGCACGACCTTGATGTACATAAAACGCATCAGGTGCGAACAAACTATCATCACAGCGCTCTCGGTATTCCGGCAGAAAAATCAAAGGTTTTTCAACATCAGATAGAGCGCAATAAAAGTCGATTATGGATTGCCAATGATCAGGATTGTGTGAAAAAGGGACGGGTGTAAAGGAAAGTTGTAAAATTTCCCGCCCCATTTTAGTCAGACGCCATACTTTGGGTAGGCCGAATTTAACTAGTCGGCCTTCTACCATCTTGCGTATAGACAACTCAGCAAGGCATTCACTAGCCCTCTTGCTAGGGCTCAGATGATCGGAAAAGTGAAGTCTTGCTATTTGACGGGTATTAGCCAATTTAACTACACCTAAAGTTGCCAAAACATCATCGCGCCGCGCCATAACGTTACTATCACCCCTGCCCATAGCAGGCCCTCTGCTCTGCCACGCCATAAAACTGATCTGTGCTTACATCCATCGCCACAGCACGAACCGTCTTTTTCGTTTTGCATTTTGAAAACATCACCATAATCCACGGTAATGTGCGGCATGCGTTCATTTGTTGAGAATCTCCCAGAATCCACTTGCATGTTCAATCCCCCTTATTGCAAAATCAATCCAACCGTCAAAGACAAAGGAAATACCCGTTAAGATGGCAACAGACACCACATACCATTTGAAATCCCCGCGTATACGATCGAAAAATTCACCCATTTTTCGCTCCTCCTATTTGATCCACGTATTCATCCGTTAAAAAGAGGACATCCTCAAAATCAAATATCATAATATCTCTTTTATCACAGCGGTCCACTTGAATCAGGCGCTCTATCAAACGGTCTAATGCCATCTCGCCCAGCACTAAACGCCAACCCTGCGTCCCATTTTCCTTATAACAAACTATCCACACCATATCATTCCACCACCCATTCATTGGTCAATTGATCAGATCGTTCGAACTCCAATTGATCTGTTACTTGTTTCGCGGCCATCACCATGCGAAGCCGAATGGATGCAAGATCAATCTTCGGCGTCTGCACGACCGTGTTAACATCACGGCGATAAATAGCGCGCCCCTGTATGGGTGGTATTTGTTCAGCTCCACCAACCCCTAGTATGGTGACACTGCTTGATGCGTCGGGAAGACGAAAGGCCAGACGACCATCAATATTACCTTTGATATCACCTGGTACGACATCCACTTGAGGACGCTGTGTACATAAGATGACATGTACGGCAGCTGCACGGCCCAAACGGGCAAGGCTACTGACTTCATCCCAAATTTGCTCAACGATGGCTTTTGCCTCTTTGCTTTTGCCTGAGATTTCCGCCATTTCGTCAACGATTAGAAAATGATGAATCATATCATGCCCATGGACCTGCGCCTCTTGCCAGCTTGTCACTTGCCACTTATCCAGCAACGCCAGCTGCCGGTGCATAACCTCTCGAACCTTTTGCACAAGTAACAAGGCGTCCGTAAGACGATCAATCGTTGTTCCTTTGCCGTCCGCCAAAGCTGCTAAATAGGGCGATTTACCAAGAAAACGAAATGACAACCCATATTTCATGTCGATAATGTGTAACTGCATGTCGCTTTGTTTATGCGTCCGAAGCAACGCATAAAGCATCATGGTCAGGTAATTAGTCTTGCCCCCACCCGTTTCGCCGCCGATCATTACATGAGGTGCCTTGGCAAAGTCGTGAAATACCCACCCATGTTCAGATAAGCCGACAGGAACTTCCCATGTTCCCCGGATGCGTGCGAGTAATTCCGGTGTAAACGGCACGGCAACCGGTGTTGCAATGTCGTAGACATATAGTGCTAATCTGCCCCGCTCATCCTGGGCGCGGATCGTTGCACCTAGCCACTCGCTGATTCGGTCTAATTCGCGTTGTACGTCATAGACTGTGCGCCCCTGTGAATAACGCATGACGATCTTATAGCCTTGCAGCAACCCTTCTCCGTTGCCTGATCTTACTTTTTTGGTGCTAATCGCGCGCCATGGTATGGCCTTTTTGGTTCGATTTTTATTGCAAAGTCCAGCCGATAAGAAAGCCTGTTGTACCTGGCGAACGATCGGATGCCTGCCACGCACCGCCTTGCCTGCGGAGGACGCTAAAAGTGACGACCCGCCAACAATAGACGAAACGAGAAAAATAGCGCTGTATGCCGTTATGGGCATGTCAATTCACCACACTGTTCATAAAATGCCCCAACCACTGTGCTGTGGTAACACCGGCTGCAAAGGTATAGATAACCACTTTCCCGGTAAAGAAAGCGGTGTTGATTGCGGCTTGCACAATGTCCGTCATTATGAAAATCCTCCCTTAGTTGAAGAATCCCGTGCCGACGACAAATCCCGCGCCAAACACACCGGCTGCAATCTTCGCCACAACAGCGACCAACTTTCCTGCTGCAATCGCTACGTTTATCAAGTAACTCACCCCTTAGAAAAATTGTTCGACATCATCAACGACTGGTGATAATTCCATTCCTGCGTTTTCCTGTGAAAGCGCGAAAACTTCATAAATCTCCATAACTGCTAATGCATTATCTGACTTCAACTGTCTAAGATGACGTTTTACCAGTTCCGTGAAGTTAGGCAGGTTTTTGCTCCAATAGAACAACGCCATCTCATCGGGATCTGACCTGTTGAACCCGACCGTTCGATTGATCCAGTTACTTGGCAAATCGCATCGCCACCTTGTAATAAGCCGATACATTGATCAAATCCGGCTCATTGGGAATGATCGATTGCTTGAAATAGCGTTGCAGAACTAAACCTGTAGCCAATGCGCCACCGCCGAAAATAAACACATCTTCGTTCGAGACCATCCAGCGCTGGCTTAGATCACCGGCAATCTTTGCGGCCAGCGTGTGGCTATCGGTGTTAACCGTATCACACCCATAATTCAGCGTGCCGCTTTCCCGATCCACGTAACGGCCATTGATTACTGTACCGTAATTGATCGTTCGACTACCCAAATCGATGAAGCGTTTGACACAAGGAGCACCGAAGCAAAGAACCAAATAAGCCGTTGGGCCTTCCACCGCGATGCGAATATCTTCAACGGTAATGCGC
>JAKACU010000178.1 GCA_021821185.1 Bacillota bacterium
AAAAAAGAACAGGGATCAAGGGCGCGCCTTATATCCCCATGGATGAATTCAGGGGCTTTACGGCGCTTTCAGGTAAAGATTTCCTCGTCACTGCGCGGTGTAGCATGACAAAATAATACATTGCCCAACCCTTCAACATGGAGCGTTATCTGTTCTGGCAATTGGGCCAGGAAATCTCGCTGAGAGCTCGTTAACTGCTCTGCGACCCAGCGGGTCTGCCGTCGGCCATTCTCTGACATGTCGGCGCGCAGCGGTTCGCCGTCAAAAGCCATGACAACTTCGCGATCTCCATTGCCGCGAATAAAGCGAGCCTGATCGCCAAGCAGGGAGAGCCGTTCCAAAGTCTGCCCCGGCATAGGTCCGGATACGATATCCCCTCCAACGATAATCACGTCCGGTTGCACCTCTTTGAGCTCCTCCAGCAACGCGTTGAGCGCTGGCAGATTTCCATGGATATCATAGAGCGCCGCAATTTTCATCACCCAAGCATACCCCCCTTGCATCATTTACACACCCGTCAGTTTATGAAAATCCGTCGCAGTTCAAGGTGCCCTGAATTAACATGTTAATGTCTCGGACTCTATTTATACCCCCGAAATCGTTATCGAGCATGCTGCAAAGTGCAACAAGGTCCGTAATCTTGGCAATCAGTCTCCATTTTCCGGGAAGACGCTCTCCACTTGCGGATAGTCCTGACTGCAGTCCCAATTCAAACTGATCGAAATATGGAAAATCTCTGTATCGTAGCAGGTTGCCTATATCCATAAACAGCGAGCCAGCTATTCCAAATTCCCAGTCGAGAACCGCGCTGACATCCGTATGGTTCATCAGTATATTGAGACCGTTAAAGTCTCCGTGAACCAACCTTGACCCACTGCAGTCCTCAAGAAAGAGAGCGGCGTTTCGGGCACAAAAGCTCATTAATTCCACTGGCAACCTGTCAGAGAGCCATCTGGATGCTTTACTTGAAAAGAGGAAATATTCCATCGTATCGAGAAACGCTGCAGGTGTTAGCTCGAAGGATTTCGTTACATGCAAATCGGAATCCAAAAACCCGGATGCATCAAACTGCACTTCTCTTAAACTGCCAAGTTCTCGACCCAAAGCGCATCCGGCATCGTAACTTTCCGTCGAATTGTAGAGCGATAGCTGGTCCTTTAGCAAAACTCCGTTTTTCCATTCCAATACACCGAAATGCAATCCTTTGTACTGCCCAATATTGTAGAACTCAGGGATCGTTTCTCTCACGCCCAAAAGATTATGTATGTTATATTCCTTCCATAAATTATGTCTTTCCTTTGAAATTCGTACAAGGAGCGGGTGATCATCAGGCGATAACATAACCTTGTAATTAGTGTAACTCAAACCACCGCTTAGTAATTCGTGACTCGTGAGATGTAGTGAAGGATCGTACGATTCCACGATCTCCTGGAGTTCCTTTTGGGTAAATGTGATCACCTCAGCGTGCCTTTCCCAACCCTCCTTCAAATCTGCCCCCCCTGTCGTAACTAGAAATATTTTCACAGTCGCCATTTGATTGGACAAACGGTAACTGCGCTCTCCTCCCATTTGTCCTAACTTGACATTCCGAACTCGCAGATGGAACTTGAAACTGGCTCCACATCCTCAATGTGCTAGTTTTCGAGCATGAATGCTTTAACCTTATTCGCAAACTGACCAGCCTCTTCTATGTGCGGAAAATGACTACTCTCTTCGAAAACAACCAAACCAGTATTTGGATTAGCCGACATGTACCTGTGAATTTGATCGGCGCCCATAACATAGTCAAATTTCCCTTTTAAGAGTAGCGTCGGGTGCGAAACAGCGGTATTTGGCGGCAACGCAGATGAAAACACTTTTCCTTCTTTAAATAATCTCTGCTGGTGAACACCAGCTTTTGCCCAATCCTCAGTGGAAAACGGGGACTGCTCTATGATTTGTTCAAAGAGATTTTTGTTGCTTCTGTGAATATATAAATTGTTTCGGCGATCACCCAGGTCATTTGTGAGATCGGTGAACTGATCCCATATTTCCGCGCTCTCCATGTTGGGAGAAGCGTAAGCTAGAGCTAGACATTGCAGAGACTTTTCGCCATTCCCGAGAGCACCATACTCAAGGGCTGCCCCTTGCAGCAAAGACCTTGCGGACATTCCCAAGTCAAAGGCGGCGTTCTCGAAAATCAATTTCTCCACAGCGCCAGGATACAAACCAGCGTACAAAAGTCCCAGGTATCCACCGAAAGAATGTCCAAGTACTGACCATTTTGGAATCTCCAACGACTCCCTGATCGCTTCACAATCTTCTATTAGGCGCATCAGACCGAATTCATCTTCATCAGAAATTGCAGATGAACGCAGAACACCACGTTGGTCAAATGCTATCAATCTCACTCCATCATCTGTTAGCAATGCGTGCTGGTGTAGCACGAAGTCGTACGATCCAGTACCTGGACCACCATGAAGATATAACAATGCGGGCGTCGACTTGTCACCGAGATCCTCTATAAAGAACTCACAGCCCCGAATACGGCGTGTTTCACTCATCGTATTCTTCCAATCATTCCTGTTCGCATTTGATTCCCCTCCATAATGTTATGATACTTCGTGTTCACGTTTCAATATATACCGGAGTTGAGGATACCGAGCGATGAATCATCACATGCACCGTCAGAAACGAGTCCGCACGCGCGTCTTGTGCTGGGGCTCAACAGGACATTTCCCGCACCGTTACCGCAATAATTCTAAGCACGCCAACGGAATAGCGCCCCACTATTTACCCATAAGATATAATGTATTTTAGTGATTAAATCACAGACGCGGGAGGGAAACAATACCATGACCAACCGTCTAAAAGTGGGCGTCATTTTTGGTGGAAAATCTGGAGAACATGAAGTATCTATCCAGTCAGCCAAGTCGATAATCGACGCCCTGGACCCTTCGAAATATGAAGTCGACCTTCTGGGCATCAGCAAATCAGGTAAATTTATAATTGGGGAAGAGGCAATGTTCGGATTGAATGCCGGGCATATAGAGGATAATTTATCAGTTGCCCCGCAAACTGTTCCTCGGCTAGAGGATCAATCTGTAATTAATTCATCGCCAGAACCCTTTGTACCCGACACCCACCAATTACGCGGCACCCTGGAATCACTAAAAAATCCCAACAAATATGATGTAGTGATTCCGGTTCTTCATGGAACATTTGGAGAAGATGGAGCCGTCCAAGGCCTTCTCGAACTGCTTAATGTTCCTTACGTG
>JAKACU010000179.1 GCA_021821185.1 Bacillota bacterium
AAGAGAAGATCGGTAAAATGCAGGTGATGCTTACGACCGCACGCAATCTTATGTACACCGTAGCTACACGCTATGATGATGCACCGCAAGAACGGCTCGCTATGCGTCCTGACTTTTCGATGGTCAAGTACGTAGCGACAAACACCGCTGTTGATATTGTGGATCTTGCGATGCGCATCGTAGGCGGAACAAGTATACTTGAGCATGCACCACTTGAACGCGCTTATCGCGACGTGCGCGCCGGACTACATAATCCGCCGATGGACGATGTGACCTTGAAAATGATTGCACAGGAAACCTTGGAACATGAAAAACATAAATTTCACTAGGCTACCGCCAAAAAATCCCCTGTATTGCCGTATACTAACGTTGAAGTGAGGGACAGCCAGTGTCGCAACTTTCCAATCTAGCTCCAACAGCCCAGGGCATCCTGCAGATTGCGGCGCTGCTGATCGGCACGCTTGTTGCGTGGGTTGCCTTAGGTGCAGTGCGTTGGGACGTTTTTGTTAAAGCACCTGAGTCAGCACCAGCTCGTCTCTTGCGCCTGCTGTTTGCGATACTGATCGGCTCTGGTATCGCGGGGTTTATCGTAGCTTATGGCAGCGCCGTTTCTTCCATCCATGGCTAAGAGGATTCTCTGCAGATAAGTGCAGATTCTGCGATTCTAGCAGAAATCTCGTATAGTGCTTCCTCCTTCTGTTCATACTGGTTACTACACCAGATGAATGGGAGGAACGATCGATGAAGAAACTAACGGTACTCGCCGTAGCGGGCCTGCTAATTGCACTTTATCAAGCGGGAACCATGGCAGGGCAGGCATGGGCGAATGTCAAAGGCGTTACTGCCACACCTGATCTTGTCGAACAGGCTTTTCAGGCGACAGGAGCCATTGCTACAGGGTTTGAAATTCATGACTGGACAACACAAAACACGGCGTTTTTGCCAGTATCCGTCTTGCAAACACAGGCAAAAGGTGTGATGGTCCGTCTTCGCGCAGACCACATAACCGGCTTCTTACATTCGGATGCGCATCAACATGTATCTTTTTTAAGCGGACATACGTCTGTTAAGACAGCAACGGGAAAAAATGTACCACTCATGGCAACGGTGGAGTTGGCCAGCATGCATCTACCGGGTCAATCACCGCAAACGGTGCTCGTTATCAGACTTCTCTCTAACCAACACACGTTGGCCGGGTCACATGCTGCGTTTTCGTTGCTGCAAAGTGTTATTCCAATAAAAGGATCATCGAATCGCAACGAGATGGTGTTTGGACAATTGTCCAGGATGGCCTCAAAAGCATCGCGTACAGCCTTGATCGATAAAGCGTTCGCCGATGTTGCAGGTCACGCCACACAGTGGTCCCAAGATGCGTACACCACAAGTGCGGCTGGTAGCAGTGCAAAAGAGGGACTTTACCTACCTATTGGCAATCAAAACATTACTTTACAAGTAGCAATGCATACTAACGGCTACAATCAGACAACAAGGGTACTTGTAGGCAGTCCCCTTATAACAGTAGAATACTAATATGGGTTTTGTGCGATCTCGGGGGTGCGAGGAATTTGGATACTATTCATATATTTGGAGGCAAGCCGCTCGTCGGTAAAGTGCGGGTCGACGGGGCAAAAAATGCTGTCTTGCCCATTCTTGCCGCGTCGATTCTGGCGCAAAGTGGGGAATCTGTCATTGAGGATGTACCGCAGCTAACAGACATCGATGATCTGGCACAAGTTGTTTCGAGTCTTGGCGCAAAAATCGAATTGGCTGGTTGCAACACACTAAAGTTATCTGCCGAGAAGATTACGACAACCACAGCGCCTTACGAACTTGTTCGCAAGTTGCGGGCATCATTTTGGGTGGCAGGTCCACTGCTTGCTCGGATGGGTCATTTTAAAGTAGCCTTGCCTGGTGGCTGCAACATCGGTGAACGGCCAGTTGATCAACATATAAAAGGGTTTGAAGCTTTAGGTGCGACCGTAGAGATCGAACACGGATATGTCGAAGGTTATATACATGGTAAATTGCGTGGAGCAAGAGTTTATTTTGATATAACAAGCGTCGGCGCCACGATCAATACGATGATGGCGGCCACCTTGGCTGATGGGCAAACGATCATCGAAAATGCAGCCAAGGAACCGGAAGTCGTCGATGTGGCGAATTATCTCAATGCGATGGGTGCAAACGTTCGTGGAGCAGGTACCGACGTGATTCGCATCGAAGGCGTCGAGTCATTGCATGGTGCGACGCATACCGTCATCCCTGATCGGATCGAAGCAGGTACGTACTTAATCGCAGCGGCTGTGACACGCGGCGATGTGTTTGTGGAAGGTGCGATCTATAACCACTTGAGTTCCCTATGCGCAAAATTGCGTGAGGCAGGCATTTGCGTCGAAGATGACATCACAGGTATCCGTGTCTATCCTGGTGAAAACTTACGCGCAGTGGATATCAAGACCCTGCCGTATCCTGGCTTTCCAACCGATCTACAAGCACAGATGATGGCATTTTTGCTTACCCTTGATAAAGGCGTCAGCATCGTGACAGAGACGGTATTTGAGAATCGCTTTTTGCACGTGCCAGAGCTTCGACGCATGGGTGCTGAAGTGAAGACGGAGGGCCGTACGGCTGTCGTCGAAGGTGTGCCATTTCTCACGGGTGCAAGCGTCCATGCCACAGACCTGCGCGCAGGTGCGGCGCTTGTCTTAGCAGCACTTGCAGCGCAAGGTGAGACGGTCGTAAGCGGGCTTGAGCATATCGATCGGGGCTATGGCGATCTCGTCGGCAAATTGCAATCTCTTGGAGCTCATATCAGTCGTTCCGATGATGTGATACCACTTCGCCTCGTCAAGTAAAAAATGGGATTACATGCATTGCGGTAAGGACACACTATGGCCATCCGATAAAAGGAAGGCGATAGTGTGTTTCACGTTGGAAGGTTATTTTCGACCTACTGGGATATGGTCAAGCAAAGTGCTGTGCAAGGTGCTTATCCGGAATACATCGGATGGGTAGAAGATGACGCCTTACAGGATAGCGACCCACAAGAATCTAGCGCACAGGATGATAACACTACGACAGAATCGTAAACAAGATTTTATTCATAACCTCGTTTAAGGCTACCTTGTTTTGGCAAGAATGTCCTGTGAGGTGATCGAGGTGAATATTGACGACGAAAAGCAGCAACCGGGTGCTGAGACCAATCCAGCACAGGATGACGTAGAAAGAAACGGAAAGCTTCGCGCA
>JAKACU010000180.1 GCA_021821185.1 Bacillota bacterium
TTCCAGATCCCCGGTATACTCCCCAGCTTGGATAAAGTTAACGATCACCGGAGCAATACCCAGTTGTCTCATAGAAGTTGATGTGGATGTTCCCTTTCGAATATCCTCTTGCAACCGCTTGGCACAAACACCAATTTTCGTTCGCCTGGCAAGCAGTCCTAAGGCATGATCCAGGTCGATGCCTGCCTGCAACAAATCACTCATATCAGTCAGAAAGTACTCCATATCCATGGGCTTTAGCTTCGGACTGCTCTGCAACAGTCATCCCTCCGCTATTTCTCCCCGTCTTTAACTGATGCCGATGATACAAACCGTACAACCCTGATGGAGGTGCGATGCGCGTTCGTGAACCCTCACGGCGTCTCACCACGTCAAGGCCTCTTGTCCCGCCCCCATCTTCTATATAGTGGTAGACGGCGTCAATGACCTCAAGAGACGACATTAACTCGAACTCGGGCCTGCGACCAACCACGCCAAGTCCCAGGCAAGATCCACATCCCTGTCCTGAGCACTCCTCGCAAACTACCGGTACGAGGCGTTGCCAGATCACGAGGCGCAAAACATCTCTCACATACCTTGGCGCCACACCAAGCTCTAGTAGACGCAAGATCACTTGCGAGGCGTGATCCGCATGTACGGACGTGATGATGAGGTGCCCGGTCATACCTGCACGCACAGCGATTTGTGCCGTCTGTTCATCGCGAATCTCACCGACCATTAACACATCCGGGTCCTGTCTTAAGGAAGCTCTTAAGGCATCAGCAAACCCCATGCCTGCGTGCTCATCCACCTCGACCTGTTGATACGACTGCATGCGTCGTTCTACAGGGTCCTCGATGGTTAAAACAGACTGACCCAGCATTCTTCTTTCGGCGAGCAGTGCGTGCATCGTCGTGCTCTTTCCGACCCCTACTCTGCCACCGGTCACGATGAGACCTCCGGGCAGATCAAGCGCATGCCTGACGATCTGCTCTTCTACGCGAGACATACCTAAAGCGTGCAGCGAGTCCCATGGAACCTTTTCCGGGATGAGCCGCGCCACCATCCTCTCTCCCCGCACGGTAGGAATGGTCGCCACGCGGATATCACACGAGCCATGACTCGTTTGCATGTGCAATTGCCCATCCTGAGGTCGTCTTTGCTCACCTAAAGACAGTCGTGCGAGCACCTTTAAGCGTTGAACGGCCGCTTTCGATACACGGTTGGGGATATGCGATACCTGACATGCTTCCACAAGGCGGCCATGGATGCGAAATGATACTTCGATGTCGTCTTCAAATGGATCAAAATGCACATCAGATGCCATGAGCCAAATAGCGGTCGCCAAAATCTCATCGACCAGTTCACCAGATGGTTCGTCCATAATCCTCCCTCCTCATCTTCCTACCAAGTCTGTTCGAAGATGAGAAGGGAACTCCTGTTTGCTATACGTCTATTTGCTCATTGTCTTGTGTAATGGGGGAATGATTTGTAAGGGGATAGACAGAGGATTCTTGCCACACCGCGGAATCACCGAGTCTCGACTGAAAAAATCGCTTTCGTGCTCCAAGCGATCACTTCTTCAGTGACGCCCATCTCCCGCATCTCTTGCAGGTTAAACCATCCAATCTTATCCGACTCAGCACTGATCTTCAGCTCAACGGATCCGACAGGTCTGGCAAAGTAAATCAGATCGATGTGCTGATGCCCCGGTTCAATGTCTTCTAGCTGAATGCCAGCAGGGCGAGCAAGTGCATGATCGAATCCGGCTGGCTCATGGTCTGCGACCAAAACCACGTCGAGCCCTGTCTCCTCTTTCACTTCTCGAATCGCCGCTTGCTCCGGTAGCTCAGGCGCATCGATGTGTCCACCCGGTGGTAACCACCGCCCAAGCTTCTTGTGCAACACCAAAACTACTCTTGCGTCATGCACGACGATGCCTGTTGCTACAAAGTCGCGCGTCACACCCACTAATCCCTTGTACACGTCGTCACCCACTTAGTCGACGAAATCAAACACCATGTCGGCGATTTGAATTTGATCGCCGTTTTTCGCGCCGGCACTGCGCAAAGCATCATCCACCCCAGAACGGCGCAAGATTGTCTGAAAGCGCTTCACCGCGTCATCCTGATCAAAATTCGTACGCCCCACCAGTTTTTCTAGGTCCGAGCTATCCACGATAAACAGATCATTGTCTCTCCTGATAGAAAAGTCCATCTTGCGGTCGCGTGGGCCATACACCACGACGTGCTCCTTGAACACCGGAGGATTCAGGCGCTCCCTCTCTTCAACCTCTTTAAGTAATGCAATCACACGATACAGCATCGATTCGATGCCCGACCTGGTGACAGCCGAGATTGGAAAAATTTCCAGATCCGGATAGGTCTCCTTGAATCTCTCCAGATTATCGTATGCAGCGTCGATGTCCATCTTGTTTGCAGCCACGATCTGCGGACGAGCGAGCAACTCAGGATTATAAAACTTAAGCTCATCGACAATCGTGCGATAATCCTCCACAGGGTTTCGATCCTCGCTTGAGCCCATGTCCACCACATGCACGATTACCTTTGTGCGCTCAACATGGCGCAGAAATTCTTGTCCGAGGCCTAAACCCTCATGCGCGCCTGCGATCAATCCCGGTAAATCAGCCATCACAAAAGAAGCTCCATCCGCAACGTCGACCACGCCGAGATTGGGGGACAGCGTCGTAAAATGATATGCAGCAACCTTCGGTCGCGCCTTACTGACGACTGAAAGCAGCGTCGACTTTCCGACACTCGGAAAACCAACCAGACCCACATCAGCCAACACGCGAAGCTCCAGGATCACGGTCTTGACCTCTCCAGGTTCACCCTTTTCAGCCATATCCGGCGCCTTATTTTTCGCCGTAGCAAATCGCGCATTCCCGCGGCCACCTTTGCCGCCTTTGGCGATGATCGCCTGTTGCCCCGGTTCAGTCAAATCCGCAATCACAGCCCCGGTCAACTCATCTGTCACAGTCGTACCAGGTGGAACCCGCACAAGCAAATCATCTGCGTTTGCGCCATGCTGGTCTTTGATACGACCATTTTCTCCACCGTCCGCACGAAAATGTCGCTGATAACGAAAATCCATCAATGTTCGCAGGCCTTCATCGACAACGAAGATCACGTGCCCCCCGTTTCCACCATCACCACCTGCAGGGCGGCCCATCGGTACAAACTATTCACGCCTGTAAGCTACCATGCCATTGCCGCCGTCTCCATCCTTGACTTACACGTTT
>JAKACU010000046.1 GCA_021821185.1 Bacillota bacterium
AGCTCAGCGGTAGAGCATCCGGCTGTTAACCGGAGGGTCGTAGGTTCGAATCCTACTCGGGGAGCCATTTTTTTGGAGTGATGGCCGAGTTGGTCGAAGGCGCTCGCCTGCTAAGCGAGTATACACTGTAAAGGTGTATCGAGGGTTCGAATCCCTCTCACTCCGCCATAAGAGTTCTTAACAGTCCCGAGTAGATAACTTGGGACTGTTTTGTTATAGTGTTTTTAATTATGCAAATGTTGGGGGATGTGCTCGCATGGTTGCCGCTTGGTTGCGAACGATCATAGAGTTGACTATAATATTTAGAACATCGGAGAACTCGATCCTGGTGGGATGCGAGTTCTTTTTGTTCGGATGAGGGGGCGCATTAATGACTGCTTATACACCAAAACAGATTGAACCAAAATGGCAATCCTACTGGGAAGAAAATCATAGTCATCAAGTCGATGATCATTTAAAACGGCCGAAATACTATTGTTTAGATATGTTCCCTTATCCGTCGGGTTCAGGTCTGCACGTGGGTCACTGGCGGGGATATGTTTTGTCTGATGCTTGGAGTCGTTATAAGAAACTACAAGGGTACGAAGTGTTGCATCCGATGGGATGGGATGCTTTTGGCTTACCTGCAGAAAATGATGCTATCAAAAAGGGAGTTCACCCTTCTTTAGGTACGGCACGCAATATTGCTAACTTTAAGAAACAATTGCAGCAAATGGGCGCGATGTTCGATTGGAGTCGCGAGGTAAATACCAGTTCACCTGAATACTATCAATTTACGCAGTGGATTTTTGTACAGTTATTTAAAATGGGGCTTGCGTACCGCAAACAGATGCCGATTAACTGGTGCCCGAGCTGTAAAACAGGTCTTGCTAATGAAGAAGTTGTCGACGGCGGTTGCGAACGCTGCGGTTCGCCCGTGACGAAAAAGAATATGAATCAATGGATGCTACGAATTACGGATTACGCGGATCGCTTGCTAGATGACCTCGATAAGTTACAGTGGCCAGATAAAGTTAAGAAGATGCAGGCGAATTGGATTGGCAAAAGTGTAGGGGCGCATGTTCGTTTCTCACTTGTGGGTGCGAAAGAGGAACTTGAAGTATTTACGACACGTCCTGATACGTTATATGGAGCTACTTATATGGTGCTCGCACCGGAACACCCACTGGTCGCTAAAATTACGACTGCAGATGCACACGATGCAGTCAATGAGTATGTCGCGCAAACTCTTCATAAATCCGCTTTGGCACGGCAAATCGTGGATAAAACAAAAACGGGTGTATTTACAGGTGCCTATGCCATAAATCCAGCAACAAACGAACCTATTCCCGTGTGGATTGCTGATTATGTATTGCTTGATTATGGAACTGGCGCCATCATGGCTGTTCCTGCTCATGATGAACGGGACTTTGATTTTGCTAAAGCGTTTTCCTTGCCTATCGTCCAAGTGATTCGACCAAACTCACAATTGCATGGCGAATGGACAACTCTTGATGAAGCATATGTTGGTGATGGTGTGCTGGTGAACTCAGGTTCCCTTGATGGCCTGACGATACAAGAAGCTAAAAAAGCTGTGATTGCTTTTCTTGAAGAAAAGAAAAAGGGTTCTGGAGCTACAACCTATAAATTACGCGATTGGGTATTTGCTCGTCAACGGTATTGGGGTGAACCGATTCCTGTTGTTCATTGCGAACATTGCGGCATTGTACCTGTCCCCGAAGAAGAGTTGCCGGTTTTGCTGCCTGATGTAGAACGTTATGAACCAACGGGTACCGGTGAATCTCCGTTAGCAGCCATTGAATCGTTTGTACACACGACATGTCCGTCCTGTGCTGGCCCTGCAAAGCGTGAAACAGACACCATGCCCCAATGGGCAGGATCATGTTGGTATTTTCTGCGTTTTGCGGATCCCCATAATGACAAAGAACCTTTTGCTAAAGATAAAGTCAATCACTGGCTTCCCGTGGATATGTATATCGGTGGTGTAGAGCATGCCGTTTTGCACCTGTTATATGCTCGGTTTTTCACGAAAGCGTTGTACGATCGTGGCGTGATCGGATTTGATGAGCCATTCATTCATCTTTTCAACCAGGGTATGATGACACTTGATGGCGCTAAAATGTCGAAGTCAAAAGGCAACGTCGTCAGCCCGGAGGAACTAATTGAAAGATACGGGACAGATACTTTGCGTCTTTATGAACTTTTTGTCGGGCCTCCGGAAATTGATGCAGAATGGAACCCACGTGCGATTGACGGTGTGCATCGGTTTTTAAGCAGGACATATCGTATCGTGGAAGAGCAAGCGCACCATGCCCCGCGCACGGGCACATTACTGCGAAATAAATTGCGTCATCGTTTTTTACAACAAGTTACAGAACGCTTGGAGAGTTTTCGTTTCAATACGGTCGTTAGCGCCTTTATGGAGTTTACAGGCTCCATAACCGATTATAACGATCCGATTGATCACGAGACACTCGAAACGTTGACCTTGTGTCTTGCGCCTTTTGCACCACACTTGGCCGAAGAGTGTTGGCAGTTGTTAGGGCATAAAGATAGCGTCTTTCTGGCTGCGTGGCCGACTGTAGATCCTACCATGTTGGTGGATGATGAAGTTGAAATTGTTCTGCAAGTGAATGGAAAGATTCGTGATCGTATGGTGATCAGTGTATCGGCTTCACAAGAAGACGTTATTGCGGATGCTTTGACAAGGGAACCGTTGGCTTCATTTTTGGCAGGGTATACGATACAAAAACAGATCTATGTGCAGGGTAAACTGGTGAATTTCGTGGTTCGCTAATCAGGAGATTCAAGGGGGCATCACGGGTGAAGTTTTCAAAAATGCATGGCATTGGCAATAACTACGTGTATGTAGAAACGAAAAATTTGGGTTCTTATGGAGAAGATCTTGCTGCTTTAGCCATTGCTGTGGCGAATGTAAATACCGGTATTGGTTCTGATGGGCTGATTACTATCGGACCGTCCGATTGCGCTGATGTTCGTATGCGGATCTTTAATGCGGATGGTTCGGAAGGGGAAAACTGTGGCAATGGTTTGCGTTGTGTTGGCAAATATGTGTATGATACGGGCCTTTTGAAAAAAGATCGGCTCGATGTAGAAACCAAAGCCGGAATTATGCATCTTCAACTTCATATCACCGATCAAAAGGACGTCATAGACGAAGTTACAGTTGATATGGGTGAACCAAGATTGTCTCGAGCACAAGTGCCCGTCTTATCCGGTGATAAGGATGGCATTGCCTTGCATGATGCAATCGATGTGTTAGGTAACTCGATGACATTCACAGCCGTATCCATGGGTAACCCACACGCTATCTTTTTTGTCGATGATGTTTTGCAAGTTGATGTGGCACAGATTGGACCGATCATCGAACGGCATGCTGTTTTTCCGCAACGTGTGAATGCCGAGTTTGTCGCGCTAAAATCCGCCCGTGAGCTTGATTTTCGCGTGTGGGAGCGCGGATCCGGGATCACACAAGCATGTGGTACAGGCGCTTGCGCAAGTGTGGTTGCGTCCGTTTTGACCAATAGGGTAGAGCGCGGCGATGATGTATTGGTTCATCTGTTAGGTGGGGACTTACGAATAAGGTACGACGAAGATGGTCACGTCTATATGCGGGGCCCTGCAGCTTTTATATGTCAAGGCGAATGGTTAGTCCCTTAGGCAATCACCCATGACAAGGTTCTTGCGTATACTCGTAAGAACCTTGTTTAAAAAAGCGGGTGACGAAGGTGCCTAAAGGCAACATGATGCCAGAGAAATCAATAATCGAACCGATTTTGTCAAACTTTGAGCATGGACAGATTACTGCGCCGATGGCGCTCAAAAAATTACATCAAGCTTATCAGAAATCCGATCGAGTGCAAGACCATGGGACTAGCGATGCACCCTGTGGTCTTACGAATCGTGAACAAGTGCTAGCTCCCTTGAATCGTTTGGTTGGTTTGTCTACAGTCAAGCGCATGGCAGAAGAGATGTATGCACACGCTGTGGTGCAGAGGCGGCGACGCGAATTTGGTTTACAAGCGGACAAAACAGTAACGCATATGGTCTTTACTGGACGTCCTGGAACTGGCAAGACACTCGTAGCGCGTACACTGGGTTCCATTTTTGCCGAGCTCGGGGTTCTGTCAAAAGGTACATTGGTTGAAGTAGAGCGAGCTGATTTGGTTGGTGAATACGTGGGGCAAACTGCGCAAAAGACCAAAGCTTGCTTGGATCGCGCTTCAGGAGGTGTCCTTTTCATCGATGAGGCGTATGCCCTAGCTCGTGGTGGTGCTCGTGATTTCGGACGTGAAGCTGTTGACACACTGGTTAAAGGAATGGAAGACAAACGCGATAATTTGATCGTCATTCTTGCTGGATATGAGTCAGAGATGCAGGATTTTCTGGATCTCAATCCTGGTCTTCGGTCGCGTTTTCCCATCACGGTCGCGTTTCCAGATTACTCTGAGAGAGAACTGCTTTCGATCGCTAAAGCGATGGTCAGTGAACGAGATTATGTTTTGACACCTAAGGCTATTAACGTATTCTTGACAATATTGCGCCATGAACGAGTAGAACCGTCTTTTGGTAATGGGCGTACGGTGCGAAATATTATCGAGAGTGCGATCCGCAGGCAAGCGCTGCGCTTGTCAAATCATCTTGAGGCTACGCGAAATGATCTCATGGAACTTTGCGAACGTGATTTCTCAGGGGGTGACGTTCATGATCGATTGCCTCATGCTCGGCCAAACGAACGTTGGTAAGACATTGTTGTCTTTACAGTTGTCCAAACATGCAGGCAACACGTCCCCATTTGTTGTGCAACAGTTGCCGACAGGTGAGATTCGCGAACGTTTTTTCGTAAGTACCAAAGAGGCAATTAAAACGCTGGTGTCTGATCGCAGGAGTACGACGCTTGGTTTGCAAACGTTGGGTGCTTCAGTCGGAACTCTGTTAAGCAGTCGCTTGCTGTTGCGTGACTCGACAGGTCTTTGTTCACAAGCGGTTGAAGACAAAATGGTGCGTCTCGGGATGGCGCGCACTTTGGAAGCGTTGGTTAAGACTGATATGGTGTTGCTGGTTGTAGACGGATCGCGGATACAAGCAGGATATTTATTGGATGAAGTCGATGAATGGGCGTTACGTTTCGCTGCTATGCGTAAGATTCAGCGAGCTGTGGTCGTCAACAAATTGGATTTGCCTGGTGTTAAGCGCATGTCTGATGGGTTAAAGAAACTTTGGCGTCACGAACAGATTTTTGCTACGAGCGCCTTACATGAACAGGGCCTTGGCCCAGTTTTTCAATTTTTACAACGAAAAGGGGAATGACTCCTGGACAATAGCCATGTAACACGCGAACGCGCAGTCGTCATGCATGTATCCACAAGTACTATGACCGAAGAGGATAAAGCAAGCAGGCGCCTTGAACTTGATTTACTTTCTGAGACAGCGGGAGCACACGTGGTTGGACATTGTCACCAGACGATTGAAAAAGAAAATGCAGCAACTATGATTGGTTCAGGAAAATTGGTTGAACTGCAGGGTATGGCTAAACAATGCGAAGCGAACTTGATTATTTTTAGCGTTGATTTGACGGGAAGTCAACTGCGCAACATTGAAGAGGAATGTGCCTGTCGCGTAATTGATCGCACACAACTCATTTTGGACATTTTTGCAAATCGCGCAATAAGTTTTGAAGGAAAAGCACAAGTTCGACTTGCTCAACTCATGTATCTTTTACCTCGCCTTACCGGTCGAGGCGTTGCTATGTCGCGCCTTGGAGCAGGTATTGGCACGCGTGGCCCTGGCGAAACGAAACTCGAGACTGATCGACGGAAAATCCGTGCGGAAATTCACGACTTGCGACGCGTGGTACAAGCGCAGGGTAAGCGTCGAACCGAATTGCGGCGTCGTCGCGCTCGTCAAGGTGTATACTCTGTGGGAATTGTCGGTTATACCAATGCTGGCAAGACGACATTATTATCTCGGCTCGCCAAACGCTTCGGGGAACGTAACTTGGACCATGGGCAGAACCGGCTTTTTGACACGTTAGATCTTGTCAGTCGTCGTGTGACCTATGGTGGTAGGACGTTTGTCTTCACAGACACGGTAGGTTTTTTGCGTGATTTGCCTCATCACTTGGTCGACGCTTTTCGTGCTACCTTAGAAGAAGCAGTGGATGCTGATGTTTTAGTTCATGTGGTGGATGCAACCTCAGAACATATGGCTGAAGAAATGCACACAGTTTACGATGTGCTCGAACAATCGTTGCATGTGAACAAACCGGTAATCACCGTTTTTAATGAAAAACGAACCTTAGATAAGGATTTGCTTTTGGTCGACAAAAAGGCTGCGAGTGTGGTGTGGGGATCGATCTTGGAAGACCGCGTGATCGAAGAACTGGTACAAAAGGTGGATGAAGTAGCAGGTACTCGGGTCCATTTGCGTCTCGTTATTCCTCATGAACGTTCGGACGTCCTTGCGCTTGCCTATCAGATGACGAAGGTCGAGGAATCTGAACAACTCGATGATGGACTTTATGTTACTGTCGAAGTTGACCGTCGAGACGTTAGAACTTTTCTACCCTTTGTTGCTCATGATGGAAATGGAAATGGAGAAGATTATTTTACATGACGTCAATTGATTGGAAAACCGTACACCGTCTCGAACAGGAAATTGCTCCACAGCTACAAGCTATCGATGAGATTGTTGAACGTAATCAAGCCAAAGTGCTCACGGCGTTTCATGATGCGGCTATTGCTGAATCTCACCTTTTTGGTTCCACTGGCTACGGCTTTGATGATCGCGGTCGTGAGCAGTTGGATGAAGTATTTGCTCAAGCGTTTGGAGCACAGCAGGCGCTTGTGCGACCGACGCTTGTCTCAGGTACGCATGCCTTAGCCGTTAGTCTGTTTGCATTACTGCGCCCAGGTGACAACCTTTTGTATGCAACGGGGATGCCTTATGACACTTTACGACCCGTGATTGGTCTACAAGGTTCCAATCAAGGCTCACTACGAGACTACGGCATATCGTTTGACTATGTTGATCTGACAGAGCATGGAACATTGCAGATTGATACCATACTAGAGCACCTTTTGCCTGTGACGAAAGTTGTGGCAATTCAACGCTCAGCGGGTTACACTTGGCGCCGAGCCCTGACGATTACCGAAATTAGCGAAGCCATCGCTGCAATTAAGTCGGTACGTCCAGATATTTTTGTTTTGGTGGATAATTGTTACGGAGAATTTACGGAACTTAGCGAACCTAGTGATGTCGGCGCTGATTTGACGGTGGGATCGCTGATCAAAAATCCGGGTGGCGGACTGGCGCCTACGGGTGGCTATATCGTCGGAACAAAGGCCGCTGTCACGCAAGCCGCGTACCGGTTAACTGCACCGGGTATCGGATCACATAGTGGTTCTTATGAGAATTACCGATTATTTTATCAAGGATTATTTCTTGCGCCACATGTTGTTGGACAAGCTTTAAAAGGTAATGTCTTCGCTGCGAAGGCATTGACCGAGGCGGGGTACACGTGTGCTCCATCAGTGCAAGAGACGCGCGGCGACATTGTGCTGCGCGTGCGCCTTGAACGTGCCGAGCGTCTGATTGCATTTTGCCAAACGATTCAAAGATATTCACCGATCGATGCGCACGTTTCGCCTGAACCTTGGCAAATGCCTGGGTATAGTGATGAGGTTATCATGGCGTCAGGCGCGTTTATTTCAGGGTCGTCGATTGAGCTCTCGGCGGACGGACCACTGCGCGAACCTTACATTGCGTATGTCCAAGGTGGTTTAACGTACGAACATGTCAAAATTGCTGTTATGCAAGCCATTGAAGAAATGAATCGTCGATGCTAAACTTAACACTACGTGTAAAGTTGGGTTTGGGGAGGCGATGACTTTGGATGAAGAGACACGGCGAAATCTCGCGCTTTTCCCCATTGGTATTGTGCAACGTTTGACGGATTTGACTGCACGTCAGATTCGGTATTACGAACAGCATGAGTTAATTCATCCAGAACGCACAGAGGGGAACCAAAGATTATTTTCTTTTAATGATGTGGAACGACTGTTAGAGATAAAAGCATTGATTGATAAGGGACTTAACATCGCTGGTATTAAGGCAGTGATTGAAAAGGCACCGCTTGCGGATAAGGAGGAAGCGCAAAGCTTGGCGCAAGCGGCCAAGGAAGTGCGTGCTGAGCTAACAGAGGCGGAATTGCACGAACTATTACTGCGAGAGCTAGCTGATCGGGCAGGTCGACAGGGTAACCCCGCTTCAATGATTCAGGGAGAGTTATCGCGCTTTTTTCACGGTAAAGGATAAAAGAAATAGCGATCATGACGGGGAAGGTGTTGTAATCGATGCGCAAGGACTACACGCGGGACGATATCGTGCTTTTGGCAAAAGAGCAGGATGTTCGGTACTTACGCCTGCAATTTACCGATTTGTTAGGTGTGATTAAAAATGTCGAGGTGCCCATCAGCCAGCTTGCCAAGGCATTAGATAATAAAATTATGTTTGACGGCTCTTCTATCGAAGGTTTTGTGCGCATCGAAGAGTCTGACATGTACCTCTACCCGGATTTGTCATCATGGTTGGTGTTTCCATGGCATGGTGGACAAGGAAAGGTGGCCCGGCTCATCTGTGACATCCATATGCCGGATGGCTCACCTTTTGCAGGAGATCCGAGAAGTATCTTAAAAAGAGCTTTGGATTATGCCAACTCCTTAGGCTTTCCCACCATGAATGTGGGATCGGAGCCGGAGTTTTTCCTGTTGCAGATGGATGAACACGGGAACCCGACAACAGAGGTAAATGATCAAGGCGGTTATTTTGATTTAGCACCAGTTGACCTTGGCGAAAATTGCCGAAGGGAGATTGTGCTGGTTCTTGAATCGCTTGGCTTTGAAATTGAGGCATCACACCATGAAGTCGCACCTGGACAACATGAAATTGATTTTAAATACGCACAGGCACTTCAAGCGGCTGACAACATCATGACGTTTAAGCTCGTCGTGAAAACGGTCGCAAGGCAGTTTGGATTACATGCGACGTTTATGCCTAAACCTTTATTTGGGTTAAATGGGTCAGGTATGCATTGCCATCAATCACTTTTTAATGAAACAGGCAATGCGTTCTATGATGCGTCTGATGAGTTTGGCTTAAGCACCATTGCAAGGCACTATCTTGCCGGAATATTGGCCCATGCGCGTGGTTTTACTGCCGTCACGAATCCGATCGTGAACTCGTACAAACGTCTTGTCCCGGGCTATGAAGCACCGTGTCATATTGCATGGTCAGGCAAGAATCGCTCACCTCTTGTGCGCGTACCCGCATCACGCGGCATTGGCACACGTATCGAAGTGCGTAGTCCTGATCCTTCGACGAATCCCTATCTCGCTATTGCTGTTATGTTGCGTGCGGGGCTTGACGGGGTGGAAAGGAAATTGATGCCGCCAGCTCCTGTTAATCGCAATATTTATATCATGAATGAAATGGAGCGTGTCCGTGCCGGGATACACAGTTTACCTGATAATTTGCGCGAAGCACTTGATGAATTAGCGAATGATGAAGTGATTCGTGGTGCCTTGGGGGAACATGCTTATGCACATTTTTATGAAGCGAAGATGATTGAATGGGATATGTTTCGTACAGCGGTCCATCCGTGGGAACGAGAACAGTACCTGTCACTATATTGATGGCATAAGAGGAGAAAGGCATGAGGCGGCGATTTCTATCGCTGCCTTTTTATAATGAGCGCCACAAGCCTACAACCTTACCTATAACCGAAATATTTCGATAAAATAAAGGTTCCATCGAATCGTTCTCTGGCTGTAAACGGATCCGATCTTTTTCTCGAAAGTAACGTTTCACCGTAGCCTCACCGTCTTCCGTCATGGCCACGATCACATCGCCATTGACTGCTGTGGCTTGTCTCTTTACGTAAACGATGTCCCTTGAAAATATCCCCGCATTGATCATGCTATCACCGATGACGCGCAAGGCAAATACAGTGTCAATATCTTGCATGGGAGTCAGTAAAGGGATATATCCTTCGATATCTTCCACAGCCGAGATGGGGATACCTGCCGTTACTCTGCCGATAAGTGGAACAACCGGGAATGTGCCAGTATGTTGAGAATGGTCGTCAATCACTTCGATGGCGCGAGGTTTCGTTTTATTACGACGAATTAAGCCACGCTTTTCAAGTTGGGAAAGATGTCCATGAACCGTGGAGGTACTCATGACACCGACGGCTTCGCCAATTTCACGCACGGACGGTGGATAGCCTCGAAGCATGACTTCACTTTTTATAAAGGCAAGAATCGCATCTTGTTTTTCAATGGCGTTTGCGCGCCCCATGCCGATCATTCCCCTTTCGTCCAAATGTTTCTATGGGGAGTATAGCATGCTACAATGAGGTTGACAAACACGTGTTCGGTTAGTGATTGATTATACTATACCTCTGCTGTACATTTCAGTATTTCTACAGCATCAATCCGTATAGTGAGAGACGGCATTCTCTTGATGATTATAACGCGTTGGAGATGATATGTTTGCCTAAGATACTCTTGGTAGAAGATGATGCCATGCTAGGTCCTGCTCTCGTTGATTTGCTGCACGAAGAACAATATGAGGTGACGTTAGCAACGGATGGCATGTCTGCTGTCCAATACGCCCAAGATGGTGTATACGATGTTGTGGTTTTGGACGTGATGCTTCCGGAACTTGATGGTTTTTCTGTGGTTAAGCAACTGCGTAAAGATAAGAATCTGATTCCCGTCCTAATGCTTACCGCTCGAGACAGTGTGCATGATCGAGTGCATGGACTTGATGTGGGCGCCGATGATTATTTGGTGAAACCCTTTGCGACTACCGAATTGCTTGCTCGCGTGCGTGCTCTATTGCGCCGGCTGGGTGGTGAATTTGAGGATCCTGATGTCGTGACGTTGGGGGCCATATCGTTTCACACAGCTGCGCGTGAACTGATGGTAGGTGATGAGATTTCCATATTACCACCAAAAGAGGCCGTATTGCTTGAATTGTTACTACGACACCGCGGACAAGTATTGACGCGATCGCAGTTGATGGACAGAATTTGGGGTTTTGAGGGTGACGTTTTAGAAAACACGCTAGAAACCTATATTTCTAAGTTACGCAAGCGATTGGAGTGCGATGGATGTCCGACCATTCAAACCGTTCGCGGTCTTGGGTATCGCTTACAGATAAATGGCTGATTCGCAAGCAACGTGTCAGGCTTGCCCTTGTTAATATGGCCGTTCTTGCAGTCATATGGAGCGGTCTATCCTTATTGGTGTATACGTTGCTTGCAAAAGACACCGATCATTCGATCGATCAGCGTCTGGCCGGCATGGCTCAACAAGTGATTTCTCAGCAAATGGCATCTGGATTCTCTTTTGAGGCTCCCGAACTTCATGGTATTGACGGTGATTTGTTCATATCAATTTGGAACATGGTTCCTCAATATCAAATGCAACCGCATATTTCTGAGGGTACCATTTATTCTCAAGATCTATTGCTGACGCTGTCACATATGGCACAGCAAAATTTCGGAGAAACAAGTTACAAGAATGTCACTTCAAATGGTACGACGTTTCGTGTACTAGAGGTGCAATTATCCAATCATCCACGTCGTGTGCTACAAATTACAGAAGATATTGGGCCGCAATTAGAGGTTTTATACAGGCTGCTTGGCTTGTTGTTACTCGCTGGATTCGTTGGCATATTGTTTACCATTATCGGCGGTTATTCCCTTGGGTTATGGACGCTGCGGCCGCTGATGGCGGCAAGGAAACGAGAACAGGAATTTGTCACTGATATTTCGCATGAGTTGCGTACGCCACTTTCGGTGATGATGACGCACTTGGAGTTGTTGTTACGGCACGTAGAAGATCCGCTACAGGATCACTTAAACTGGATGGAAGCGATTTATAGTGAAAATCGGCGTATGGCACATTTGGTGGACGACCTGCTGGATATGGCAAGAATCGAAGCAGGGGAACAATTTGTGAAAGCGGCTCCAGTTTCCATCGTGGATGTCTGCCAGGAGGTTACAGCAGTTTTTGAGATGGTTCTCGCACAAAAAGGGTTGGCATTTACAACGTCCTTACCAGACCAAGGTTATGTTTTTGGAGATTCATTGCGTTTGCGCCAACTGTTGACGATCTTGCTTGATAATGCACAGAAGTATACCGTAAACGGAAGTATCACTCTTAGTGTCGTACGAACCGGAGTTTATTTTGATATTACCGTGGCAGATACTGGTATTGGTATCGCTCCTGATTTGTTAGCGAAAGTGACTGAACGATTTGTACGTGGTGATGTTGCACGTACACGGGCAAAATCGACGGGACTCGGTTTGGCTATTGCCAAGCGGATTGTTTCTTCGCATCAAGGCAAAATGACGATCCAAAGCGAAGTGGGAAAAGGCACTGAAATTACGATTCGTTTGCGTGCTTATGATCAATCTGTCGACAAATTACGCTAGATAGCCGTGACTTTGTTCACATTCTGCATCAGGAATGGTACAGTTAGCAGGGAAGTATTAGATACGGCAGAATCAGCGGAGGTGGCAACGACCGTGGTAGATGGTCATTTTACAGGAACATCGTATCGATTGTTTTCAGGATCGTCCAATCGTGAATTGGCAGAACAAGTAGCTCACAGTCTTGGTGTTGAACTCGGTCAGGTCCACCTTTCTAAGTTTAAGAGTGGCGAATTATATGCTCAATTTCCTGATAGTGTTCGCGGCGTAGATGTTTATTTGCTGCAATCATTTTCTCCCCCTATCAACGATCACTTTGTTGAGTTATTGCTTATGATTGATGCGCTTAAGCGCAGTTCAGTAGGACGTATAAATGTGATCATCCCTTACTTTGGTTATGGCAGACAAGAAAAGCAGGGCATTTCTCGTGAGCCCATTTCAGCTAAAGTCGTTGCGGATGTGTTAACGACGGTAGGGGCTCATCGTGTGATTACGCTTGATTTGCACGCTGCTGCAATTCAAGGTTTTTTCAATATTCCGGTGGATCATTTGTCAGCACTTCAGGTTCTCGCTGACGAAGTTCGCTCAATGAATCTTGAAAATGCAGTTGTTGTGTCTCCTGACGCAGGACGAGCCAAGACGGCTGAAAAGTTTGCAGCGATTCTTGACTTGCCGATGGCTATCATGCATAAAGGCAGACCCAGTCATAATGAAGCTGTGATTACCCATCTCATTGGCGACGTGAAAGATAAAACACCCGTTGTTATTGAAGATATCATCGATACCGGAGGAACTATCGTACAAGTGGTTGACACGCTTGTCGCGATGGGAGCCCGGCAAAATGCGGTTTTGTGCGCGACACACGGAGTGTTTTCAACACCAGCGGAGACACGGCTACAGCACAAGGCTATCGCTCAGGTGCTTGTGACTGACAGTATCCCTTTGCCTGTAACCATGAAAGATGTGCCGATTAAAGTACTGCCGATTGCTCCGCTATTGGCGCGTACGATAGATCGTGTGCATCAAAATCTAGCGCTTAGCACGATGTGAGTTTTCTTTAGCTATGGAACAAGCTCTTGCTGCGTATAGTGGTTGTAACACCATTATATGGCGGGAAGGGGTTTGTGCATGCAACAACGGCAATATCACGACCATATGAAACAGCAAATGAAGCCTCATGTTAGAAAGATGCCCGTACGAAAAAAACGTCCTGTGCGGGAAGTCCTCAAGGCGGTTCGGCTAGAACCTTTAACTTTTACGGTGCGTCCCATGGATCCTGTCCGCGATGCTGAACGAGTGTCGCGGTATCACGTGGAATTGGTCTTGTTGCAAAATGAATTATGGCACAAATTGGCCAATCAAACTTTTGATGTAAAGGAGACGCGCCGACAAATCGCAACACGCGCGGAAACGCAGAATTTCTTGCGCCAAGTCAGTGCCATGATGTCCCGGCGCGAAGGGATGGTGTATCTGCTTGAAACGGCCCATCGAGAACCTGTGGGTTACGTTTTTGTCACAGAGACGCTGGATCCTAACACATGGGATCATACTGGTATCATTGGCGAGATTTACATCGAGGATGCTTTTCGCGGCAGAGGGGCTGGGAAGCAGGCTCTGCAAGCTGCAGAGTCTTGGCTTTCTAGTCGGGGCTTACAGTCGTATCAGGTATTTGTCACAAAAAGCAATGTGCACGCTGTCGAACTTTATCAAAAAAATGGTTATGCTATCTTTGACTATCGCATGGTGAAAAAACAGATCGCAGACTAACATAATAGCAAGATGTGCTGCGGGCTTGCGTCAGATGACGCTTTGCCCGCGCGCTGCTTGCTCAACAGCTTGAATTGGCAAGGAAATCACAAGATCTCTTGTGGCTTGATCATAACCTGCCAATTGATAGGAGCCAAAGGTTTTTTCTACATATAAGGTATCTTTGGCATCGTTGACGTGAATGCCGTATTTGGCTCCATCCATTGCGATAGCGCCTAATAAAAGATTGGTCGGAACCGGAATGGCATCGACGGATCCGTGTACGTTTTGCAAGGTGAAATAACCGTGCGTGACACTCGGAATACCTGCTATATCAACTGCGACATGGAACTGAAAAGCTGGGATGATAAGGGCTGCGAGCCGTACGTGTACTGTATCCCCTTGCATGAAAAGTTTTAATTCAGAAGTGGAACGCCAGGCTAAAAAACGTTCCAAGGGAAAGTACAACTGTACACGGTTGCCACTGTTCGAAAGATCAGGTGTCACGGCATACGTGGCACTTTTCTGTCCTTGCTGTTGAACATAGGACAGGGCGCTGATTGCAGAAATAAAAATCAATCCTGTCGTCAGGACGAACCCTGAAATTAACCCTAAGGTGAAGGCGTGACGAGGTTGACGGCGTTGTCGTTGCATGCGTCTGGTTCCTTTCTTTATTCTTGTACAAGTATACACATGGATTTTGCGTCCATGCCAGAAAGTTGAGGATTGACTTGCTGTATTTTGATCATGTGGTCACGGCTCATGAAGATGGTGTGATGCTTGAGACACTTTTGCGTCCCCTTCACATGGGGCGTACTTTGCGACGAATCCTTCAGCAACAGCAGAGTGTTTTAGTGAATGGGCAACCTTATTTTTGGCGCAAGCGTGTGTACGTGGGTGATCACATAACCGTAACGGCACCACAAGATGACCGCGAGGTTGTGATTCCAGAACCGATTGATATCGCTATCGTCTATGAGGATGACCATGTACTTGTGGTTGACAAACCTGCGCATGTGTTGATCCATCCGGTTGGCAGGCGACGCACAGGGACGCTACTTGCCGGCGTAGTTCATTATCTCAAGTTACAGCAAAAGAGTGGGCGTGTTTTTTTACTGCATCGTCTAGATCAGGATACGTCGGGGCTGGTCTTGTTGGCAAAACACAAACTCGCCCAAGAACGATTGGCGCGCACGTTTCTAGCACATGACATTCATCGTGGATATACAGCCTTTGTACAAGGTATCATGAAAATGGAGGAACGCAGTATTATAGCTCCGATTATCGCGGTCCCGCAGACGCCAACGCGGCATGCTGTTGCCTCTTACGGTCATCATGCTGTCACGCATGTCAACGTAATGGTACGCTATTTGCTAAGCGGTGCTTCAAAGGTTTCGTTGCGTTTAGACACAGGCCGAACCCATCAAATTCGGGTGCACCTGTCCTACATTGGGTATCCGATCCTCGGTGATGCCTTATATGGTCCAGGTACGCCCGACCTTGTCGCAGACAGGCTTGATCGCCAAGCGTTGCATGCCAGTTCTTTATCTTTTGTGCATCCGATGACCAAGGCGTTGATTACTGTGCAGTCTCCATTGCCATGTGATCTACGTAAACTTGAAACATTCTTATAGAAACGCAGGTGAAAACGTGGATGGTAAA
>JAKACU010000181.1 GCA_021821185.1 Bacillota bacterium
GATGGTATCAGTTTGACCGTCATGGACGTAGCGAGGGACGTGTTTCGCGTTTCGATTATTCCTCATACTGCGCAGATGACGACCTTACACCATGCAGCAGTGGGAACCAATGTGAACCTTGAGATAGATATGATCGCCAAATACGTTGAACGTCTGCTCCATGACCGTATGTCTGGACCTTCTTCGAATACGTTTGATCATTTACGCGAATTAGGTTATTGAAAAAAGGAGTCTTGATGATGTTTTCATCTATCGATGAAGCGGTGCGCGCTTTGCAACAGGGACAGGTCATTATTGTGGTTGATGATGAAGATCGTGAGAATGAAGGTGACTTCCTGGCACTTGGTGAATATGCAACGCCTGATACAATCAATTTCATGATCACGTACGGCAGAGGTTTGTTATGTGTACCCATCATGCAGGAACATGCAGATCGCCTTTCCTTGCGTCCTATGGTTGAACACAATACGGATAATCATGGCACGGCCTTTACGGTATCGATCGACCACGTCGACACAGCGACGGGCATTTCCGCCGTAGAACGCTCAAAAACGATTGCTGCATTGCTTGATCCTGATAGCGAGCCAGCAGATTTTCGTCGTCCGGGCCATATCTTTCCTTTGATCGCAAAGCCAGGTGGCGTTTTACGCCGAAGCGGGCATACTGAAGCAGCGATTGATCTTGCTAGAATCGCAAAAAGTTCCCCAGTTGGTGTCATTTGTGAGGTTTTGAGACAAGATGGCACCATGGCAAGAGTTCCTGACTTGCAAATCATTGCGCAAGAGTTTCATCTTGCGATGATTACGATTGCTGATTTGATTGCGTATCGAGCACGCTCTGAGCGCTTTGTGACACGTGCGGCAAAAGCAAACCTTCCGACTGAATACGGCGATTTTCAAATGATCGTTTATACGAATAATCTTGATGATAAAGAACACGTGGCACTGGTCTGCGGGGATCTCGATGAAGACTCTCCTGCACTCGTTCGTGTGCATTCAGAGTGCCTGACAGGGGATGTTTTTGGATCTTATCGTTGTGATTGTGGTCCGCAACTGCATGCGGCTATGCGACAAATTGCGCATTTCGGTCACGGTGTGTTGCTATATATGCGCCAAGAAGGCCGCGGCATTGGACTCATTAATAAGATCAAAGCGTATTCGCTACAAGAAGAGGGACTGGATACCGTTGAAGCTAACGTATCCCTTGGCTTTGCACCCGATCTTCGCGATTATGGTATTGGAGCACAAATTTTACGAGATCTAGGCGTGAAAAAAATGCGACTTTTAACAAATAATCCGCGAAAAGTCAGTGGCTTAGCAGGACATGGTCTCGAAATCGTAGAACGAGTACCTATAGAAATGGAACCTACTTTGTACAACGAGCATTATTTAAAAACAAAACAAACAAAAATGGGACATTTATTACATTTATAAGGGGATCATCAAACATGGCCAACATATTTTCTGCAAACTTAATTGGAACGGGATTAAAGATAGGGATTGTTGTCGCGCGATTTAATGAATTTATTTCGATGCGTTTACTGGATGGTACCAAGGATGCATTAGAACGCCATGGCGTATCCGTTGATGATGTGGATGTGGCCTTTGTACCAGGAGCGTTTGAAATTCCGATGATTGCGCAAAAGATGGCCAAATCATCTCGCTACGATGCTATCATTACGCTGGGCGCTGTGATTCGGGGTTCGACTCCGCATTTTGATTATGTGGCCGCTGAAGTTTCCAAGGGCGTGGCAACGATAGGTTTACAAACTGGTGTTCCTGTGATTTTTGGCGTACTCACCACCGATACGATCGAACAAGCTGTTGAACGTGCTGGCACGAAAGCGGGCAATAAAGGTTGGGATGCGGGTGTCTCTGCCATCGAGATGGCCAATTTGAGCCGCGCGCTGAGTTGATGGAAGACTGTGGCCACTAAAGAGATTTTTCGGGCAGAATCATCTTATCAGCCGATCTACGTGGGTGAACAAAAGAATGTCCGTTTTTTGCGCTTTGGAGGAGAAGCGGCAGGTTGGCAAGGCGCCCTTATCGTCGATCGTCCAGAGCGTCTTTATTTCCCTTACCAACAAGCATTTTCCCTTTATTCGGCATGGTTGCCTGATGTGCGATCCTTTCTATCGATTGGTGTCGGAACAGGGACGTCGATTAACCATGTTCAGCGTGTGCATCAAGACGTAAAGATTACAGGAATCGAATGGGATCCAGTCGTGATTGAGACAGCTCGTCGCTATTTTGGGGTCTCTCAAGATGCTATCCGGTTGATCGAAGCTGATGCCCGCATTGTTTTACCCACTATGCGCGAAACGTTCGATATGATCTTTCTTGATGCGTATTTTCGCGAACGGACACCGAAAACCTTTTTTTCGCCGGTGTACCAACAAGTTCTGGCAGATCATTTGCGCATTGGCGGTTTGCTTGTCATTAACGTCATTGCGCGTACCATGGGGCTTGCAGCTGAACCGTATCGATCATTGTGTGCACAACTAAACGCTTTGGTAGGACCTGTTTTTATCCTTGATCTGGCTCCTGTTCCCTTTACACCGCACAACGTGGTATTGTTTTGTTTGAAGCGACCGATACAGGTTCCGGAACTTCGTGTGATTCGCAAAAGAGCACGTGACACGATCCGAACTCATGCTTCGTTCTATGCACCATGGGCGCGTATCTTGCCTTTTTTAATCTCGCGAGGATAGAGAAGGGATGTCGATTTGTGGGAGTCTTTAATGCAATATTTGGTCAGGATTTAATTTTTCGCATTCTGGCAATTGTCATTGGTTTGACACTTCATGAGTTCGGACATGCAGCCGTTGCGGTCTTACTTGGCGACAACACACCGCGTGAACAGGGGCGTTTTACGTTGAATCCTCTGGCGCATCTGGACGTCTTAGGACTGTTAATGATCTTGTTTTCGTTTTTTGGATGGGCACGTCCTGTTCAGTTTAACCCACGACGCTTACGTACGGGACCACGTCTAGGTACTATTCTAGTTGCTTTAGCGGGGCCGCTGATGAACGTGATTGTAGCTATTGTTAGTTTATTATTGCTTCGTTCTGTAATCTACACGATGTCGAGCACCTCCTCTACTTTGCTTTCACCCACTGCCTTGGCCAGTGTCAATATAGCGC
>JAKACU010000047.1 GCA_021821185.1 Bacillota bacterium
AAAAGGGATGGCATTTTGAGCACACTTCTACATGCAGGTTTTGCTTAACGGAGCCTGTTTCAAACTGTTCACCGCAAGCACATGTCACGACAGCTTTTTTATATTCCGGATGGATGCCTTGTTTCACTATGGTTCACCTCCACATGTTCTTAGAACACGATAATTTATAACATACCACGACAACGATAACTCAGTCAATCAATGAGGCGCATGAGTATAGCTACCAAGGCGAACACCTTTGCATTCGCGCTGCAAGATATCCATCATTTCAAGCATCGAGTATCGTTCGCCTTGTTGTTCAGGTACGAGTTTTAGATAATAGTCAGGGTCAATGTTTAGGTTGCGCATCTGTACCAAGCTTACGCCCGCTCGAGAAATAAAGCCAATCATCGCTTCGATCTCTTCTTCACGGTCCGTCACACCAGGAAATACAAGATAATTGATCGATACGAGTACCCCATGTTCCGATGCGTACCGCGCTGATGCTTCCACATCTTTTAGCGTATATCCCCGTGGACGGTAGTACGCTTCATAGTGATCATCACGCGCACTGATGATCGATACGCGCATCAAATCAAGTCCAGCATCGACAACCTCTTGCACTTGCGACGTCAAGCCAGCATTCGTGTTCACGTTAATGTACCCTGTCGTAATCCTTTCGCGCGTGCGACGTATCGCTTGCGCAATATCGTGACCGCGAAGCATTGGCTCACCCTCACAACCTTGGCCAAAGGAGATAATCCCATTCGGGCCAGCGGAAGTTAGATGCGTCACCATCACATCGATCATTTCTTCAACAGTGGGCCGTAAGGTGAGGCGTGTCTGCGCTGAAGGAAATAATGAGTCATCAGGTTGGTCACTAATGCAACCAATGCACCCCGCGTTGCATGATCCTGACACAGGCAACGCGCCTTCTTGACTTCCATAAAATGTATTGCGCGATGTGACACACTCATATTCCAAGGCACAAGTTTGCAAATGATCATAGAGGCGATTTTGTGGATGCGTTTGCCGAAGTTGCGATATTTTTGCCTGTACATCATGAGCGTCATCGTATTGACTCGGATCCCATAAAGAAGGTTCGTCTGTTTTATGTGCTGCAACATAAAATACACCTTGATCAAAACCGACGGCTGTATAACCAAAAAGGGGAAATGTCGTATCACCAGATTTCACGTAGGCAGGTAAATACAATCGTGTATATCCCTGAGGTAAAAGCGCCCCGACAGCATGAAATTCTTTTGGCATGGCACGAACAGCACCAGCATTATCAAACCCTAACGCCCTCGTCTCAGGTAGCATCACCATGGAGGCTCCCTTTGGCAAAGGAATCCACTCTATCATGTGCACATCCGTCATGTCTTTGCCTGATCTTCCCGCTGCCATCAGTGTAGATGAATCAAATACTTCCCCCTGGGAGTTGGCGTAGACAATATTCATGAAACAATCACCTGCTTATTTCGCATTGGCTTGACGGCTTTCCCGTCCGCCTTCACGTGAATCTCTAGAAGCACTTTCCAATGTGGCCAAATAATCTACATTTGTCTTTGTCTGCATAAAACGGCGTAAAACCATCTCTGCATAATCGCTGTTATCACCCATACTGCGACGCAATGCCCAAATTTTATCGAGTTCTTCACTTTTTAAGAGCATTTCCTCGCGTCTCGTACCTGAACGACGAATATCAATCGCAGGAAACATTCGTTTTTCAGCTAAACGCCGATCCAAATGCAATTCCAAATTACCTGTACCCTTAAATTCTTCGTAAATCACATCATCCATCCGAGACCCTGTATCGATCAAAGCTGTCGCCAAGATTGTCAAACTGCCGCCCTCTTCGATATTGCGAGCAGCGCCAAAAAATCTCTTCGGACGATGGAACGCCGCAGGATCGATACCACCTGATAGCGTTCGTCCACTAGGTGGAATCACCAAGTTGTAGGCACGAGCAAGGCGCGTAATACTATCCATCAAAATAACAACATCTCGTTTGTGTTCAACCAAACGCATGGCGCGTTCCAAGACTAGCTCGGTCACTTTGATGTGATTTTCTGGAACTTCGTCGAATGTGGACGCAATCACTTCACCGTTTACAGAACGCTGCATGTCCGTCACTTCTTCAGGCCGTTCATCGATCAGTAAGACGAACAGATCAATGCTTGGATAATTGGTAGAGATGCTATTTGCAATTTCCTTTAACAAAAGCGTCTTACCAGCCTTTGGTGGAGCTACGATCAATCCGCGCTGTCCAAGTCCCACAGGACATAAAAGATCCATGATACGAGTGGCAAATCGATTCGGTGCTGTTTCTAAAACTAGCTTCGTTTGAGGAAACAACGGTGTAAGTGCGGGGAAATGCAATCTTTCTGCTGCTGTTTCTGGATTTGTGCCATTGACTGCTTCGACTTGCAACAACCCAAAATAACGTTCATTGTCTTTTGGAGGCCGAACCTTGCCGGAAACGAGATCACCCGGTCGTAAATCAAAGCGGCGAATCTGTGAGGCAGCCACATAAATATCTTCAGCGCTCGGAAGGTAACCAATAGGTCGTAAAAAACCGTATCCCTCAGACATCACATCGAGCACGCCTTCTGCAAAAATCAGCCCATCTTTCTCAGCTTGAGCACGCAGAACAGCGAAAATAAGCTCCTTCTTTTTCATGCTAGCATAATAGGGAATCTGAAATTCCTTGGCCAGCTTGTAAAGTTCAGTGAGCTTCTTCGTCTCCAGCTCCTTAATTTGCAATTGTACCTACCCTCGCCATATTAGATTATTACCATTCATTATAGCATGTTTGCCGCAGTCTTGATACTTTATGCAAAACTGCGGCCACACTTATGACTAAACGGGAAAAGTAAACTTCGTCCCAGACATACGCCGTTTGATCTCTTCGATCACGGCCATCTCTGCTTCGATACCATCGGCTTCAAACGTAACACTCCAACGAACATAGGCTCCCGCATCATCCCATGGAACGGTGGAAATTTGTTTTTCGGTGATGAGCCATTGTGAAAAATCCTCTGCACTATGAAAGGATGGGCCCCCTTCAACGCCGATAGGTGCAGGAGAATACAGATAAAATGATCCTTTCGGCTTTTGTACAGAAAAGCCAAGATCAGACAATGCGCGAACAAGCAGGTTATGACGCCGCGAATATTTTTGTGCAATGTCTTGTGTAATTTCCGGATGTTCCAAAGCGTAAACGGCAGCTTTTTGAATGGCGATGAACTGCCCAGAGTCATTATTGTCTTTTACTGTAGCGAATCCTTTCACAGCAAGTGCGTTACCCGCCACAAAAGCCATACGCCACCCTGTCATATTGTACGCTTTTGACAAAGAAAACAGCTCGACACCCACTTCTTTGGCACCAGGTACTGATAGAAAGGACAATGGCTTATGTTCGTCAAACGTAAGCGCAGAATACGCTGAGTCATGGATAACCAGGATGTTGTGTTTTTTGGCAAATTGGATCACATGTGAAAAAAACTCGACAGTTGCCGATGCGCCAGTGGGGTTATTTGGGTAATTAAGGTAAAGGAGCTTTGTCCTTTGTAAGATCTCTTCAGGTACTGTTTCAAGCTGTGGTAAAAATCCGTTTTCCTTCGTCAAAGGAAGAGTATACACTTCGCCGCCTAAAAACTTGGTGTGTGTGCCAAGCACGGGGTAATTCGGCACCGGCATAATCGTCACATCGCCTGGGTTGATAAAAACCGTAGGCAACATGGCCAAAGCAGGTTTAGACCCGATGGCGTGATTAATTTCCGTGTCTTTATTGATATCATGAACGCCATACACTTCGGCCAGATAACGCGCAGCAGCTTCCTTAAATTCCGGAATGCCATTATCCGCATAAAAACGGTTCTCTCTTTTAGGGGCTTCTTTAGCTAGCGTTTCAACGATCCCATCTGCCGCCCGATCATCCGGCTCACCGACACCCATATCGATCATAGCGATATCTGGATGAGCCGCCTTAGCAGCGGCTTTAGCTCGCTTAATTTTCTCAAACTTATAAAGCACGGTATCTTTGCCAAAAGCGAAACCGCCTATACGCTCGGCAAATAGATGCTGAATATAGTGTTCTGTCACGGTTACCCTCTCCTTATGCCTAAGTATAGCACGATTGATCCGATCGCTTGAAACACATAAAACAATTCATAGACATGCAACGAATCGCCTAAGGATCCGCCAATAGAAAATAAAATAACACCCAGAGCAATCCAGACCGCATATAATTTGCGTGTCTTCACGAAAGTGATCACGGCTCCAACAAAGACGGCGGTTGCACCAATACCACTTAATAACGCAAAATAAATAGCGATCGCATTCGGAACAAAACCAGCAGCTTTTTCGCCTGCAGGCATGCTATGCAGCAGAGGCACGGGCGTAGTAATCAACGCGATAGCCATAAAAAGGGCAATGATCGACATGATGGCAACGTAGATGTGCCCAACCTTTCGAAACAACAGATAAATCGTTCCGGCACCCATATAAGCAACGAGAGTTGCTGCGCAAAATAGATATAATTTATATTGCCACAAAGACCAATCTTGCATTACATAAGAGAAAAGATCCATGATGCCCGCCACAGCAGCTAACCAAAACGAAATCGACCACCACAAAGTTGATACATGGCGTCGGATGGCATAGTCACGTGATAACGATACGGCAAGGACAACCATAAAAATCACAACAATTGCAGAAGAGATTTCCCCGAACACCGTTTACACCTTCCCACTAATCAGTGTTGATTCTTTGCATCCATCAGCATCATTTCAAGGCTCAAATCGGTGACAGGATGATAAGCCAACTGAGTCAGCACATCAAAGACTGAGATAATGCCATAAGCACCCGAAACGGCAAGCTTTCCTACACAATCCGCGGTCATCATTCCTTCTACGAGGATCTTCGTTGAAAGTTGGCTCACAGAGAATGCGTCATACATCGCCTTGACGACAGAGACTACGTCAAGGCCATATTCACCAAGACGTTTGTCATCAAGCAGGATATAGTGCGCTCCTGCTCTTGCCGCGACCAGGCCCTGAGCAACGGTGCACACATAAGATATTCCTGGTGTCACGCCAAGCGCAGTGACACTTCGCACGGCTTTCAAACTTTCTAGTGTCATCGGCATAAAGAGTGTAAACGGTCGTTGAACTGCATATAGGAGATCTTGCGCCTGCCTTGTGATTGCGATTGCATCAATAGCATCTGCTTTTGCACCAACGAAAGTAAAACCGAGTTCATGCGCTTCTTGCAGCATCAAGGTAGTGTCTCGCCCAGAACGTTTTAAAGCGTGGGAATCGAGCAACACACCTTCTACAAATCCAGTTCTTCCGGCCGTCTTTAGCATCGCCGGACCTTGTGCCAAGAGAAAAAAGCGCATGTACCACACACTCCTTCATCGAAAAACGCGAACGCCCAAAAGCAGGTGTCCGCGTTATCGTTCTGTATCTACCTCTTGCCTAGTAACGCCCAGCTGAACCAAACAAGCGAATCTTAGCACGCACAGCTTCTTTGATCGCTTCACGGCCCGGACCAAGATATTTCCTTGGATCATATACTTCTTTATTTTTATCAAAAATAGCACGAATCGTATCAGTGAAAGCAGACTGATTCTCTGTATTCACATTGATCTTCGACACCCCAAGAGATATTGCTTTCGTGATATCCTCATCAGGAATGCCTGTCCCACCATGTAAAACCAAAGGAACGTCAACCAAGCTACGGACTTCTTTAAGACGGTCAAAAGCAAGTTCTGGTTTGCCGACGTAATGACCGTGCGCTGAGCCAATCGCAGGTGCCAAGGCATCTATACCCGTCAATTGGACAAATTCAACAGCTTCTTCCGGTTTGACAAGCGCTGCCTCTCTCGCATCCACACTAAGATCATCTTCAACACCGCCGATACGGCCGAGTTCACCTTCGACATGTACGCCGATGGCATGACAGGCTTCAACAACCTTTTTCGTCACAGCTACGTTCTCTTCGTAAGGATGATGAGAACCATCGATCATGATGGATGTAAAGCCATTTCTCAAGCATTGCATCACCACGTCAAAACTGCTGCCATGATCAAGATGCAAAATGACAGGTACGCGCGACATACGCGCCGCCACTTGCGCGAGCGCCGCCGTATATTCCATGCCCATATACTTAATGGCGCCTTCTGAAGCACCAAGGATCACAGGCGCTCCTTCTTCATTGGCTACTTCAACAATCGCCTGTGTAAATTCCAGGTTATTGATATTGAATTGTCCCACAGCATAGCCTTTTTGCTGTGCGTCTTTAAGCACTTCCTTAAACGAACCGAAAGGCAAAATAATCCCTTCTCTCCAGAGAGTATGTGAATATTGTATCACGAATGGACGGGTTATGCCGCACCGATCTCGCCGATCACGAAGCGTTTAATCTCATCGATGTCAAACGGTTTCGTAAAGTGACCTATAGCTTGCAACGCGGCCGCTTCCTTAATCAAATCAAGCTCACCATATGCCGTCATCATAATCACTTTTAACTGTGTGTTGACTTTGCGAATGTTCGTCAAAATTTCAATGCCATCCATACCGGGAATTTTCATGTCAAGAAGGACCAGATCAAATTCGGTACCGCGTATAGCGTTTAGTGCTTCATGCCCATCTGCCGCTACCTGCACATGATATCCTTCACGTTCAAGGACTTCTTGTAACAAAATCCGTATACCAAACTGATCATCAACAACCAGGATGTTCTTTGCCAAGAATACGACACCCCCAGTATGGCGCATTGCGCCTCGTTTCCCTACTGTTTATGCGCTACAGCAGCTCCCACAAAATCACGAAATAACGGTTGCGGGCGATTAGGGCGTGACGTAAATTCCGGATGGAATTGCACGCCGACAAACCAGGTGTGATCTCTGATCTCAACCATTTCCACTAGTCTACCATCTGGCGATGTCCCACTCACGATAAGCCCTGCAGCTTCCATCGCTTCTCGGTATACATTGTTAAACTCATAACGATGGCGGTGTCGTTCGGCAACTTCTTTCGTGCCATAAGCAGCAAATGCCTTGGTGTCATCTTTCACCGCGCATAGATATTTGCCCAAACGCATCGTACCACCTTTATGTTCAATTGACTTTTGTTCTGGTAACAAGTCAATCACAGGATGCGATGTTAATCCGTTGATTTCAGAGGTATGTGCGTCTTTCCAACCCAGTACATGACGTGCATACTCGACGACGGCCATTTGCATGCCAAGACATACGCCGAAAAATGGTATGTTATTCTCGCGAGCATACTGTATGGTGTAAATCTTTCCTTCGATACCGCGATCCCCAAATCCCCCAGGCACCAAAATCCCATCGGCATCACCTAGCAATTCTGAGACGTTATCTTTCGTTACATCTTCAGAAGCGACCCACATGATGTCCACTTTAACACCATTAAAAACGCCAGCATGAAATAAAGCTTCAGCCACACTAAGATAAGCATCATGCAACGCTACATATTTGCCGACTAAGGCGATTTTTACCGTACTTTTGAGGCCCTTGATCCGGGCGACCATCGTGGACCATTCTTCCATATCAGCCTTGGGGCAGGTGAGTCCAAGATAACGTACAACATAATCGTCAAGACCTTGTTCTTGTAACATAAGCGGGAGATCGTAGAGCGTTTCTGCGTCGAGCGCTTCAATGACAGCATCTGTATCGCAAAACAGAGCAATTTTCTTTTTTACATCATCCGATAAAGGGACTTCGGTTCGGCATACGATAACTTGCGGATTGATTCCGATACTTCGTAATTGTGCGACACTATGTTGCGTAGGCTTTGTCTTGACTTCCCCACCGATGCGCATAAAAGGAATAAGCGTCACATGAATATACATGACATTTTCGCGCCCCAAATCACTGCGCATCTGCCGAATCGCCTCTAAAAACGGCAAGCTCTCAATGTCACCGACTGTGCCGCCGATTTCCGTGATGACCACATCGACGTCAGCATGTCCCGCACGCATGACACTTTCTTTGATTTCGTTAGTGATATGAGGAATGACCTGTACTGTGCCACCCAAGTAGTCTCCACGGCGCTCTTTATTAATCACCGAATAATATACTCTGCCTGATGTCACGTTATTGTCTTGCGTCAGATTTATGTCAATAAATCGCTCATAGTGACCAAGATCAAGATCGGTTTCTGCGCCGTCTTCTGTTACATAAACCTCACCATGCTGGTATGGACTCATCGTTCCTGGATCCACATTGATGTACGGATCGAACTTTTGAATCGTAACAGAAAGCCCGCGATTCTTCAAAAGTCGACCAAGCGATGCGGCTGTAATCCCTTTGCCAAGCCCGGAGACAACGCCACCTGTCACAAAAATGTACTTAGTCATTACTTGTTACAACCTCCTAGCCTGCTTCACCACAAAATAAACGTCCTGGCCAACGCCAGAACGTGCATAGCTTTATCCGATATACTTTAACTTGCTTATAGTACCGAGAGAGCACATCTATTGTCAAGGAAAAGGGGCAATACGCCCCCTGGCATACTAATCAAAAATCTTCTTCCTCTTCTTCATCTTCTACGTCGAGATCATCTTCCTCAACATCAGCGTCTTCTTCAGTAAATCCATTTTCCTCGAGAACTTCTTCGTCCTCAACAAACGCCGACTCATCATCTTCGCCAAAACCAAACGGCGGCTCTTCCACAAGATCCTCTTCTTCTAATTCAACAACATCCACATCATCATCGTCATCATCGTAGTCCAACTCTTTACGCATGAACTTCTTACCGGCTCCGCGCTCCGTCGTCTTTTCCATAGGATACCAACGTCTAAGACCCCAGACGTTATCGCCGATGCAAAGAAATCGTCCGTCGATATTCACTTCCGTGTAGAGTCGAGCGATCGCATCATCAGCCTCTTCTTGACTCATCTTGCGTAAACCTGCAATTCTTCCCATAAGGTCACGATAATAAATAGGTTCGTTTGTCTCGCTAAGCAATTCATGCGCCAATTCTACTAAAGGCGTTTCTCGCAACGTATCCAATGGGCGACTCTCTAGCTTATGCTCGCCAGCCATACACACACTCCCATAAAAATATTGTCTGTTGGTATTAAAACACAACCAGCCTAGTTCGGCAAACATCAAACTGCCATGAGTAAAAGTTCTGCCACATCCAGTGTCTCTACCTGTTCTTCGACATTTTTTTGCTTCGTCCCATCAATAAGCATCGTCATGCAATAGGGGCAAGCCGTGGCAATAACCGAAGCACCCGTTTCAAGAACTTGTTCTGTACGCATGATGTTAATGCGTTTCTTGCCTGTCTCCTCCTTAAACATCAAACCACCGCCCGCACCACAGCACAAACTGTTGTCGTGGTTTTGTTTCATCTCGACCAGTTCAAGACCCGGAATACTTTCTAGGACACGTCGCGGTGCATCATAGATTCCATTGTAACGGCCAAGATAGCATGAATCATGGTACGTAATTTTTTTCTCGATACGATGTTGCGGCGTGATTTTACCTTTTGCAAGCAACATGGCTAAAAACTCCGTGTGATGAATAACTTCACAAGAAAACCCAAAATCAACGTACTCCTTTTTAAACGCATTGTAGGCATGGGGGTCTGTCGTAATAATCTTTGTAACCCCATAAGATGTCATTAAGTTGATGTTACGGGACGCTAGCTCTTGGTACAAAAACTCATTGCCAAGTCGTCGCGCCGAATCACCGTCACTCTCCTCTTCTTCGCCAAAAATCGCAAAATTCACACCTGCTCGTTGCAATAATTGAACAAAAGCACGTGCAATCTTCTGATTTCTCGGGTCAAACGACGCAGCTGATCCTACATAATATAGATAGTCGACCTGTCCTTCGGTTTCTTTCATCGTAGGTACAGCAAGATCCTTTGCCCAATCACCGCGCATTCTTTTGGGCCTGCCCCATTCATTGGATTGGCGTTCTAGATTCGCAAAGGTGCGATTGACTTCCGCTGGCGCATTCCCTTCGGTCAACACAAAGTTCCTGCGCAAATCAACGATCAAACTCACATGTTCATTGGCTACGGGGCAGACTTGCTCACATGCGCGACATGTCGTGCAGGCCCAAATTTCATCCTCGCTATAAACAGAATTCATGAGGCTCGTTGCTGCAAAGCCTTCCGTTCCTGCCTCCAATTGCAGCAGACTCGGTCCAACATGTACAAGATTATCTTTCATCTTAAGGATCAAATATTTTGGCGATAACGCTTTGCCAGTAAGTTGTGCTGGACAGCTGACATGGCAACGCCCACACTCGGTGCACGCATAACCATCGAGTAATTGCTTCCACGTAAGATCAGTAATATGTCCTGCACCAAATTGTTCTATCGTCTCATCGGACAGATCAAGTTTCTTCAATTTACCGACAGGTTCTAAAGATTGAAAATACCAATTTAAAACCGCAGCGATCATGTGCAAGTGTTTGGATCGCGGAATATAAACGAGAAAACCTAAGATAGCCAGGGTATGCGCCCAAAATAGCACTTCGCCAAACGCACCTGTGACAATGCCTTTCAAAAGAATTGTCACTACAATCACCGCGATGAGCAATAAAATAAATCCGGCTTCTAAGGTGGGTTCGAGTCGAGCTGGTCGAACGATGTACCGTCTGACCAAAGCTACAATGACGGCAAGGAGCACGAGAACAGCAAACCATTGTTGTACGAAAACAAACCAAGATGCTGTGAATCCCGGTATGTGTGCGCCAAAAACACCCGAAGAAAAATAGTCCAATTCACCAAATCCCAATAAAATAAAACCCCAAAAGATAAAAAAATGACCAATACCTGCAGGTTGCGCTAACACCTTACGTTGACCAAACACATTTTTCAAGACACCGTAGAGGCGCTTCCCTACCTGGTCGAAACGGTCCTCCGCTTTGCCTAGACGAAGATAATGATAACGCTCTATAATTCCCATCGTAAACGCATACAAAGCGGCAACTGCCAAGACCACAAATGCAATGACGCGCAACCAAAGCATAGCCATCACTCCCGACCGTTTCTCCTGATATCCCCTTCCTCAGTATAGCTAATAGATGAGTGAATGTACATTCATTTATAGGGGAAATAAAAAGACTGCCGAGCAAAAACTCGACAGCCCTTTTGAACCCTGAGGTTCCTGACGATGGAACGTTTGACACTGCCAAGAAGTCACCTACAAGACGTGGTAAATAACCGAAGTGTCTTTAGCACATCCCTCCAACTTCCCAAGAAGTGGATTGACTATCTTACGTTATCTTACCTCGGAGAGCTCCGTTCCGTTTTCCAACGCAACCACACCCTCTCTTCCACCGTCATCAATCAGTATGGCCAAGTTGCTGATCATTATACATCGACATTCCACTCTGCTGGACACATCATTCTTTTTACGCTCACATGGCGGTTACGCACGGCTTCCACCACGAAAGATTCTTTTGATAAATCATGAGCCCTGCCTGCATCATCAAATAAAAAGACATTTTGCGATGGCGTCGGCAAGATAGGATCCCCTGATTTTTGCCTCGGTGCTGTAATATAATCATCCTTGTATGCATTGCTATCCGCCCGATCATGAATCACATAATATTCCGGTGCGACACCTTTTTGCCTTGCTATCGACAATAACGTCGAGCGAACGGACAGTGCATGATCATCATCCTTCAAATCAATCGCCTGAAACAATCGGCGATGCAACAGCCTAGCCGACAGATCACGTAACACAGGATCGGGATGATCCTCCCATAAATGCATCGCCGTCCACAAGATACCATCGTCAAGCTTTAGATAATCTTGAATCGCCTGCGGATCACTTGTTCGTAATGACCCCTCTAAAAGGCGTTGCAAAGAAGGCAACATTTGTTCATAGGCTTGTACTTCTTTAGCGCGAGCCAGCAACTTTTCGACAAGTACTTCAGCCGCGCGTGTCATGCGATGAAAATAAACATGAAGGTACATATAGTAACGGCTCATCACATAATCTTCAGCGATGCTTTTCCCTTTGAACAGATCAAGTCCCACCTCAGGTTCTCCATCGACTTCACCCAGACGCATCACATGCAGTAACCACTCAACATCAAAAGACCCATACCCCGCTCCTGTCATCAGGGCATCACGAAGCAGATAATCCGTACGATCCATATCAAGTTGACTCGATAAAAGTTTGACGATGGCACGTGATGGCGCAAAAGTGCGATCGATGACTTGTGCTACTTGTTCAGCGAAACCGGATTCATAACCTTCAAGGACTTGATAAATCTCCGTTTGCGGCGATCTGATTAAAGTCGTCGTCCATTTTTCATGCCGTTCATGCGTCACTGACTCAAGTGCATGAGAAAACGGCCCGTGACCCACATCGTGCAACAATGCCGAAGCGATCGCTAGCAATCGATACTCCTTTACCCCTGTTTGAAACATGGCGTCCACATCGCGCAAAGGATCATCCAGGAATCGCTGCATCAAATGAGCCACACCGAGCGAATGGACAAAACGTGAGTGTTCCGCCCCAGGATAAGCGATATTGCTCAATCCCAATTGACGAATGCGGCGCAAACGCTGAACCTCTTTCGTGTTGATCAGATCGAGAATCAGACGGTCCTGATCACGAAAGGCGATGAGATTATGCACAGGATCACGAAAACTCTTCACGCATAGTTCCCCGTCCTTTATGGTAGATTCTCTCACTCTACCAATATGCGACAACAGGAGCAAGCAGGAACCGGCGTAACCGACACCGAAATAGTATACAGAAATCATGTGATAGGGAGGGAAATGTCCATGAATGCTTATGAACGCCAAGTTTTGCGCGATTGGCTACACGAAGATCAGCGCAAACTAAACCTAGCGACCTGTCTTACAAAACAACTAAGTGGTCGTCTTTCTAAGGTGGCCAAATTAGCCGCAGGACAAGAAACCCTCGCCAAAGGCATGGATAAACTTCGCGACGTAACACGCCATGCCTTATTGCAGGTGTTATCACAGGCAGCAACCGCCAAACAAATGCACCAGGTGGAGCAAGTAGCCCATACGTTTGGCAGCCATGTCACCACCGCATCAGATCTTCGCATGTTACCTCTTGAAGTAAAAGATCAGATTAGTCACACCTTGACGAAAAAGCATACAGCACGTTTGACTACGGAAGGCGCAACAGCAGGTTTTGCAACGTCTTTATTTGAACTTGTACCAGGCCTGCAAACCTTGGTATTGCCCACGATCATTGCCGATCTCACCGCTACGGTTTTTTTCATGGCGCAAAGCGCGGTGCAAATTGGCTACAGTTACGGTTACAGTATGGAAACAGAAGAGGACATTACTCATTTTCTCTTCGCTCTTTCACCGTATGATCTTGATGACAATATCATCGAAGCGAAAGTAGCACTTCATATGTCGATAAAAAAAGGGACGATGCTTCCGATCGCCCAATTAGCCAATCACGAGGCATTGCGTCCACTTATCGATCGCATCGCAACGCGTATTGCGACAACATTTATGGAGCAACGAGTCAGCTTATTGATCCCCGTTGCTGGTGCCCTTTTACAAGGGACATTAAACGCCGCTTTTGCAAAATCATCCTATAAAAGTGCAAAACGATATTTTCAGCGCCAACATTTTATGGAACGTTACGGAGAGGATTATCTCCAACAATGTCTTGAAGAGACCACGTCACCAGCATATCAAACTTTGTAGGCGTTCCCTCAATGCGACTTACTACGATAACACGCACTGCATCATCGCCTTCATGGATGACGATATCTTCTGTATCGATAGCAAACTGCAGACTACCTTCGGCAAGTTGGTAATGACCTGTCGTACGTTTTTTTTGCGCAAACACGAGTGAACCAATGACTTGTCCCTCTCGCGTAATCTTAATAAAAGGCAATTTTGCTCCCTTAACGATGCGCACCGTTGTAATCGTCTGCTCAAAACCCTGTGCTTGTTCTTCATACTTTATCGTGAACTCCCCTGTCTGTCGAAGCACGACAGCAGGGGCTGTCGTTGTACCAGCATCATGATAAAGCGTTATAAAACCGTGTTGTGCCATCGCTAGCGCAAAAAGCTCAACAATGCCTCACGCACAACTTTCGCTGCGACGATCGACGTTTGATCCGATCCATCCAAAACAGGAGAAACCTCGACGAGGTCAAATCCGATCACATTGAGCTCTTTCATAGCATGAATGGCATCTAAAAGTTCCTTGGAGGAGATTCCACCTGCCTCTGCAGTCCCTGTGCCTGGTGCAAAAGCTGGGTCTAATACATCAATATCAAGCGTCACATAGACAGGATGCTGCATTAACTCCGGTAAACACTGTTCAAGTGGCCTCAATACCTCAAATGGGTGAAAATGAGTATGCAACTTAGCGTATTGAAACTCTTCTTTCATGCCAGAGCGAATACCAAATTGATAAATAAAAGAAGGATCAATGAGCCCTGCTAATTTTTTGATCACCGCAGAATGCGACAGCTCTTCTCCTTCATACTGATCTCGCAAATCCGTATGAGCATCAAGGTGAATCACACGCAAGTCAGGAAAACGTTTGGCTAGTACGCGAAAGACACCAAGGGATACAAGATGTTCCCCACCCAAACCAAGTATGAATTTGCCATCATCAAGCCAACTACCTGTATACTGTTCGATCATAGCAAGGCTTCTTTTCGCGTTGCCAAACGGTAAGGCGATATCGCCGATATCAAAAAAGGCTATCTCAGCAAGCTCACGATCGAGGTATGGGCTATACTCCTCAAGACCAATCGAGACTTCCCGGATACGTTGTGGGCCAAGCCTTGTACCGGGACGAAAGGAAGTTGTCCAATCCATAGGCATGCCGTAGATGATCGCCTGAGCTGCTTCATAATCATCGGTTGATCCTATAAATGCATTGCCGGTATACGCAGGATCAAAGCGTTTGTTATACGTGTCACTCATGACCTTACAAGCAACTCCTCAACAAACCGTGGCAGATGAAATAAAGACGCTTGCAAGGACGGTGTGTAGTATTTGGTTTGTAAGCTATTGGCACGCTCTTGATCAGCAATGACGGAAGGATCATAGATTTTCGATCCAATCGTAAAACTCCACAAGCCGCTTGGATACGTCGGGATAGCTGCAAGATACAACTTGGTGATCGCAAAGATCGAAGAGATATCCCCATACACACGTGAGATCAGTGAACTGTTCAAAAAAGGTGATTCCGTTTGTGCCACAAAAATGCCGTCTTCTTTTAAAGCGCGCGCAATATTTTGATAAAAATCTTTGGCAAACAATCCCACCGCAGGTCCAATCGGATCTGTCGAATCCACGATAATCACATCATACGTGTCAGGATTTTCTTCAACATGCTTAATACCATCGATCACTTGAATATCCACACGAACATCGGACAAGCCCTGTGCAATGGCCGGGAAATACGTTTTTGAAGCTTCGATAACTTTTCCATCGATTTCTGCCAAAACAGCTTTTTCCACCGTGTTGTGCTTCATGATTTCACGAATCACGCCACCGTCGCCACCGCCTACGACAAGCACGCGCTTCGGATTTTTATGCGCTGACAAAGCTACATGCGTGATCATCTCGTGATACACAAATTCGTCTTTATCGGTTGTCAT
>JAKACU010000182.1 GCA_021821185.1 Bacillota bacterium
GGATCATTTGGCAAGCGACCCGCGTGTTGCTGATTGCCTGGAACATCCGTTTACCACGCATACCATCGCTGAAACCCTTCTTTTGACAGGACATCATCCCATCTTACGGGAGATGATGCGGCGGTTGCGTGAGGAAGGCATCGGATTTATGCAAGCCTATATCGCAGGGACAGAGCGCCGCAGCCAAGGATAGTCTTATGGCGCTTGGTACTGTGCGTAGGCTTGATCAATAAGTGCAGAAGATGTATCGTTCATGCCTTGTATGGCTTTTATGACAGCGATTCCTCGGTCCGGGGCAAACACTCGGACCGACAAGTTTTGCATCGCTTGTCTCCCCAACCCTACCGCCATTACATATCTTCCCTCATAGCGAATATAAAGCCCCGCAAAGTCTACATGGATAAACGGCAAGTCGCGGTACACGCCGTATAAAAAGCGATCCGCAACGTCGGAGGCAAGGACATAAGACAATTTATAGTCACTGAGCGTAGCTGTGGCGTTGATGGAAACCCCGCCATCATGATTTGGGCTGATGTACAATTCATCCACTTGCGGAGCAAATGTCGCTACGGTTTGTGTGATTATTTTCTGTTGTTCTTGTGTTATCGTCGTGACGCGTGCTGCAACATGGTGCGCATAGGATATACCGGCTAGCAGCGAACACACTGCCACACACAGACTCAATACGACTAACCTTTTATTTTTCACAACAAACTCCCCCTTGTCCGCATGCATATCCCTGTCGTAATGCATACGCGGCAAGAGGGAGAAACATGTCCTACATGTGCCGCACGCCGATTATTGTGCGTCGGCGGAATATCGTTCCAACCACTGTTCCCGCGTCATAAGCACTTCTCGTGGTTTACTGTTTTCAAACGGTCCGACAATGCCAAGTTCTTCTAATGAATCCACCAGTCTTGCCGCGCGCGAGTAGCCAATCTTGAGACGGCGCTGCAAATAAGAAACAGACGCTTGCTCTGACTCCACGACAAGCTTGACCGCCTCTTCAAATAGCGGGTCGAGATCATCGGTGCGCGTCGACTTCTCATCGACAGCGCTAAAGTCTTCCTCGTACGACGCGCTTTGTTGGTTCTTAATGAAATCAACGAGTTTTTCAACCTCGGCCTCAGATAAATAGGCACCTTGCAATCGTACCGGCTTATTGGCCCCCACAGGCAAGTACAACATGTCTCCCCGCCCCAACAACTTCTCTGCACCCGATGAATCCAGTATCGTCCTTGAATCCACGCCAGAGGATACAGAAAATGCAACACGCGAAGGAACGTTAGCCTTGATTAAACCAGTAATGACATCGACAGACGGTCGCTGTGTGGCGATAACCAGATGAATGCCAGCTGCCCGAGCCATCTGCGCCAATCGGCAAATCGCATCTTCTACATCGCCTGGCGCCACCATCATCAAATCAGCCAATTCATCAATGATAACAACCATAAGCGCAAGCAAAGGTTTGCCTTCGCGAGCAGCGTAGGCATTGTACCGTTCTAAATCACGCACCTTAGCCTTATGAAACAACTCATAGCGACGCTCCATCTCGGCAACCACTTTTCGTAAAGCAGCCGCAGCACGCCTTGCATCGGTAACAACAGGAGCAAACAAATGCGGAATGTCATTATAAACACCAAGTTCCACCATTTTCGGATCAATCATAATAAATTTTACTTCATCTGGTTTTGCCCGAAACAAAATACTCGCGATAATCCCATTGATACATACACTCTTTCCCGAACCTGTAGCACCAGCCACAAGTACGTGCGGCATTTTAGCGAGATCCCCGATGATCGTGTTTCCGGCAATATCCTTACCCAAAGCAAAGGCCAAACGGCTCTGTGCACTGGCAAACGTATCAGTCTCGACAACCTCGCGAAACGTCACGACGGCAATTTCCTTGTTCGGCACCTCGATGCCGATGGCTGACTTGCCCGGAATAGGCGCTTCGATACGGATATCGCGAGCAGCCAGAGCCAGTGCGAGATCATCGGAAAGACTTAAAATACGAGATACCTTGACACCGACGGCAGGCTGAATCTCATAACGCGTTACCGTAGGTCCCCGGCTAAATCCGAGTACCTTAACTTGCACGCCAAAGCTGGCAAACGTGTCGGCTAATTTCTTGACATTGGCCTGTAAATCTTTTTGTAATGCTGATGAGTCGCTCCTTTTTAACATCCCGCGATCCAACAGTCTGACGTCCGGCAGTCGATAGGGAATCTGTGAGGCAGTCCCCTCCATACCAGAAGCCAGGACTGGCGCTTCTTCCCTTTTTCGTTCTATAGTCACTACTGGCGGCGGATCCGCCTGTAAAGGATGAACATCCTTTTTGGCAAAGCGTGCCGTCAAACGCGACTGGTTCACATCCATCATGATGACAGGTTTTGTGTTTGCAGGCGGCACTGCCTCTTCCATCAAGAACTCTTCATCGTCTTGTTCTGATGCTGGCTCACTCGCTGGCGTTAAAAAATACTCAAAGTCGGCGTTCGTTTGTTGTGAAACATCAAACTCCGGAAAGGGAAACGTATCATCCACAGACGCAGCATCCCCGCTCAATGCGGTATCAGGTATGGTGTTCGCAACGTGCGACAAAGCAGCAGTGCGGCTGGACAAGCTGCGGCGGCCTGACTTTTTCACTTTTTCCAGCTTCGCTTTCTTGTTTTCGTGCGCTGAATCACTCACAGCGTCAGTCTTTTTTGCCTCCGATGTGATACGTCTCCGCTTGGCAGAGAGCGATTTGGTAAGCATTGTGAGCATACGGCTCCATCCTTTATCAAGATGGCGTTCAAAAAACTTTGCTCCGCGCTCGATCGTACCCACCATGGACTTTTTGGTAATCAAGACAGCCGCAACAAGAGAAACACCCAAGAGCACAAGCAGTGTCCCTGTGACAGAAAACAAATATTGCAAACCGGTAAATAACGCAAATCCGATCAACCCGCCGCCGGCACTGGCAGGTGGAATGACACCAGCGCTGTTGACGAGTTCAACTTGCAAAGACTGCGTCAGAGACTGGATGCCTTGCCTCGTAATGCTTAACAGCGGCGGATGCAAGTTGCCTTGATACAGTGCCACGGCCTGCTGAAAAAGCGACAGTTCACTCCATGTCAAGA
>JAKACU010000183.1 GCA_021821185.1 Bacillota bacterium
TCTATTGTGTCGCAAAGTCATGCAAGTTCCTTGTCAAATGCGCGCATACAATTGAACCAAGTGAAGGCTCAGCAATCACAAGAACGGCAAAAAGTGGCTTACCTTTCGTCGAAAGAACAAACGATCGAATCGCAGCTCACATCCATAACCCGCACGATTTCGAGAGAATCTGTGCAAATTGCTGCCTTGAAGCAGCACATTCACACCTCGGAAGTTCATTTGAAACAAACGGCAAAAGAAGCAACCGTGGCAAGACGTAGAATGCTCGCTTTAAACGCTGTGCTTAAAGAACGCTTGCGTATCATGTACGAAAGCGGATCGGTGAGTTACCTGGAGGTCCTGTTTAGCGCAACAAGTTTTTCGGATTTTCTCAGCCGGATGAGTGCGCTGACACTCATTGCTAGACAGGATCAACAATTGCTCTTACAGGTTGAACAACAGCGGGCACAATTCAATGCTATGTATAAGGCTTTATGGCAGCAAAAAGCGCAGCAGGAATCGCTGTTTGGCGCACTGTCTTTTGCTGAGCGAAGGCAGACGCAAAAACTGGCCGAGCGGCGCGTGGTACTGGCTACTGTAGAGCAACAAAAGGCGGCAGCGATTGCTGACATTCAAAGTGAATTGCAAGCAGAGCAAAACCTGGCTAACACCATTTCGCAACTGCTCAAATCCAATCCAACGATTGGCGATACGGCGCATATGCATTTGGGAACGGGCGCCTGGATTTGGCCTGTGCCGCATTACTATGACATTACCTCGGGCTATGGCTGGCGAAATATATTTGGCAGCGACGAATTTCATAACGGAATTGATATTGGCGCACCTGATGGCACGCCGATTGAAGCTGTTGCTGACGGCGTCGTGTTGTACGCAGGAACGGCGTATGGATTTGGCCACTGGATCGTATTGAAGCATGCCAATGGGCTGTTGTCGATCTATGGACACATGTATGCTTCCGGTCTTTTGGTCCAACCGGGCGATATCGTCAAACAAGGGCAGGTCATTGCCTATGTGGGTGCTGACGGTCAGGCGACAGGACCGCATTTGCATTTTACTGTTGCAACTGGGTTCAATGCCGCGGGTTTCCCAATATCCCTTAATCCTTTAAATTATATCCATTCGTAATTGTCGGTCTTAGGTGATTGCGTTTATGTCAAGCGCCTGCGACAATAAGAAGGAAAGATTCATAGCATCCCGCGAGATAAAGCGTTATCCCAGGTTGAAACATCTGCCTGTGGGCGTTAGGGGGTTCCTCAGATGGATACAGCACAGACAGTGAAAGATCGAGTACAAGACCCTGTAGCGCTCATTTCACATGTCATTGACAATGTTGGACGAGTTATCGTTGGGAAATCAGACGTGGTGCGGCTGTGTCTCGTGGCTATGATCAGCGGCGGACACGTGATCTTTGAGGACGTGCCAGGCGTGGGCAAAACGGTGCTTGTGCGGTCTTTGGCGAAAAGCATGGATTGCGAGTTTAAACGCATTCAATTTACACCGGATCTATTGCCGTCGGATGTGACGGGAACAGCGATTTTCAATCAGCGTATCGGCGATTTTGAGTACCGTGAAGGTCCAATCTTCAGTCAGATCGTCTTGGCTGACGAGATTAACCGCACGTCGCCAAAAACCCAGGCAGCGTTGCTTGAAGCGCTCGAAGAGCACAGCGTGTCTTTTGACGGCATAACGCATACGCTTCCGTCACCGTTTTTTGTTCTCGCCACGCAAAACCCTATCGAGTATGAGGGTACTTTTCCTTTGCCTGAGGCGCAATTGGATCGGTTTTTATTGAAATTGTCGATCGGTTATCCCACGAAAGACGAGGAACTTGCAGTTTTGCAGCGAGGGACAACCGGCGTGGCTGTGAATGACTTGGAGCCGGTTGTTGCGCCGTCCGATATCATCCGTTGGCAGCAAGAAGCGGCCAAGGTGTTGCTTGACCCGTCGCTTTATGCGTATATCGTCGACATTGTTCATAATACGAGGCATCACGATAAAGTGTATCTGGGCGTGTCGCCGCGCGGTGCCTTGGCGCTGGCTCGTGCTGCGCAGGCCTTTGCTTATACGAGTGGACGATCGTATGTGATACCCGATGATATAAAAACTTTGGTCTACCCGGTCTTTGGCCATCGCATGATCCTGCACCCTGAAGCACGCATTCAAGGGTTGACAGCGCAAGAATTGCTGCATGACATTGTCGAGTCTGTCACCGTGCCTGTGGTTTCGGCACGAGGGTAACTCGTATGCGAAACGCACTCGTTCTTGGCCTGTTATATTTAGTCGTCGTGTTGCTTTTTGTGATCTCAAAAATGTACGGCGGCTTTGGCCCATGGTTCTTATTTGGCGCATCGGTGTTGTTTGTTGCGTATGAGACGATAAACATGAGGTCGAGGCATCGCGAGTTTAAGGTCACGCGCAAGATTTCAGCTAAGCGTGTACGAGCCGGTGCTGATATTGAGATGACCCTGAGTGTTTCGCTGACCGATTCGCCCTTGCTTCCGGTTCAGTGGCTGCGCATTGAGGATGATGTTCCGCAAAAGCTGGCCGTGCGCATGAATCGTACGTCGTGGATGGTATTTCCCTGGAGAAGCCGCGAATCGCAGGTGCGCTATATGGCAAAGCACGTGACGCGCGGTGTGTATCGCTTTTCGCAGGTGCGCATTACAGGCGGTGACATGTTTGGCTTACTTACCTGGCAGGTTCCTGTGCGCTCTGAGGGTTATTTGATCGTGTATCCGGTAACGTATCCGATCCGTCAGTGGCCAAAAGCACTTCAAGCGCAGCAGGGGCATCGCGTCGCACAGGGGCGTGTGGCTGATGATGCGACTAAAGTGGTCGGCGTAAGGGATTATGTGGCAGGTGATCGGCTAAGCCGCATACACTGGCCTGCCAGTGCAAGAACAGGTGTGCTTCGTTCCAAGGAATTTGAGCATTACGTCAACAATGAGATGGTGTTTGCGCTTGATGCCGGACATCGTGATGCCGATCAAGAGGATATGGAATTGGCGTTATCGGCTGTTGCGTCTTTGGTCGAATACGTATATCAGGCGAACTTGCCGTTTGGTTTGTTATCTTTTGGTGCCGTGTTCACAGAGTTTCCCCAAACAATAGGCG
>JAKACU010000184.1 GCA_021821185.1 Bacillota bacterium
GCCTGTCCTACGATGAAATATCCGGGGATCCTGTGTCTGTGATTGAGGACAAAGCGTTGGGAGCAGCCTCCAAAGATGCGCTGGCGAGCAAAGACCAAATGATGCATCCGGCAAGGGCTCTTCCGGCTTTGTGAGACTGTGCCATGACGGTTTTTCTATCACCTGCGTTTTACTGGATGATTCTAGCGTTTTACATGATCAGTATTGGACTTTTCTTTATGGATTTTTTGCAAGACAACAAAGTCGCGAACCGTGTGGGTGTCGCGATTTTGTTATTCGTCTGGGTACTCGAATCCTTATTTTTAGGAACGCGCATCTGGGTATTGCATGAGTGGCCTTTATTTTCGGCGGCTCAGGCCGCCATGCTTTTTTCGTGGTTGCTTATCACACTGTCTGTGGTTTTTACTTTTTGGTATCGCATCGACTTTTTTGTCTTTTTCCTCAATGTATGTGGTCTGATCTTTGCTTTATTTGACGTTATCGTGCATGGCCATCATGATGCATTGGTACGCCAAAGCGACCTGCTGGTGATTCATGTCAGCACCGCGCTTATGAGTTATATTGCATTTTCCGTCTCTGGGATTTTTAGTGTTTTATACATGCTTGAGTCTTCGTCCTTGCGGTTTAAGCGCTTTGAAAGCGGGCCATTTCGCAGACTCCCGCCCTTAGCAACACTGGATCGTTTTGCGTATCGATCGGCTTTAGTTGGAGAGCCGCTATTGCTGTTGGCGATTGTCCTTGGCGGAATCTGGTACTATATTCTGACGGGACGTCCGATTGACTTTGATGCAAAACCTATCGTATCGGTTCTTTTATTCTTCCTTTACGGTTTGTATCTGTTTCTTCGCTATACAGGCAAAGTCAGCGGGCGTACGGCGGCCTGGCTCAATATTGCGTCGTATGCGGGCGTTATTGTCAATTTTCTTGTCGTCAGTGCGTTTGTATCCTCCTTTCACCGGTGGTAAGGTGAGGAGAGATTTCTTTGTGGTGGTGGAGTGTGGTGGCAAAGTTTAAAGTTGGAACCCGGCGAAGTGCCCTTGCAACGACACAAACGACACAGGTTATTCGGGAGCTCACATCCTTTCATGCATTTGCCGAGTTTGAAATGGTAGAGATCGTAACCAAAGGCGATCGCATTCAGGATGTGGCTTTGGCCAAAGTAGGGGGAAAGGGCCTGTTTGTGTCCGACATCGAAGCAGCGTTGCTGGACAAAACGATTGATTTTGCGGTACATAGCATGAAAGATGTTCCGGCAAAGCTTGCGCCTGGCCTCGCGATTGGCGCCATCCCCAAGCGGGAAGACCCAAGAGATATCCTGATCACCAAAACCGGCGAGACTTTGCATACGCTAAAACAAGGAGCCATTGTCGGGACGAGCTCCTTGCGTCGTGCAGCACAGATTTTGGCATTACGCCCGGATTTGGCGATTCATCTGCTGCGCGGCAACATCGATACGCGTTTGCAAAAGCTTGAGCACTTGGATGCGGTTATTCTCGCTGCGGCAGGACTTTCCCGCATGGGTTGGTGGGATGGTGAACGTTTTTGCCATCATGGGTACGACTATCAAGCAATGCCTGCAGCGGTAGATGATATCATTCCAGCGGTAGGCCAGGGAGCGCTTGCTATAGAGTGTAGAGAAGGTGACAAAGAGGTGCTCGATCTCTTGTTGCCGCTTCATGATTTGGCAACCGCAGCTGCTGTACTGCAGGAACGCGCATTTTTAGATGCTGTAGGCGGAAGCTGTCAGGTTCCCGTTGGCGCGCTTGCGAAAGTTGATGTTGCGCAGTCAGTAAGTACACTGTCTGCTATGATTGGTGTGCCAGACGGCAGCCGTGTGCTAAAGAAAACCCAGCAAGGCGATTTGTCACCGACGTTAGGCACTGTGATTGCCAAGGAATTGCTTGATGCAGGCGGCCGGTCCATTTTACAGACCTTGTCTAGTGTAAGTGAGTGATTACTTCATGGGTGATGCAGCAAGTGATTCGTTGTCCGGGCTTGTGATTGCGATCACGCGGGATCTGCAGGCGGCCTTCGCCTTGTCACAAAAGATCACGGATAAAGGGGGCGTGGCGCGTCACTATCCGCTGTTTGAAATTCTCTACCGCAACTCAGCGGATATTGGGCACGCGGCTCGGTTGTTTAACCCGGAGTTTGTCATCTTCACCAGTGTTCATGGCGTAAAAGCCTATGAAGTGGCGTTTTGCAGCGACCGTTCGCATCCGTGGTTTGCGCTCCCTTGCGCATGTGTCGGCAGTCGGACAGCGCAAGCGGCGCAACAACTCGGCTTGACGGTCGTCTTAGAACCCGATCAGGCAGATGCCAAGGCGTTGTCTGCCCAAGTTGCCGCATCGCCGTGGTGCCACAAACGCATCCTGTGGGTGCGTGGCAATCTCGCTGTTGACGAAGATTTTGCCTTGCTAAAAGCAAAGGCAATGGCCTTTCTTGATGTGATCGGGTACGACACAGTACCTACGCTGCAAGGGGATCGTCTTTGGCACGATGTTTTGGCAGAAAGCGTTGATGTCGTACTTTTTATGAGCGGGTCGGCTGTGCGGCCTTTTGCTTTAGCGTTAGAGTCGTCAGGCAAAACGATCCATGACCTTAAAAAAAGGGTACTTTTTGTATCCATCGGACACAAAACCACGCAAGTCATGCAAGAATACGGCTTATACCCCCATGTTACGGCAAGTACGCCAAGTGCGGACAGTATGCTGCAGGACCTTGCGCGGTACATTCATAGAGAGAAAGGATGATTGGGCATGGCGCAGACGTTTGATCGGCATCGTCGATTGCGTAATAACGCAGTTATTCGTGATATGGTGCGTGAAACATCACTTAGTACAAAAGATTTTATCTATCCACTTTTTGTCACACACGATAAGGGCCGCCATCCTGTCCCATCGATGCCGGGCGTGGAACATCTTAGCATCGATGAATTGCGCAAAGAAGTGCATGAGATCAGTCGGCTTGGCGTGCCGGGAATTATGCTGTTTGGTTTGCCTGCGGTCAAAGATGACCTAAGCAGTGAAGCATACGCTTCACAAGGGATTGTACAACAGGCGATTCGCGCCGTTAAAGAAGAAAATCCCGCTTTG
>JAKACU010000048.1 GCA_021821185.1 Bacillota bacterium
TTTTTCAACAAAGTGCCGCAGTCGATAAAGGCATCACGCAAAAAGACGTAGCGCATGGCAGAGTGGATACGGCTCTTGGCGCCGCCATCGCCGCCATCGCCGCCATCGCGACGGTGGTGGCTACCGCACCGCTGTTTATTCATCATGTGAACTTGAGTACTGTCACACAGTCACAATTTGCGAGTGTCCTCATTCCCTATCTCGGTCATGCTGGTGCTGCACTTTTTGCACTCGGTTTAACAGAAGCCGGTCTTGTAGCCACCATTATGATTTCAACAAGCTCAGCGTATGCATTTGGTGAAGTTACGCGAGTACCTAGCAGTTTAAACCGAAAATTCCGCGATGCACCTTGGTTTTATACAAGTCTATACGTAGGTGCCATCATTGCCGCCATTGTTGTGCTGATACCTGGTGCACCTCTTCAAGCCATCACCATAACGGTCAATGTTATCGCAACATTACTAATGCCTCCGGCCCTTCTATTTCTTATTTTACTTGTCAATGATAAAGATATCATGGGTACACTTGTGAATCGAACGCTCGCTAACGTCACGGGTTGGATGATTATCATCGCGATCACCTTGATGGGCAGCACGTACGGACTGATGATCGTATTCCCTCATCTCTTTGCCTGAACACCCGTAATGCTGTGGTACAATGAGCCAGAGTGATTTGGAGAGAGGATTGGACGACTTATGACATACACAGTCATGGCCACCGCACCGCTTGGCCTTGAAGCGGTAGTGGCACGTGAAGTTAGACAGCTTGGATACGAAAGTACAGTTCTTAATGGCAAAGTTATCTATCAGACGGACGGTCTAGGTATCGCTAGAAGTAATCTATGGTTGCGATCAGCAGATCGCGTCCTCATTATTGTAGGGGAGTTTGAGGCCCAAACTTTCGAAGAATTATTTGAACAAACTAAAGCGCTACCATGGCCAGATCTGTTGCCGCAAAATGCGCGGTTTCCCGTGGAAGGTCGTTCCGTCAAATCACAATTATCGAGTGTGCCTGCCTGCCAATCTATCGTTAAAAAGGCCATTGTAACAAAAATGCAAGAACGCTATGCACAAGAATGGCTCGAAGAGTCTGGTGACTTATATGCGATAGAAGTTTCCTTATTAAATGATGTCGTAACCCTGACCCTTGATACGAGTGGATCGGGCTTACACAAACGCGGTTACCGTACAGAAATGGGACCTGCACCAATTAAAGAAACGCTCGCTGCAGCGCTTGTCCTATTAAGTCGTTGGCAAGCACACCGACCATTTGCCGATCCGTTATGCGGCAGTGGAACAATTGCCATCGAAGCGGCTATGATCGCACGCAATATGGCACCGGGTATGCACCGCAACTTTAGCTCCGAAAGCTTCGCTTTCCTCCCTAAAGATAGTTTTCGTCTTGCTAGAGAAGAAGCTAGAGAAGCACTATTACCTGCTGGTACACAACCCATTTTTGCATCCGACATTGATTCATCTGCCGTTGCCATGGCACGGCAGCATGCCGCAAAGGCTGATGTTTTTGATAGCATCACCTTTTCTGTCGGATCCGTGGCAACCTTTGATATAATGTCGGATTATGGATGTATTGTCACCAATCCGCCGTATGGCGAACGCCTCGGGGATGATAAAGCAGTGCGCCAACTATATAAAGAGATGGGACAGGCAGCCCGAAGGCTGCCCACATGGTCATTTTTCATCATCACAGCCCATCCTGCTTTCGAGCGGTTATTCGGCAAGCAGGCTGATAAAAATCGCAAACTTTACAACGGTCGCATTGAATGCCATTTTTATCAATATCTTGGTCCATTACCCAAACGCGAAAAATCGATCACGACGTGAACAACATAGCTCCTTGTTCAGTACCTAGGTTAAGCCTTAGGAACCCGTGCGCTACAACGTAGGTTTTGTTGTTCAAGGCGTCGACGAGCTTTGTGCCGTCTTTAAGGAGAGATGATACGGCGACGTTTACCGTTGTCGCCTGTCCTTTATTGACGGCTACCACAGCCGTTGCGTTAGCCGCCTTTGCACCGAGTGCATCATGACCGTGGCGGTTCATGCGGGCAAAGATGTAGGTTTGTCCTTTGGCATAAAGCGGTTGGAAGCCACCAGATTGTAACACGGGGTGACTTGCCCTAATTTGACCAAGTTTGACGAAGTAGTTAATCAGTGACTGGTTCACATGTCCCCATGGATACGTGCCGCGATCAAGTGGATCCTTATATCCAATCATTCCTGCCTCGTCACCATAGTAAATCATCGGCACACCCACAAAACCATACTGAAAATCGCTGACAAGTTCCAATTTTTTTATGCCGTTAGCTTGTTGTGCCGCCGTCGGTTTGAAGAACGCTTGTTGATTCGCACTGATCGATGGCGCATCTGGCGCCCCCTCTAGAATGGTCAGGATGCGCTCCGTATCGTGTGATCCGAGCAAGTTCATTTCAGCATACATAGCCGGTTTAGGATATTCTTCGAGCATCTGCATGAGTTGCGAACCAAACGTTTGCGCATTGATCGCATAGTTTTGCACATTGCCATCGTTGTACGATCCTCGAAAGAACGAGATCACATCATTACGAAAAGGATAGTTCATGGTCGAATCCCATGTTGTCCCTGTCATCCAATTGACGCCATTATCGTTCGTAGGATCGTTCCAGTCCTCCCCAATAATAGCCGCGTTAGGATTCGTTGCTTTAACAGCTTTGCGAAATGCAGTCCACCAAGCCACACTATAATTGCTGTTATTAGCCGAATCAAGCCTCCACCCTGACGTCCCCAAGTTAATCCAATAGCGAGCAACAGAATTAGTGGCTGGATCCGTAGGGTTTTTCGGATCCGATTTCCCATAGACGAATTGCTGCCAAGATGGGTTTGACGTGTTGGTTTGTGGTAAAGAGTCCACACCGCTCCATCCTATATAAGGCGGATTAGAGCCTTTGTTCCATTGATACCAATTGTAATATGGCGAAGTTTTTTTATTATTCGACAAATACTGCTGCCAAGCACCCACATCAGGATAATTACCAAAGCGATTAAAGTACACACTATCACTTCCAGTATCTTCAAAAACTCCATCGAGAATGATATGCATATTCAACGCTTTAGTAGCAGCAAGTAATTCTTTAAACGTTTGCAAAGTTCCAAATCCTGAATCGATTTTATAGAAATTTCCTGTATCATACTTGTGATTCGATTCGGCTTGGAAAATGGGGGTCAAATACAGCGTCGTGACATGCAAACTATGCAAATACGGCAATTTATCAATAATGCCACGTAAATCTCCGCCGTAAAAGTCGGTGCTCCATGTTCCATTACCACGACCTGCCAACTCCTGCTTATAATTGACGTCTCCGGGATTGGCCGATATATTGGGATCATACGGTTGACTATACCAATCTTTATGAAATTGGATAGGTACTAGCCCTTCACTTCCATCTGGCAAGGTGCCGATGGCCTTTTGCGTCTTGGGATTCTCATCATTGGCTTTGTTGCCATTATAAAATCGATCGGGGAAAATTTCGTAGATTAACCCGTGTACAAGCCAACTTGGCGTCGTAAATGTATTGGCGTACACCGTGATATTATACGGTACAATCGCATCCGACGTAGTAGCTCCGGCACCTTCACCACCGTAACCGTTACCATTATCACCATAGTAAGCAACTTCTTTGCCCGCCTTGGCCATAAAATTGTACGCCAAAATGCCTGGCTGTGCGACATCTTGGGCTGGAATGGTACCTTCAAACAGTGAGTATTTATTGATCGCGGCAGATCCTACCGCTTTTTTTAAGAGCAGTGATGAACTTCTATGCATAACAATCACCGCTTGTTGATTGCCGTTGTTATTCACATTTTGCAATTGAATCTCTGCAGACGTCATAGTGGCCGGTCCCAGCAATCTTAGTGTAATAGGTTGACCTGTGGGATCAGATCCAAAAGGGGTTCGATACAAAGACAAATACGAGTTGTGGTACAGTTCTTGATACAAGGATACGGAATGCATAGTTTGTGCAGCGTGTGTGGTTTGTAACGCTATGCCTTGCGGTGATAGCGAAAGAACCCCTACTGATAAGGCAATCATTACAGCCAGAGTAGATTGCATGATGCGTTTTTTTCGCCTTTGCTGCGCGAAAGAATATTTCATAGCAATACCTCGCTTTGAATGGAGTACAAATCATGAAAACGTTTGCACTAATTATAGCAAATTAGTAAACTTTGTTCCAGTTGATATGCTAACCTTGAGATGTGTTTACAATTTTGACTAAGAGGAGAAAAATACATTGGACCAGGAGAGACAACACGTTTATTGGACGAAAATTGAAGTACCGCACCACGCATGGTGTTTACATCTAGTAGCAACTGACGCTGGACTCTGTCTTATTACCTTGCCTACCGAATCATTCGATACTGTGGAACGATGGGCAAAAAAACATGTACCGGATGCGATTATGCTGCACGATGAAGCTAAATTGGAATCCTACAGCTACGAAATTATCGAATACTTTCGCGGTCTACGCAAAAAGTTCACGTTTTCTTTTGACCTTAGAGGAACGCCATTTCAATGCCAGGTGTGGGAGGCATTACTCGAGATTCCATTTGGTAAAACACAGAGTTATTCAGCGATTGCGGCACGCATTGGACGACCCAAGGCTGTCCGAGCAGTAGGTGCAGCCAATGGGGAAAATCCGATACCAATCGTTATTCCTTGCCATCGTGTCATTGGAAAAAATGGAACTCTCACTGGCTATCGCGGTGGAATCGACATCAAAAAGGATTTGTTACAATTTGAAGGCATGATGCCTTGACGATTGTAGTTGTCAAGGCATCATGGTATCTCTTTGTTTTGTTACTGTGCCGTCATGGTCATTTTATTGACGGCACTAAACAAGGCTTTGATAGAAGCAGTCATGATATCCACATCAATACCGCAGCCCCAGTACAACGTTTCATCTGCTCCCGTGATGCCGATATACGATACAGCTTGTGACTCTGAACCAACCTCTAGAGCATGCTCTTTATAAACAAGATTGGAATAGTCAAGTCGAAGATTTGTTCGTAAAGCATGACTAATAGCATCAAGTCTTCCGTTCCCTGTACCTGTAAATTCCTGCAATTTGCCACCGATTCGCACACTGACAATCGTTTGAAAATCGTCATGTTGTGTAAAGTGATATTTCACAAAGGCAATTGGCGTATCAAGATTGACATATTCCCTTGTAAAAATGTCATACACTTCTTGCGGCATCAATTCTTTATTAAGTCGATCCGACGTACCTTTAACCATGTAACCTACGCTTTCCCGCATGCCAGGTGGCAAGTCAAGTCCATAATTTTGCTGCAGAATATAACCGATACCGCCCTTACCAGATTGACTATTTATCCGGATGATATCTCCTTCATACTCGCGGCCAATATGTTTCGGATCAATGACCAAATAGGGCACAGACCAATAAGCCGGATCCTTTTCCTCACGCCATTTCATGCCCTTAGCGATGGCATCTTGATGAGAACCAGAAAATGCTGTGAAGACGAGCTCCCCGGCGTACGGATGTCGTTTAGAGACTGTCATTTTCGTCAACCGCTCATATTCAGCTATAACCTCCGGAACATTTTCCAAATTCAGCTTGGGATCTACTCCATGGGAAAACAAATTCAGCGCAAGCGTGATGATGTCAACGTTACCCGTTCGTTCTCCATTTCCAAATAACGTACCTTCAATCCTCTGTCCCCCAGCCAACATCCCCAATTCAGCGTCTGCGATGCCCGTTCCGCGATCATTGTGAGGATGAACAGAAAGGGTAACATGATCTCTAAAATGTAAGTGATCACTCATGTACTCAATTTGACTCGCGTAAATATGTGGCAATGATAAAGATACCGTAGCAGGAAGGTTGATAATCACCTTATTGTCCGCAGTTGGTTGCCAAACATCGAGCACCTGATTGCACACATCGAGGGCAAAATCGACTTCTGTTCCCGTAAAACTTTCCGGAGAATATTGAAACTGAAAGTGGCCTTCAGTATCTTTTGCACACTCTTTGACAAGTTTCGCTCCACGTACAGCAATATCCCTAATCTCATCTTTAGACTTCCTAAATACCTGTTCACGTTGTGCCAAGGAGGTGGAGTTGTACAGATGCACAATCGCATTTTGGGCACCTTTCAATGATTCAAAAGTTTTTCGAATAATGTGTTCCCTTGATTGCGTCAGTACTTGAATAGTGACATCGTCCGGAATTAAGTCCTGTTCAATTAACATGCGTAGGAAGACAAATTCCGTATCAGACGCTGCAGGAAAACCAACCTCAATCTCTTTAAAGCCAAGCTTCAACAGCAATTGGAAGTAATCCAACTTTTCCTGCAGATTCATAGGTACAATCAAAGCCTGGTTGCCATCTCGCAGGTCCACACTGCACCATATCGGTGCTTCTGTGATGTATTCCTTTTGCGTCCACTTCATGCATTCTTTTTGCGGCATGAAATATCCTCTTGTGTACTTGACATGATTTTTCATAGCTCATTCCTCCAAAGTATAGTCCTAAAAAAAAGCAGGCCAATCATCCCTCAAGGGACGATCGACCTGCGTCGAACGCGGTACCACTCTTGTTGACCCGTATAACCGGACCCACCTCTGCCGCAAAATACACTGCGAGACCCAATAACGAGGGTCGATCGTCCAGGCATACTTAGGTTCCGCCTAGCCGCTCCAGGGCGAGATTCAGGAATTTTACCTACTGCGTTGCACCATCCCGCAGCTCTCTGATAAGCGTTATTCCTTAATGCTCCCATTCATAGCGTTTCCGTATCACAAATTAATGAACTTTTTCGTGTATTCAAAGTACCATGATTTTCTCCATCAGGTCAAGAGCAACTGCTCATGAACATAATCTTCTCAACGATTTTAATCATGTTTGTTAATGTAACCGCATAGGCTTACCTGTTCGACTTGACTCATAAATTGCTAAGATAGTTTCAAGTACCTTGCGTCCATCCTCGCCACGGACAAATGGCTGTGCGCCCGTTTGTACTGCATTTATCATATCTTGAAACTGCAATCTGTGTGCAGATGATTCCGACCAAAGCGGAGCCACAGATGTTTCAGCGTTATTTTTTGTCATCGAATTAGCTAAATTCTCTGCTATTACTCTTCGTTCTATTCCTTCAATAGTATGATCTGCTTCATACAAGTACGTTAAACGATCACCATCAATGACAGCACTGCCTAGATCTCCAAAAATCTCCAGCCGGGCCGATAGCCCTGGGTACGCCCCGGTTGTCGCCGCGATTGTCGCAAGGACACCCCCTTGAAACTTAACCGTCACAACCGCGGTGTCTTCGGCTTCCATCTTGTGTGCATAGGTACCCGTGAGAGCATAAACCTCATCGACTGAGCCCATCATGTACTGCAAAAGATCGATCGTATGAATCGATTGGTTCATTAATGCGCCACCATCTAGTGCCCATGTTCCACGCCAATCTTCACTGTCATAGTAACCTTGGGAACGATACCAAAACACACTAGCCTGTGCCAAAAATAAATTGCCCAATTTGCCTTTATTAACTGCCTGCTTCACGCGAACTGTGGATTCATCAAACCGGTGCTGCGACACGACAGACAACAAAACATGGGCACGATTGGCTTCTTCTATAAGCCAATCAGCCTTTTGTAAACTAAGATCGATCGGTTTTTCTACAATCAAATGTTTGCCAGCCTGTGCAGCATCGACCGCCACTTGAGCATGCATGCCACTAGGAACACAGACTGTCACAATATCTACGTTAGGTAACTCCAACATTTGATGGTAATCGACAAACCACAATGCATTATAGGAATTGGCTACCTCTTGCGCTCGTTGCGGTATGATATCAGCCACGGCTACTAAGTGAGCATCTAACATTCCTGAGATTTCTTGGGCATGTTTGTGACCCACAACTCCGCAACCGATTATTGCAAAACCGAGTTTTTCACTCATAGAAATAACTCTTCTTCCTGTTTAGACATTAAATGATTCGTTTATGTGCGTCATGACATCAGAACGCATGGTTTTGACGATTTTTGAATTTTGGGCTAAGTCTTTCAACATGCGCTCGTAGTCATCACCATCAAAAGGAACATCAATCGACTTGTTAGTAAATGATGACAACATAATGCCATTTGCTAACATCAATCCATTCAAGCCCTCTGGACCGTTAGCCGTCAATTCGTTTGATCCGTTCAGAGTTGCCTCTATGAACCGTTTCGCTACCATGTAGTGCCCTACATGTCCATCCGTTTTAACAGGAATCGAAGTTTCCCAATTCTCAACATGCGAAAAGCTTTCTTTGGATTCCACCAAAAACTGCAACATCGATTCTCGATTTCTATAGAATACTATTTTGGAGTCTTCATAAACCAATTTTCCATGCTCACCTACAATCTCCAAGCGATTGGTACCAGGCGACTCCGCCGTCGAAACAATGAAGTGACCGATCATGCCGTCTTCATGCTCAAAGTATGCAGTCACCTCGTCCTCCACTTCAATTTGGTGATATTTACCAATGTGAGCGTGGCCACTGATACGGATAGGTAGCCCAAACAACCACTGGTACATATCAAGATTGTGTGGGCACTGATTGGTTAGAATTCCTCCACCCTCGCCTGCCCACGTAGCACGCCATGTTCCACTATCATAATAAGCCTGAGTGCGAAACCATGTCGTATTGATCCAAGTGACACGCGTTAGTCGGCCAAGATCTCCGTGATCTAACAGATCTTTTAGCTTTCGATAAAACGGATTTGTACGTTCTTGAAACATAATTCCAAACAATAACTTGGGATTTTTGCTCCTTGCTACGTCAAAAGCCGAAATCATTTTTTTGGCATCGTTTACATGAACGGCGAGTGGTTTCTCGCATAATACATGAACATTATGTGCAAAGGCTTCTATCGAAATGGGTGCATGGTCGTAATGGGGAACCGCAACAATGATCGCATCGAGACCAGAGTTTTGAAGAAGGTCATGATAGTCGTAATACGCCGTGCTTTTGTAACGGGTGGCAAAAATGTCCGCTTTTTCTTTTACAATATCACATACGCCCACTAAATCCACATGATCCATTTTAGATAGATTTTCAGCATGGGTAGTACCAATATTGCCAAGGCCAACCAATCCCACTTTCACTTTCGATGTGCTCATGTTGTTGCGTCCCTCTTTCCTATTCATAGCTTGTTTAGGTATTGCTTCAAGATTCGCAAATGTTTCGGTAAAGCCGTTAATGCCGGTTCAATTTCGGGGTGCCACTTTCTCTCCCACTCGATACATACGTAACGATTGTAACCTTCTTCGATTAATTTCCGAACAATGTTTCTCACTGGAACTTCACCTTCTCCAAATACCACCAGATCCCAACTATCGCCATTCCAGCGTGCATCTTTTATGTGAACATGCTGTAATGCAGACTGCAAATTACGATAAGTTTCCTCTATCGTTTCACCCATTCGATACGGGTGATGGGTATCCCACAATGCACCTATTATCGGGCTATTTACCTTATTAACAACTTCTCGTACCATGGCTGAATGGGAGAACTCATCATGCGTTTCCAATAGTACAGACACGCCGAGTTCTACGGCTCTCGGCGCAACTTGCGCTAGGGCATCAGCAACGTAATGTACAGCCTCAGTTTTACCTACACCCACATCGATTCCACCGCCAAATGTCCGAACCATAGGAACGTCTAACTGATTAGCAAGCTCAAGATACCGAAGTAATTCATCAACATTGAACTTACGCTGTCTTTCATCATACGTAGCAAATTTGGTAGACGCACCCAACCCTACAATTTCAACGTTTGCTTCACGCGCTAACTTAACAATCCGAGTGCAAGTCGTTCTGTCCAAGTCAGATGGAATCACATTGCCGTCCAATAATCGAATCTCAACACCATCAAAACTAAATTCTGCAGCATGAGAGAACACTTCCTCCATGGACCATTCGGGGCATGCCAAGTTAGAAAATGCAATTTTCATGAGATATCCCATCTCCTAGTTTGTTAACGCATACATGGTGAGCTATTGCCAGTCTTGGTTGAGTCTTGTCAATAAATGTTTCAAGGCTTGAGATGCAACTTTAAAAAGATCCGGACCACTAAATCCTTGAAATGCAGAAGCATGGTCCAAATGAGGTTCTAGAGAAACAAACCCATCATACCCATCATGTAACATGGTTGCGAGTAGTTCAAGAAGTTGGCCATCCCCCTCCCCAGCGGGAACCACATGATGTCCAGCAAAAACGGCATCTTTGATATGAAGATATTCGACATACGGTTTAAGTAACGGGAACGCCCGATGAAATGGCTGTACGTCACATTGAACGAAATTTGCAGGATCAAAAACTGCTTTTAGATGATCAGACTGGCATGTAGTCAAGATATCCAAGCAACGCTCAGGAATATCTCCATAGATCTGTTTTTCATTTTCATGTAGCAATACTATGTCTGCGGCTTCTGCAAGACGAACCAATTCGGACATGTGTGTTAGTACTTCATCCCTATATTGATCAGGCAAGATACTATGTGGCATAAAAAAGGAGAAGACACGAATGAAACGTGTATCTAAATACGAAGCAATTGATAACGCTCGCTCAAATCTCTGCAAGTGACTTTCAAAATCATCTGTAATAGCGATCTTACCTATAGGAGAACCAATGGATGATACGCGAAAGCCTCGTTCCATCAGCGTCTTTCGAACATGTCGTAGTTCCTCATCAGACAGATCTAAAACATTCTTGTTCCATACACCACGAAGTTCTACATGATGGATAGCCTCCGATTCAAGCACATCCAACTGTTCATCCAGGTTCGGTGAAATCTCATCAGCAAACGCGGAAATGGTAACCATTCTATATATCACTCTCCGACCGTTCATCATAAATTTTATCCAGATATTTTGATTGCTGAACACTCTTGCTTAAATAAGGGAGATCTCTTTAATGTCTCAATGACCATCTTCACGATCTCGCATCTCACGACATCAGCCCTTCACAGCTCCATTGGCAAGACCCCCAACAATATATCTTTGAAAGAATAGAAATATCACGACAACTGGCACTCCACTCGTTAGGCTGGCTGCCATTAATTGCCCCCAGTATACGGTTCCACCAGCATCGCCACTGGATAGATAAGACTGTAATCCTACCGCAACCGTTTGTGTAGCAGGTGTCGTCAAGACACTGGCAAAGAGCACGTCGCTCCACCCTAGTAAAAATGAGAAAACAAAGGTCACTACCATTCCTGGCATAATCAGCGGCATTACAATACGATAGATGACCTGCCACCGGCTACATCCGTCTATCAAAGCCGCTTCCTCCAGCTCAACTGGAATATTCGCCATATATGATATCAGTAACCAACACGCAAAAGGTAAGGCAAAAGTCATGTAAGTAATGATCAATGTGTAATACTGACCTACCAGAACAATATGTAAAACATTTTGAACGATAATAAAAATTACAAACAGTGGAAGAAGCATCATGACTTGTGGAATTGTCTGCATCGTAATGAGGGATAACATAAATGACTTTCTGCCCGAAAATCTAAATCGCGCCACTAAGTAAGCAGGTCCCAAAGCGACAAACGTTGAAAATACACCTGCTCCACCTGCGATAATGACACTATTTAGTATGTTCTTTGCCAAAGGAATCGTATTCCACATCATTGCATAGTTGTCCCATGCAATATAACTAGGCAAAATTGATCCACCGCCGACCTCGCTATCCGGGGTTAAAGAGACCAACACCACATAGGCTAAAGGCAGTAGGATAAACGCCGCAAAAACCACAATGCCAACAACCCGAATTTTGTTCAACGTCCTCCGGTTACGTGAACCTACATGGTAACCACTGGACATCAGGCTGTTCTTCTTTATCGCATGTTGTTCGTTCATCACATTTCCTCCCCCAAGCGCAACAAACGAATGTAGAAAAATGCTGGTACCAGCATGATGACCAGTGTAATCAAAGACATCGCCGCTCCTAATCCAAAGTTAAAGGTTTGAAAGGAGGTTATATATATATTCAATGGAAGAACATCAGCCTGCGGTGACGGTGGAGTTCCAAACATAATGAATGGCAGTGTGAAATTATTGAAGTGGTTCAATGTAGACAGTAACAATGCAAGACCCAGTATGGGCCGCAACATCGGCAACGTGATCGAAAAGAAACTTCGTGTAGAGTTGGCACCATCCAAATACGCCGACTCGTATAAATCTTCGGAAATTCCTTGCAGTCCTGCGAGCACCATAAGGTACACAAACGGCCAAGATGACCACACATCAGCAATACACATGGCCCAAAAACTATTCGGTCCAATCAACCAAAATGTGTTCTGACTTGCTAAGTGAAGCACCGACAAGATTCTGTCAATCATACCCCAACCGTTCATGAACAGCATACGCCACGTGATTGCGTTGACGAAAACCGGCATAACATAGGGCAACAAAAAAAGAGTTCTCACAAAAGCTCTGCCTTGAAATGGTTTATTGACAATTAAAGCAGCAAAAATCCCAATTGGCGTTATCAATATGGTCGTAAGCAATGAAAATGAAATGCTAACCCATAGACTTTGAAGAGACGATGCCCCCAACGCATTCCCCTGTTCCAAAGCTGATATATAATTCTTGAGCCCAACAAACGGAGCATGTATCCAATTAGAAATCGTGTATTGATCTAGGTTCGTGAAACTGGTATAAATACTCACTAGGAAAGGAGCTACAACAATCACAACCAGCAAAAATAAGGCAGGTAAAATCATCCAATATGGAGGCCTGTTCCTTTTGCCTTGCAGCTTGTTCCTTGGACGTACGGCTTGCTCAGTTGATGAATCCGCCAATTCGTAGTTTCCCGCCAAGATATATCCCTCATTTACGGAGGATTATTTTCACTTGAGTAGGGAAGCCGCTTGACCTCCCCACTTCGACTCCTGTTACTGCAATGAAGATTGGACCTGCTCATCCGCTGATTTAAGCAGTTCAGCAATGTTGCTCTCTTGAAACGTATGGGTTGCAATTTGAGTGGCTATACTGTTGGTAACCCCAGCATATACCACTTCAAGATTTCCCCAAGCACCACTAAACGGTGTGGGATCTGCACCAAGTTCGGATTTAACAAATGCTTTCATCATTGGCGTGTCGAACGCCTTAAAGTTGCTGTAAGCACTCTTGTTCACTGGCAGGTAGCCCATATGTGTAAAAATCATTTGCTCCTGTTTAACAGCGGTGAAAAACTTGATCCATTTTAATGCAGCTGTGTATTGCGCACCAGTAACATATTTCGGAATGGCCAAGTCTTGTCCTGATACAATGGTTTGTGCTGATTCGCCATTCGCTGGCCTTGATTTCATGCCGAAAGGTACATCAGGTATTGGGGCAAATGCATATTCATTCTTGACCTTCGAAGTTTTCAAAGAAGGAATGGCCGTTGCTGTTTGCAAAATAGCCATCCCTATGTTGCCACTTTCAAAAGCTGACATCGCATCAGTGCTCTTATACGTAAGATCGTTAGGTGATGCGATATGATACTTGGTAACCCAATCAAACCAAAATGTCAGCGCTTGAATAGATGGTTTGGAATCTATTGTCGCTGTTTTTAGATTACCCGATAGAAAATTGCCACCCATCTGTCTAGTAAGTTGCCACCCAACTTTCCAAGGATCGTAACTATCTTCAGGGTCAATTACTGTACCCCATTGATTCTTCGACGGGTTTGTGATCCGTTTTGCATCATTTACAAACTGAGTCCATGTTGTAGGAGGTGAACTAATTCCAGCCTGCCTAAATAATGCTTTGTTATAAAGCATTGAGAAAGGTAACATCATATCAGGTACACCAATATAGTGACTTGGATTAGGCCCTGACATTTTTAATTGTGCAGCAAAAAATTTGTTTTTACCCCCAATCATAGCCCAATCTCTTGAACTCAAAACATGAAACATGTTTGTAGCATAAGCAGTAGGAACCATCGATGTTCCAAACTCAAATATACTGGGTCCTTGATGTGTAGCTGCAGATGTCTGAAGTTCCGTGTTCTCCTGTGTAGAACTATTGTAGGTTGAAAAGTTGACCTTAATTCCAGGATTCTGCCTTTCAAATTCCGGAATAAACACCTTATTATACATAGCCGTTTCTGGAGCTTCGTAAGATGAACTGGTGGCAACAAATAGATTCAATGTGACAATCTTTGAACTAGATGTTGCCGCACTGGCAGAAAGCGGAAGTGCAGATGCAACACTCAACGTAATTAAACTAGCAATCGTCTTCTTGGTTAATTTCATTCACGGATCACGCTCCCAATTGTAATAGTTACATCTGGAACATTTATCGAAGGATGGCTGCCGCATCACCCTGCAAAATTGCTAACACGTCCCTAAAACTAACCATCGAATTATCACCTGGCGTGCTCATTGTAAGAGCTCCATGAATAACGCCATAATTTAATGCGACATGAAAATCATCTGACGTTTGAAGTCCATAGATGAGTCCGGAGGCAAAACCATCCCCACCACCAACGCGATCGAAAATAGGTAACTTGGTAAATTTCATCGATTCATAGAATTGTCCATTGATCAAGCCCATGGCAGACCAGTCATGCTGATTCGATGTCATCACTTTTCGAACCGTTGTTGCAATAACTTTTACATTGGGATGGTGTTCAACCACATCTGACATACGCTTTCTGTAGGCGTCTTCATCCAGACTTTGAAAAGCTTGCTGATCTTTTTCGATAGCAATACCTAAGCCAATAAAAACGTCCACATAGCTAACAATCTGCTCTTGAATCTTAAGAAAATGCTGACGATTCCCAACGCGATGCCATAGAGATGGTCGATAATTCACATCAAATGAAACAATAACATCATGACGCTTAGCTGCTTGTACAGCCTCCAGTACCAGCGCACCTGTATTCTCAGATAGTGAAGTGAAAATCCCTGAAGTATGAAACCATCTCGTTTTTAATTTTCCAAATATAAAGTCCCAATCAATGTCTCCAGGTTTCAATTGGCTTGCCGCCGAATGACCCCGATCGGAGACACTTTTACCTCGGCGAATACCAAACCCTCGTTCTACAAAATTAAGACCATTACGAACATGTCTTCCAAGCCCATCATCCGGTACCCACACGATGAACGAAGTATCCACACCGCCTTGCATCATGAGATCTTCGATGAGATGGCCTACCTCATTGTCCACAAGTGAAGTTACAACGGCGGTACGTTGTTGAAAACATTTTCTTAACCCTCGCGTTACGTTGTATTCACCACCTCCTTCGTAAACACGAAACTCGCGTGCCGTTCGAATTCGCGCATCGCCCGGGTCAAACCGAAGCATAACTTCGCCAAGCGATACGCAATCG
>JAKACU010000185.1 GCA_021821185.1 Bacillota bacterium
GTACGCTACAACGAGCACTTGCTGCGCCTTGATGTGGGCAGTGCGCAAATCACGCTGTTTAAAGATGGACGAGCGCTGATTCACGGTATCGATAGCGAGGCGCAGGCACGCTCATTATACGCAAAATATATCGGGATGTAGGGGGTACTGACGATGAAAATCTATACGCGCGGCGGTGATCGCGGACAGACTGCGCTGATTGGCGGGCAGCGGCGATACAAGGATGATGTGCGCATCGAGGCTTATGGCACCGTGGATGAAGCGGGCGCGTTCATTGGACTTGCGGCGAGTTTTCTAGATAACGAACGGGATCTAGATTTGCTTTTAATCTTAGGAGAAGTGCAGCAGCAACTCTGGGACGTAGGTGCCGATCTAGCGGCTCCAGCTGACGCAAAGTACACACATAGAACGTCATCGGAAGCTGCATCCATGCTAGAGCCACTGATCGATCGGTACAAAGAAGAGGCCGATCAAGTTACTAAGTTTATCGTGAGAGGTGGCGCGACGGCGTCTTCCGCGCTGCATGTGGCATGCACCGTCATTCGGCGTGCAGAAAGGCGCGTGGTGGAGTTGATGCAGGTAGAGGAAATCCACGCACCTACGCTGACGTATCTCAATCGCTTATCTGACCTGCTATTCGTCCTAGCACGTGCGGCGAATGCCCGCGAGCATCAGCAAGACGTCGAATATCGCAACAGCGGTCGGGTATTTTGAACCATTGCGATGGCGGCCAATCCATACATCGCTTGTCTTTACACGTGACGCTGTCGGTCAAAGCCAGCAGCAACTGAGAATCATCTTAACTCGTGATAGTGCCCTTGACAGGCCTATGGGCAAATAGTAGCATGAACCTAATCTAATATGTTATAAAGCTTTTCGGGTGCTCCCTTTGCGGAGAGAATAGGGAAACCGGTGTGAATCCGGTGCGGTCCCGCCACTGTAAACAGCCTTGTGTCGACTGCTGTCACTGCGCGTAAGTGTGGGAAGACAGCGATATGTCGCGCTGTAAGCCAGGAGACCTGCCTGAAAAAACGACGCAAACCTTCGCGGAGAGGTTAAACGGTGCATACGTATAGGCAAGTGGCGTGCGATAGACGGTAGGTCCCGTCATGTGCGCTTCCTAAGATGATGCGATACCCGGAACCCCACCAAAAGGTGGGGTTCTTTAAGTTTGGGGGAATTTTTGAAATGAGAGTCGCAAAGTCACCTGCCACCATCTTTTCGATCATTGGCGCTCTGTTCATCATCGCGAGCGCCGTGGAGATTTCCGTCGGGCCGATGTGGCTGCCCATAGGGCGCATCCTACCAGATGCGATCGCCTATTTTCATGGTTCACGTTCCGCTGATGCGGTGGTCATGGGGGCGATCAGGCTGCCTAGGGTTTTTGTTGCCGCATTTGTGGGGGCCAGTCTGGCATCTACGGGTGCGGTGCTGCAGGCGATCTTTCGCAATCCGATGGCTGATCCCGGCATCATCGGTGTGTCGAGCGGCGGTGCACTTGGTGCAGTGACTGCGATTCAGACTGGACTTGCGGCGCAGGGCGCTTTTGTTCTGCCCTTGAGCGCCTTTGTAAGCGGCCTATTGGCGGTCTTTGTCATCTACGGCGTAGCAACCGTAAATGGGCGAACATCGCTGTATTCCCTGCTTTTAGTAGGTGTAGCGATCAGCGTATTGTGTGGTGCGGGCGTAGACCTTGTGCTATCCCTCGCCCCACTGCAAACAATGCAGCAGGTCATGTTCTGGTTAATGGGGGGACTCGATGGCAGCACGTGGACGAACGTTGCCCTGATCCTCATTTTTTGGCTCGTTGGCTTCATGATATTTTTTCTAGCGGCGCCAGCCCTTGATTTGATGTCACTCGGGGAAGAGCAGGCACACGGTGTCGGCGTGCGCGTCGAATGGGTGAAGCGCCTCATGTTGGCCACAGCGGCTCTTGTCATCGGGGCTTGCATCAGCGTCAGCGGGACGATCGGGTTTGTGGGCCTCATCGTCCCGCACATCCTGCGATTGATCATCGGACCTCGTCATCGTCTTTTGATTCCCGCCTCTGCACTAGGAGGAGCATTGCTTCTCATCATAGCTGACGTGATCGCTCGCACAGTACTGATGCCCGTGGAGATCAATGTGGGGATCGTCACGTCATGTTTAGGAGTCCCATTCTTTCTATATTTACTACGCAGGCAGCAACGTACGTAGGATGTAAAAGTGCTGGCCTGCAGATCGGAGGTAGTAGATGTGAATGTGAATATGCAACTACAAGGTATCGGTTACGAAGGCGTGCTTCAGAGCATGACGGCCAGCTTCCTTGGTGGGGATATGGTGGGCATCATCGGGCCAAACGGCGCAGGAAAATCGACGCTGCTGCGGGTGATGGCTGGCATGTGGCACGCCACACAAGGCGTGATCACCGTGAATGGTGATCCGGTCACGCGCATAAATGCACGCCAGCGCGCCCGAAAAATCGCCTTTATGCCGCAAGAGTTGTCTGAAGGCATTGGTTTTACAGTGGCTGAATTTATCGAGATGGGCCTTTATGCACAGCGCACGAAGATGGGATCTCTACCACGTGAAGCGCGCGACCAAGTGTCTGATGCGATCGAAGTGTTCAATCTGCAACCGCACGCCGCCATGCCCTTAATGAAGCTGTCAGGTGGAGAGCGCCAGCGCGTGGCAGTGGCCAGGTGTCTTGCGCAAGGGAGTCCGATCATCCTGCTTGATGAACCAATTGCGAATCTTGATTTACACTACCAGATCGAGATTTTAGAAACGCTATCAGATCTTGCTAAAAACGGACATCTTGTTATCTTATCGATTCACAATCTTGAACTAGCCGCACAATACTGCACGACGCTATGCCTCCTGTCACATGGAACATTAGTTGCGCATGGCGCCCCTAACAAGGTGTTGACGGAGAAGGCCATCGATCAGGTCTTCCATGTGTCGGCACGCATTTATCTGGATCCTTTTACTGATGCCCTGAGGCTGAGCTATGGGCGCGAAGCGATGCAAGACGAGGGTTCGAATGTGGCGCAACATTGAGAAGGATCTTGATAGCTTGCAAATT
>JAKACU010000186.1 GCA_021821185.1 Bacillota bacterium
AGTCGAGATCTGCGGTGTCAATACCTCTCAATTGCCTGTACTGACAAACATAGAAATGAGAGATTTGTTTGTCCGTTTGCAAAGCGGTGAGCGCTTTGCGCGTGAAAAGCTTGTCAATGGCAATTTGCGGCTTGTCTTGTCGGTGATCCAGCGTTTTAATAATCGCGGTGAATTCGTGGATGATCTGTTTCAGGTAGGGTGTATTGGCTTGATGAAGGCAATTGACAACTTTGATTTAAGTCAAAATGTGAAGTTTTCTACCTATGCTGTGCCAATGGTTATCGGAGAAATCAGACGGTATTTGCGGGACAATAATCCTATCCGCGTTAGTCGATCGCTACGCGACATCGCGTATAAGGCGCTTCAAGTACGGGATCAGTTGACAAGTGCAAAGCTTTCTGAACCGACCATCGCCGAAATTGCCAAGGCAATGGATGTGCCGAAAGAGGATGTGGTTTTTGCACTTGACGCTATCCAAGATCCGGTCTCACTGTTTGAGCCGATATACCATGATGGCGGTGATCCGATTTTTGTGATGGATCAGATCAGTGATGATCATAATCAAGATACATCGTGGGTTGAAGAGATAGCTGTTAAAGAGGCGATGCGTCGCTTATCTGATCGAGAAAAACGGATATTATCCATGCGCTTTTTTGAAGGGAAGACGCAGATGGAAGTGGCTGATGAAATTGGCATTTCCCAAGCGCAAGTATCGCGATTAGAGAAGGCAGCCATCGTGCATATGCAAAAGTTTGTCACTTAGTGGTTATAAGGTGTTCAAGGCGTCATACCCTAATGATATAAGGATTGTCTTTTTAGTCGCTCCGTAAGGAGGCGAGAGGGTATGAGAGCTTCAGAACTGCAGGCTAAGGATGTCGTCAATCTCGCAGATGGCCGAAAACTCGGCGCGATTGGTGATTTGGATATTGATGTTGACAGCGGGCTCATTCGGGCAATGATCATTCCTCCCGTCGGCCGGTTTTTTGGACTTATGGCATCAGGCGAGGAGGTTATTATTGCCTGGGCGCAGATCGTCAAGGTGGGATCAGATGTTGTTTTGGTTGATTTAAGGCAAGGAGAAGGATCATCTTATTTGCCTCAATCCCGAACAAGTTTTTCATCAGGCGGTTATTGACCGGATCACCGGTCTTTTTTTATGCTACGATGAGGTTGGGGGCGAAACTTTTCGTGGATACGTTGCTACGGATACGAGACTGGGAAATGTTTGGTATTTATGCAGGATTTTCTGGACGTCATGGAGGTAGAAGCACAGGTGATTTTTCTTCGCTCAATATTGGCCTGCATGTCGGCGATGAAAGTCAGGCCGTGTTGCACAATCGCCGAGAGATCGCCCACGACTTGGGTATCAGTGACCGACAAGTCACGTATGCTGAGCAAGTCCATGGCACCGATGTTGCGGTGATTGATGAGTACCACGTGGGTTTGGGTAACGCATCGTTGCAAGACGCTGTGCGAGGCGTTGATGCAATGGTGACAACGGTCAATCGTGCAGCACTAGCTATTGTGGCCGCTGATTGTGTACCACTGCTTTTTGCAGACATTCGTCATCATGTGGTTGGTGCAGCCCATGCAGGTTGGCGAGGTGTGACAGGCGGTATTGTGACAAAGACGGTAGAAACGATGTTGGCTTGCGGAGCATCACTAACCTCCCTTTGCGTTGCTATGGGACCTGCCATTCGGGGTTGTTGTTACGAGGTGGATGAACCTGTTATCACCCACTTTAAAGAAGCCTATCAACGTATCGGCAAAAAACCGCAATGGCAACCTTCACCAAGGCACAATCATCGTGTCATGGTTGATCTGCCGACATTGTTGCGTGATCAACTCACTTCTCTTGGCATTGCAAAAGACAGCATACTGGATTCGGCTATTTGTACTCATTGCATGGATGGGTACTATTCCTTTCGAAAAGAACAAGGAAAGACAGGACGCCATGGAGGATTTATCGCTTTGCGTCGGTAAGAGGAGGATATGATTCTTGCTTGACAAAGAAGATGAAGCAATGTACATACGCAATGTGACAGACAGAAAGCACACGATTGAGCAAGAAATCCATGATGCTCTAAGCAGAACGCATCAGCATCATGATGTTCGCGTGATCGCTGTGACCAAGTATATTGATGAAACAAAAGCTTGCTTACTTCCAGCGGCCGGGATCACTGATTGTGCTGAAAACCGTTTTCAGGTAGCTGAACCTAAACTCGCTGAAAACATCCCGGTTGTCTGGCATTTTATTGGACCTGTGCAGATGAATAAAGCAAAAAAGGTCGCGCAATATTTTGATTTTGTGCATAGTGTAGACCGAAAGGAACTGCTTGATGGACTTGATCGCCATAGGATGTCTGAACAACCGTTGCAAATTTTGCTTCAAGTGAATATGTCTGGCGAACCACAAAAATCCGGGGTTGATCCAGAATCGGCTGTTGATCTTGCTATCCATTGTTTAAGCAAAACCAATCTGCAATTAGCAGGATTGATGATGATCGGAACTCGTTATGATGATAGGATGATGGCTCGAAAGGAGTTTCGGGCTTTACGGGAGCTTCGTGATGATCTTCTTAATCGCCTTTCTTTACCAAAGCTTGAGTTATCCATGGGCATGTCAAATGACTTTTCGGTAGCCGTCGAAGAGGGAGCGACGATGGTGCGAATAGGCCGTTTTTTGGTTTTGGAAGAAAATCCTCGAACATAAGTGGATTATAGTGTATCTTTAGATTATAGTTTCGCTCATAGGGAGGTCGTTTATGCATGTTACAACGCCTATGGAATTTTATCGGCCTTGGCGATGAGGAATCCGAAGAAGCGCCTGTGATGCACGAACAGATGGATGAAGATATGGATGTTGAACCGAGTATGGCAAGAAACCGGGCACCGGTACTGAATTTGCACACGCAAAAACAAGTGCGCGTTGTCTTGGCTGAACCAGGCAGTTACGAGGACGCTCAGGTGATCGCGGATCATTTGAAGGGGCATCGCTCCGTGATTGTTAATCTGCATAAGGCAGAATATACGCAAGCGCTACGTGTGGTGGATTTTTTAA
>JAKACU010000187.1 GCA_021821185.1 Bacillota bacterium
ACAAAACAATTTTCGGCGGATGAAAGGCACCGACCAGGTTTTTTCCCTCCGGTATGTCAATCGCCACTTTCCCGCCGATACTGGAATCATGCGCCAAGAGTGTCGTTGGTACCTGGACAAAGCGCACGCCTCGCATATAGGTAGCAGCAATAAAGCCCGCTAGATCCCCGATAACTCCGCCGCCAACCGCCAAGAGTACTGCATTTCTATCCAGTCCATGCAAAACGCAGGCAGAGTAAAGCAAAGACGCCTGCTCCAGTGATTTTGACGCCTCACCAGAAGGAACAGCAACGCGATGAACCGCCCCGTACACCTTCTTGAGGCTTGTTTGCAGGGTATCCACGTAGGAAAACTGTTCTAGCCTTTGATCGTACACAAGTAAAAGCGGCGCGGTCGGCTCAATGATCGTTGACAAAAACGAATCGGCCTTGGAAAGCAGACCGCTGCCGATAACAAGATCATACGATCCTCCAAAGGAGGTGATGTGTTCGATGTGCGGCTGCTCCATATTATGACCTCTCTTTTACGCGCTGCAGATAGCTGTTGTAGTTGCGTTCCATTTCTTGGAGAGAATCTCCGCCGAATTTTTCCACAAACGCTTGTGCAATCACGAAAGCTGTGACGTTTTCCCCGACAACGGCGGCTGCCGGCACTGCACATGCATCAGACCGTTCGATTGCTGCGACAAACGCCTCTTTGGTCACGACATCGACGCTGTCAAGCGGTTTATAAAGCGTTGGAATAGGTTTCATCGCGGCACGCACAACAATAGGTTCGCCGTTGGAAACACCACCTTCAATACCTCCGGCGCCATTTGTATCACGATAATATCCGTTTTCTGCACCATGGTAAATGGCGTCATGGACGCGTGATCCAGGAAGGCCCGCTGTCGCAAAACCAAGTCCAATCTCTACGCCCTTAATGGCCTGAATCCCCATTAAGGCACCGGCAAGAAGCGCATCCAAGCGTCGATCGGGCATGGCATAACTGCCCAGTCCCACAGGCACACCTGTCACGACAATCTCAAAGACTCCGCCAACGGTATCGCCTGCAACTTTGGCCTGATCAATCTCCGCCATCATCGCAGCTTCAGCGTCTTTATCCGCTGCGCGAACAGGAGATGCCTCAGCACTGTGCGCGATTTGCTCGATCGTGAGCGACTCAAGGTTTGACCTTTGCACAGATTGTTTACCGATTTGCACCACGTGGGAAAATAGCCGAATCCCAAAAGCTGCTAATAGCTGCCTGGCAATCGCTCCTACAGCCACCAAGGTTGCTGTGTTTCTTGCACTGGCACGCTCCAAAACATCGCGGACATCGTCGAGTTCGTATTTCAAATATCCTGACAAATCAGCATGACCTGGTCGCGGTTTCGTCACTAAGGGAACGTCAGCCGGTCTGTCAGCCGCTGGATCCATGCGCGATACCCAATTTTTATAATCACGGTTTTTTACCAAAAGAGCGACTGGGGTTCCTATCGTTTTTTGAAAACGCACACCCGACAAGAGTTCTATGGTATCCGATTCAATTTTCATGCGAAATCCCCGGCCATGCCCTTGTTGTCGCCGCCAAAGCTGGTGATTGACAGCATCGATGTCAATTGGCAAGTTGGCAGGCAATCCCTCGATAATAGCGGTGAGGGATGGACCGTGTGATTCACCCGCGGTCAAATAGCGCAGCACATCGCCCACTCCTCACATCATGTTTGTCACATTATACTACAAAGTTCTAATTGTGACGCTATTCTAAGAGTGCCGTTAGTAAAGCAATCGTTCGCGCTACATCTTTTGTGTCAATCATTTGTGACATCAAGGATGCGTACCTTGCTACCACTGACACCCCGCCCGCTCTTATTCCACCGCGACTGATGAATAACGCGCCTGTGTCGCTGGAGGAAGTTTGTGCGACCTCGAATTGATAGGCAACATCGGCACGCTTGGCGGCCGTCACGAGCCGATCACGCACGGACGGTGCAACAACCATGCCGGCATCGAGCATCTTGATGGCAGGCCCATCGCCCATTTTCAAAGCAGGCCGCTCGGCATTGGGTGTATCGCCAGCTTTGGTCAAATCAATCGTCACGGCTAGATCAGGGCTGCCCCTAAATCCCGCCACATGAGCTCCGCGTGAACCCGCCTGCTTTTGAACAGTAAAGACCGCGATGACTTTCTTTTGATTTTGCGCTTTTTGTAAAATATCGACTAAGATTGCGCACGATACTTTACTATCTAACGAAGGTCCCACGATGACATCGGTTGAAAATGCGTCAACAGGGTTATGCAATGTCGCAAAATCCCCCAGCTTGACCATCTGCATAGCATCTTCTTTGTTCTGAGCCGCCACATCGACAAATAAATGGCGAAAGGCAATATCCTTAAGTTCTACATGCGCTTGCGCGCCAATCACGCCTAATCGTCCGGTACGGGCAAACCTGACGCGAGCGCCGATAAGGCCTGCCGGTTGCAGTTTACCAACAGCTTCCACTCTGATAAAACCAGCATCGTCAATATCAATGACAGTTACTGTCGGTTCGTCCATATGCGCGGACAACATAATCGTTTCCACTGGCCCGTCCGTCTGTACAACGGGGTTTTTCACAGCATAAAGATTGCCTAATGCGTCTTTGAAAACCTCATCGACAAAGGGGGTCAGGATATCTTGCAGTACGCTGGCCACCTGTGTTTCATCCCCACAAGGGCCTGAGACTTTTTGTAATTGGTCAAAGCACTCGTTTATCATCCGGTAAATCCCCCTCGTTCAATACTGCGTAACACAGCTTCCACCAAGTCAACGGTATGCTCATAATCGCTAAGACTTATGATTTGCGAGGGTGCATGAATGTAGCGCGTCGGTACGGATATCGCTGCACTGACAATGCCTTCGCGCGTAACATGAATTGCTCCAACGTCATTAGCACCGCCGATCGTTCTTCGCAACTGATGGGGAATCTGCGCTTGCACAGCCACATTTTGAATATGCTCCAAAAAACCCCTATGCGCGATCGTTTTGGCATCGACCACAGAAAGGGCAGGACCAAGTCCCAGTTGTGTCGCTTGATT
>JAKACU010000188.1 GCA_021821185.1 Bacillota bacterium
CCCGGAAGAAACAGTAACCGACCTTGCCGTAGAAGCGGCCAAAAAGGCGGTGCAAAGTGCTGGTATTGACGTGACAGACATTGACCTTATTATCGCCGCTACTTTTACGCCAGATTTGTTGTTTCCCCCGCTAGCCTGCATGATTTCGCGCGGCATCGGCGCGACGAAAGCTGTTGCCTTTGACACAAATGCTGTGTGCGCAGGATTTTTGTACGCCTTGATTCAAGGAGCCCAGTTTTTGCAAACAGGTGCGTACAAGACAGCCTTAATCGTAGCGGCCGAAGGTATTACGCGCTACATCGATTATACCGACCGCAATTCTTGCATCCTGTTTGGCGATGGCGCTGGCGCGGCCATTTTGCAGGCAACGCCGCATGTAGAAGGGGCAACACAAAAAGGCTTGATCGACTTTGATCTTGGGTCCGACGGCACACGTGTCGATGTGGCGTTTACGCCAAGGCACACCGCACCTCCATCTTGGCTTAAGACACTAAGCAACAGGGAAACAGTCACCCCGTATATTTGGCAAGACGGGCGAGCGATGTTCAAAGCTGCTGTAAACGGCATGACAGACAGTATCAAACGAGTCCTGGAACGCCAAAATTTGCTCGCTGATGATGTTGATGTGCTTGTTCCCCATCAGGCAAACCTGCGCATCATCGAAGCGATTGGAGAACGCGTCGGCATTTCCAGTGATAAAACAGCGCTGTGCCTTGAAGAGTACGGCAACACGTCAGCCGCCGCCATGGCTATAGCCCTTGACAAATGGATGCGGTTAGGCAGGATCCATGAAGGCGACCTGCTTATGTTCACCGCGTTTGCAGGCGGCCTCATCTGGGGATCCGCATTATTTCGGATGTAATTACGAAGGTCGAAACGATCTTGTCTCCACTTGATACATCGCAAATTTAAGGTAATCATTTTCGGCCATCCCGATTAGTTGGGGGTGGTCTTTTGCTGCCGAGCGAAATTCAATGAGCCGCAAAACCTTATGAGCGTCTACGGCCGCCTGTGCTATGGTATCTTTCCACAAGTCAGGCGTCACATGCGAAGAACAGGATGCTGTGACCAAAAAGCCATTTTCTTTGATGATACGCAACGCCCGCAAGTTGATATCGCGGTATCCTCGTAACGCATTGTCAACACTGGCGCGGTTCTTGGCAAAAGCCGGCGGATCAAGAATGACCACATCAAATGTCCGCCCTTCTTTTTCATACTCGCGAAGAAGATCAAAGACATTGGCCACGCTAAAAACACATCGGTCAGCGACACCATTTAGTACAGCATTTTGTTTAGCAGCTTCCATAGCCATATCACTTTGATAAACCAAGGTCACAGACGCCGCGCCAAAATGCGCTGCGTGAATCGCAAAACCTCCCGTGTGAGAAAAGCAATCAAGCACCTCGGCACCTCGTCGACTGTCGCTTTCACGCGAAGAACGAGTCAGTGCTTGCCCTTCATCAGGAGCCATGTACTGCTGATCAGGACGCGGTTTTTCATCTGCAGCAAAACGAACGAGTGGAGCGATCGCCATACGATTCTCCCTTTGATCAAAAAAATGCCCCGTCTTTTGCCCGTGCACGATATCGACGGCAAAGCGCAGACCATTTTCAGTAATGGTAACTGTTTCTGGGCAATCACCATAAAGACATCCGACACGTTCTTCGAGCCCCTCAAGCTTTCGCGCAGGCGCATCACTTCGTTCGTAAACGGCAGTTACCCCTAACACATCGCGCAAAACGGGTGCTATCCAGTCTCTTCTTGTGTCCATAGCGCTGCTAAGAATTTGCACAACCGCAGTCAGCCCATATTTGTCCACAATAAGTCCTGGCAAGCCATCGGCTTCACCATAGACAGCGCGACAGGCACTGGTATCGCGTAAGAATCGTTTGCGATAGGCAAATGCCGCGGATACCCGACGACGAAGCCACTTTTCATCGATTTTTTCATTGGGATCATAGGTGGCCAGGCGTACCGCAAGTTGCGATGTCTCATGGTAGAAACCGCGCCCCAGAAAATGTCCCTGGTGATTCTTTATGGTCACAACATCGCCTGTAACAGGCTCACCCAAAACGGTGTGGATTTCCGAACGATAGATCCAGGGATGGCCTGCCTCGAGACGGCGTTTGCGATTTCTCATCAATTTAACTTCTGCGATTGTGATCAAATCCTTTCTGTTTTTGAGGTTGTCCGCATAGGTATGTAAAAAACGATAAGGAGGCTGTCCATGAGTGCCTCGCCTTTTATCCTGCTGTTTGCCAAACTAGCAGGCGGCCTTGGCGTGTTTTTGCTCGGACTTTTCACCATGCGCCAAGGACTAACGGCTGTTTCTTCAAAACACATGGAACGTGCCATCGCTGCGCTGGTGAAAACACCGACACGCGGATTGGTAACCGGAATCATGGCGACACTTTTCATGCAATCCAGTGCCGCTGTCACCATTTTGTCGATGGGACTTGTATCAGCAGGCGTACTGCAATTTAGCGAAACCATTGCCATCATTCTTGGTACCAACATTGGCAGCACGCTGACTGTCGGTTTGCTCAGTCTTGGTGTGGAACGAATCGGACCATGGCTTGTCGTCATAGGAATTGTCTTGTTTTTGCTAGCCGCAATAATCACCCGACACCAAAAACGCAGTAAACTGCGTGGGCTCGCCCTAAGTATCGTCGGATTTGGTACGCTTTTTGTCGGCTTTGGACTAATTGGTCAAGCAATGCAGCCTATTATCGTGTCGCGTGCCATTGCCGATCTTTTGCTTTATGCCGAAATCCACCCATGGCTAGGCGTTGTAGCAGGAACCGTGCTCACCGCTATCATCACAAGCAGCTCGGCCAGCACAGCGCTAACGCTTACCCTTGCCAAAGCTGGTGCGCTCTCCTTATCAGCAGCCATTACTGTCGTGTTTGGCAACAATGTGGGAACGTGCATAACCGCCGTTCTTGCAAGTATTGGCGGATCGAAGCCTGTGCAAAGAGTCGCTGCCACACATGTCTTGCTCAATGTTGCAGGCGTTGTAGTCTTTATGCTGTTTCGGAGGCGGTT
>JAKACU010000189.1 GCA_021821185.1 Bacillota bacterium
GTAGCCAATTGGCAGATTCGCGGCTAGTAAAAGCGTGAAGCTTCCAGAAATCCGTTGCAACAACAGAGTGGAATCCAGGCAAATACCTGGAGGAATCCCACGGCTTTAGCCGTGGGAGGACGTCAAACAAGTTGCCGCTGTTTGCTGAGTATGCTATTTTTTAAGAAAAGCGGATTGACCAATCTATCCTGGAGTGGACGCGATGGCATCGGGGACTGTAGCTTATCTTATCTTTGCAGGTATCGTACTTGTCATTGCTCTGATTGTGATGATGGCCTGGACCATAATTCACATGAAAAAGTCAGAGTCTAGCTCCGCTGTGAGCAAACCCCAGGACAAGCGGTCAAAACCGTTTGTCAGCCCCGATGTGGCAACTGATGGGGCAGCAAAACAGGAAGCGGAAGATCCCCCTAAAGAAGTTCATGACACGACTGCTGGTGACTTGATAGAAAATAGCACGGAGCAGGGAGAGTACGTGGAATTTCCCTTGGATGCACCTTTGGATGCACCCGCCGCGCTCGAACCTGCTGAAGAATTCGAGGCGCCCTTGGCGTCCGCGGATGCCCCTCAATCGCTTGATGAAATTCTTACACAGGCACTGCAAGACGATGCTGTGCTGGGGTGGTTAACCGTCTATGCGGACGGTCGTCGCGGCATACATGCGCAAGCCTATGATGAAACGGTGATCGATTTGTTTGCCACGCTGGCTTTGCAGGCCAAGTACACTGCTGGTATGGTTGGCCTTGAACATGCCAGGGAGTTTGTGGTGCGGGGAGAAGAAGGAACGATCGTACTTTTCCCTGTTGCACGCATTGCGCCGGATCATGAGGATTTTGTGGTGTTGTTTGTTGAAGGGGACGTTGTGGCAGCTAGTCACATCGTGGAGCGTTTGTTTGAACGCACTAAAAGAAAATAAGTGTGTTATACTATGGACTTGTAAGCCAGAATAAGCTGTTGAGTTGGAGGTGCATCACGATGCCATCGGTACAAGAAGTCACCGATCAGTCGTTTAAGCAATTTGTTGAAGGGGAAACACCAGTCCTGATTGATTTTTGGGCCGCATGGTGTGGACCTTGTAAAATGCTCTCGCCGGTTGTGGAAGACCTCGCGTCAGAACTCGGTCCGAGACTTAAAGCGGGAAAGTTAGATGTCGATGATAACCCGCAAACTGCCCGTGAATTTGGGATCATGAGCATTCCTACCTTGCTTGTCTTCAAAGGTGGGAAAGTCGTTCGACAAATTGTCGGCTATATGCCAAAGAAGCAATTGTATGATAAATTGGCTGATTTGCTGCCGCAAGGTTAAGCCCACTGTGGTCGCCTGGGTGTAAGAGCCGGTATGGCGTCAAGCCGTATCATGCACACTCCATGCCAGGACCGGATTTTTGGATTAGCCGGGTTATTTGGCCTATTGGCAATAATCTATAGTGGTTACTGGGAGATTAGCTGTCTGGCATGGCTTATTAGCTTTGTAACACCTCATTGACGATGAAAATTAGCTATAAGCCTGTTTATCTCGCTAATTTTGATGCCTTGCGGCATTAGAGGTTGATAAGCCAGATTTTGTGGCTTATTGAACGGCAACGGAGCAGCAGCGGAACCAAAATAGAGGCAGTTGGACGATCGGACGATCGATCCAACCGCCTTTTTCATCTTGTGTGCAATCTACACTCTCTTATCCATCCAGGCGCGCACCACGGGCATGCTTTTGTCCACAGCAGCCAGTGTCTCTTCGATATCTTCTTTCGTATGGGCAATTGTCAAGAACCACGCCTCATACTTGGAAGGTGCCAGATATACACCTTGATCTAACATGGTATGGAAAAATACGGAAAACATTTCGCTGTCGGATTGCTGTGCGTGCTCGTAGTTTTGTACAAAGGGTACATTGAAATATACGGTAAAGGCTCCGCCATACTGATTGATGGTGACGGGGACGCCGTCTCGTTTGGCAATGTGTGAGATGCCTGCCGTCAGTGTTGTGGCCAAGTCTTTCATCTTCTCATATGTACCAGGGGTCTCCAAAACGTCGAGGCACGCCATGCCGGCACAAAGCGATGCGGGATTGCCCGCGAGCGTCCCGGCTTGGTATGCGGGACCAAGCGGAGCGACCTGTTCCATAATAGTTTGTCGTCCACCGTAGGCACCAATAGGCAATCCGCCGCCGATAATTTTCCCTAAAGCAAACAAATCCGGAATGGTGTCATCATGTTCCACCGCTCCAAAGCGAAAGCGAAAAGCGGTAATGACTTCATCATAGATCATTAAGGCACCGTATTCGTTGGTCTTCTCACGCACATGCCGTAAAAAGCCCGGATTAGGTTCGACAATGCCAAAGTTGCCGACAACAGGTTCCACCAGTACGGCTGCGATTTGCTCACCATATAAGGTCATCGCCTTATCCAGCGCCGCTTCGTTATTATAGGGAACGGTAATCACCTCTTGCACGATCGATGCAGGGACTCCCGCACTGTCGGGAATGCCAATCGAAGATGGTCCAGAACCTGCTGCCACAAGCACCAGATCCGAATGCCCATGATAACATCCGGCGAATTTAAGGATTTTGCTTCTGTTGGTGTAGGCTCGAGCGACCCTTATGCTAGACATGACGGCTTCTGTTCCAGAATTGACAAAGCGCACACGCTCAAGCGGTGCGATGGCTTTTTGCAGTCTTTCGGCAAACAGCGTTTCCCACACCGTAGGTGTGCCAAGTAAACTGCTGTTTTGCATGGCTGTTGTGACTGCCTGGGTGATGTGCGGATGCGCGTGACCGACAATGACTGGACCAAAGGCACAGAGATAATCGATATAGCGGTTGTTATCCACATCATACATATACGGGCCCTGACCTCGCGCCATGGTGACCGGAGATCCGCCGCCGACTGCCTTAAAGGAGCGAGACGGGCTGTTTACGCCGCCGATGATGGAACGCTTCGCTCGATCATGCCATATCACGGATTGTTCATGATTCAAGGGGAGAAATCCTCCTTAGCAATTGTTTGTTATAATGGCTGTAGCGTTTCTA
>JAKACU010000190.1 GCA_021821185.1 Bacillota bacterium
TTGCAATGAGGTTTTCATCACGTTCAACAGCGCTGTTACCTTGCTTAGACAGTACGGCCATAACGTGGGGGGCCCCGCCAAAATCGGCTTTATGATTCAATTTTGCTCGTGTCTCAGGACCGATAAAAAGAATCTCCCAGGGCTCTGTCAGCTTATGGTTGGGAGCCATTGCAGCGGCCTGCAGCAAGGATTGAACCAACTCCATATCAATCCCATCAGGCTTAAACATTTTAATGTTGCGACGACTGGCAATCAGTTCTTGGATGTCCACCCAAATCAACTCCCTGCACTATCTCTTTGTACCATGACATTTCTTACGTCAATAAGATACCATAATGTGGCGCTAACTCAAGCCTGTAGCGCAGATCGTTTATTTGCTGCATCCACTGTTGCAAATACACTATACTTTTAAAGAAGAAAGGGAGGTCTTGTTTACGGGGATCACAACGCGAATCACCCAGATGCTCAAGATTCAATACCCGATTTTGCAAGGTGGACTCGCTTACCTTGCCGTGTCTGATTTGGCTGCTGCCGTAGCAAATGCGGGCGGATTGGGTCAGATAACTGCCACATCACTTCGTGGTGCTGATGATCTGCGACGAGAAATTGCAGCTGTAAGAGGCCTGACAGATAAGCCGTTTGGTGTCAATATCGCGGTCAGTCAACACCGCTCTGTCGAGGAATTTGTGGATGTTGTACTTGATGAAGGCGTTTTGGCTGTAACACTTACGGGTGGCAATCCCGCTCCCGCACTGCAACGATTAACGGGATCAGGTATAAAAACGCTCGTGATGATAAGTTCTGTGATTCAGGCGAAAAAGGCAGAGCATCTTGGCGCCGATGCTGTGATCGCCGTGGGACAAGAAGGCGGGGGACATATCGGGCGCGATGACACAGGCACTTTTGTGCTGATTCCAGCCGTGGTGGACGCGGTAAAAATCCCCGTCATTGCAAGCGGAGGAATCGCTGACGGTCGCGGCCTGGCCGCTGCCTTGGCGCTTGGTGCAGAAGGAATTGAGATGGGTACACGATTTGTGGCTACAACGGAGTGTGCGGCGCATCATGATTATAAAGAACGGCTGACACAGGCAACGCCTGCCGATACACGGGTCATCAAGAGAAGCCTTGGTGCGCCAGGTCGAGTGCTCGATGGATTATGGACTCGGCACATAGTGGATACCGAGAGTTCGGGTGCGCCAACGGAGGAACTCCACAAGCTTTTGACCGGAGAACGCAATAAAACAGCTGTCTTTCACGGTGACTTTGAACAAGGCTTTGCCTGGGCAGGGCAATCGGTCGCTTTGATTCATTCGGTGAAAACAGTACAGGACGTCATCAACGAGACAGTGCAAGAAGCTTTACTGGGTCAGCGGCGACTGGCTGCGCTCTTTGAGCGGGAAGAAATCTGATGCGAGAAGTCTATATTGCAGCGGCAAGGCGCACGGCTGTCGGAAAATGCGGCGGTGCCTTGAAAAATGTCCCTCCCGAACAATTGGCAAGTACAGTGCTAAAAGCCGCTGTTGCTGATGCGAGGCTAGCACCCGATGAGATCGAAGAGGTCACTTTAGGCAATGTGGTTGGGCCTGGAGGCAATCTGGCACGGTTGTCCCTCCTGACCGCAGGATTTGATGTGTCGATACCAGGCGTCACCGTCGACTTGCAGTGTGGATCAGGTTTACAGGCCATTCATCAGGCTGTTTTTGCAATACAGTCTGGGCAAAGGGATATCGTACTGGCTGGCGGCGTTGAGAGTTCAAGTCGGGCGCCATGGAAGATCGAGAAGCCATTGGATCTCTACCGTGGCAAAGGGCCAGCTTTTTATTCAAGAGCTCGCTTTTCACCAGAGGACATCGGCGATCCAGAGATGGGTATAGCGGCGGAAAACGTCGCCAAACGGTACGGGATTACCAGGCGCAAACAAGATGAATTTGCGCTTGCCAGTCACCAAAAGGCAATAGCAGCACGAAATGCGGGAAAGTTTGCCGATGAAATCGTCCAGGTTGAATTGGCTGACGGTGAGCTTTTTGAACAAGACGAAGGGCCCCGAAACAATACCGATCTTGAAAAGCTCGCAAAACTCAAACCGGCTTTTCAAGTAAATGGAACTGTGACTGCCGGAAATTCCTGTGGCATTAACGACGGCGCCGCCGTTGTTTTGGCGGCTTCTAAAGAAGCCTGTCTTGAATTGCGGCTTTCACCCATTCTTCGGTTCGTTGATGCGAAGCTTGTGGGGGTTAATCCCAATTATCTTGGCATCGGGCCAGTTCCTGCTATCCGTCACCTGCTGGCAAACAATAGGTTATCCATCGCTGATATTGACATGATAGAAATCAATGAAGCATTCGCAGCGCAAGTTGTCGCGTGTATGCACGAACTGGAGATTACACCTTTTCAACTCAACGTCTGCGGCGGTGCGATCGCTTTGGGTCATCCGTATGGAGCGTCGGGCGCCATATTGTTAACGAGAATTTTTCACGAATTAAAACGGCGCCAAGGCCGCTACGGTATTGCCGCACTTGGCGTAGGCGGAGGGCTCGGGATAGCGTCGTTATGGGAGCGAGTTGTTTAACATGAGAGTAGAAGACGGTGTGCTGCAATACGCAAAAACTAATCCCCATAAGCCGGCCATCTGTATGGGGGAGGAGATGGTCACCTATGGGCAGCTTGCTTTGCAGATACAAGCGGTCGCAGATCGCCTTTTAAGCGATCACTACAAACCGTCGCAGCGTGTGGGTCTTTGCCTGCCCAATAGAATTGACTACCTTATCGTATTTCTAGGCATCGTACATGCAGGAATGATCGTATCTCCAATCAATCCTCGTCTTGTCGACAGCGAAAAAACGGTGATGCTAAGCCTGCTTAAGCCCAGTTTAGTTATTGAGGAACGTCATGGGGATCTCCATCTAACGCGCCACCCTGAAAATGAAAACGTTCAAGACGCTGACCCCGATGTTTTTTATATCGGGTATTCGTCAGGAACAACGGGCAAGCCAAAGGGGATTCGCCGCA
>JAKACU010000049.1 GCA_021821185.1 Bacillota bacterium
CATAAATCGCATCCTTGAAGGCCCGATCGGCATTCATTGCCTTACCTCCATTATTCAATTGATCAATAGAATAATCTATGTAAAAATATAGACGACGACATATCGAATGTCAATGCACTTGTAGCAACCAATACGATTATCTGATGCAGGCTTCTCAAAGCAGACGCCCAAGGTAGCTGCTTTAGCTTATCCATGGTGACATATCCATCTGAAACTTCAAGGGTGGCGCGGCCGGGGGGTGTAGCTCCGAATGAGGTGATGACTGTTCCTACCCCGTGTTCATGCGCCGCCAGCATAAAGTTTTGTAAAAAGCACGATGCGGCCACCTGCAGCCGTCATAAGAATGGTATTCACTGCAAGACGGTACAAGTTGTACTTATCTAGCCAATCGCAATCATTCTATCAATTGCAACTTTTGCACGCTCACGAATTCCGGCGGGTACTGTGATGACGTGTGTATTTTCCTTTAATGCCGTTAGAACTTTGGATAACGTGATCATTTTCATGAACGGGCAGATGGCAGTTCGGTTCGCTGCGAAGAATGTTTTCCCTGGATTCGTTTTTTCCATTTGGTGGATGATACCTATTTCGGTGGCAACAATAAATTCTTTTGATGTCGAGTTTTGCGCGTGTTGTAACATTCCGCCGGTGGAAAGCATATGTGTGCGTTCTTTGGGCAAGAGTCCCTCGGATAATAGAAACATACTTGAAGTCGAACAACCACATTCCGGATGAACCAACAATTCTGCTTGTGGGTGTTTCTTGAAGATTCCTTCTACGTCAGCCGGTGCAATACCTGCATGTACGTGACATTCACCCATCCAGATATGCATATTTTGACGACCTGTAACGCGTTTGACATAGGAACCCAGGAACATATCAGGCAGAAAAAGGATTTCTTGATCGGCGGGAATGCTTTCAACAATTCTGACAGCATTAGAAGACGTACAACAGTAGTCACTTTCAGCTTTTACTTCTGCCGTTGTGTTCACGTAAGAGACGACGACTGCATGTTTGTGCTCTCGTTTCCACTCGAGGAGTTGTTCAACCGTGATAGAATCAGCCAGTGAACAACCGGCATTGATGTCGGGCAGCAGAACTGTCTTCTCAGAATTAAGTATTGCAGCCGTTTCAGCCATGAAATGAACTCCGCAAAAGACAATAACTTCTGCATCTGTTTTTGCTGCCGCCCGTGCAAGCATAAGCGAATCACCCAAAACATCAGCAATATCTTGTATCTCTGGTAATTCGTAATTGTGCGCGAGAATTATTGCATTGCGCTTCTTTTTCCAAGCTGCAATCTCTTCAATTAGGGAATGTTCTACCGCTATCGACGCCATCTCAGTTCGATCCCTTCTAGATCAGTCTATACAGGAGTATATACATATAATTTGATTATGATCAACTATTACTATTTAGCTGTAGCCATTTCTGTATATACAGATGTAAAATAGTAAGTATACACTATGCGATTTATTGAAATTTGGGTAAATTTCCCGCGTGCGCTGTGACGTCATACAAACATTTGATACCGAAATCTCAGGAGGTTTGTCTATGTTTCTCGCCGATTCAACAAAATTGCTGATTCGACTTGCATTGGCTGAAGATATTGGAAGAGGCGACTGTACAACAGAAGCCATTATTGATGCGCATCTTCAAGCAAGAGCGACCGTATATGTAAAACAACCAGCACGAATTGCTGGATCGAGAATGATTGATGCTGTGTATTCTGAACTTGGTTCTGAGGTGCGAGTCGAGTATCTTGTCGACGATGGACAGGATATAAGCGGCGAGCGAACTGCTGTGTGTCAACTGTATGGACCGGCCAGATCCCTATTAATGGGTGAGCGCACTGCGTTGAATTTTCTTGGACGGCTCACGGGCATTGCAACGTTCACACGAGAAGCTGTTGATCAATTAAAGGGGACTTCCACCAAATTGCTCGATACACGAAAAACGACACCAGGATGGCGTGTACTTGAAAAGTATGCGGTGAAAATGGGTGGGGGACACAACCACCGTTTTGGCCTAGATGACATGGTACTCATAAAAGATAATCATATTGCGCTGTGTGGAGGGGTTGCTGCTGCCGTACAAAAGGCGCGTGAGAGCGTTGGACTATCTACAAAAATAGAGGTGGAAGTTGATACACTCGCTCAACTCAAGGAAGCTTTGACAACCGATGCAGATATGATATTGCTCGACAATATGGATTTGCCGACTTTACGTAAGGCAGTACAACTAACGAACAACCATGTCTTGATTGAAGCTTCTGGAAACATGACGGTAGATCGCCTCAATGAAGTTGCACAAACTGGTGTTCACTATATTTCTATGGGTGCATTGACTCACTCAGTGACCAGTGTCGATGTGGGATTAGATGTGACGTTTGAATAAGAAGACCGCCAAAAAGGAGTAACTATAATGAAGGTTTTATATGCTGATTTCGTCGTTGTAGGAAGCGGACTTGCAGGTAGCGTTGCTGCGTACTTGCTAAGCACTCAAGGAACAGTGCTTCTTCTATCCAAGGCGTTGCCAGCCGAGAGCAATTCTTTTGCCGCTCAAGGGGGTATTGCGGCGGCTGTTGGATCAGATGATACTGCTGAGTTACATGCGAAAGATACCATGGAGGTGGGTGTAGCATTATGCGATAGCGAGGTTGTGAGCTATCTTACGGCAACAGGACCCAAATTAATTCCATGGTTGCGAGACATTGGAGTGTTATTTGATCAAAATTCAATGGGGGATATTTCCCTGGGATTAGAAGGAGCCCATAATCGGCACAGGATTTTACATGCAGGTGGAGATGCCACTGGGCGTAAGGTAATGGAGACCGTCATGGCGGCATTAGAAAAGAACTCAAGTATTCAACGCGTGGTGAATGTACATGTGCTTTCTCTTATGCAAAACCAAAATAAGCGCGTCATAGGAGTATTCGGTCAATTACAAGGAGAACCTTTTGAACAGATTCGGTGTTATGCCAGGCGTGCGGTCATCCTTGCGACCGGTGGGACGGGGCAGTTATTTCAACGAACGACAAATCCTTCTGGTGCGACGGGGGACGGAATTGCCTTGGCTTACCACGTGGGGGCAGGTTTGCGAGATCTGGAGTTTGTGCAATTTCATCCAACGACACTCGATCTTGAGGGGTATCCATCATTTTTGATCTCCGAGGCGGTTCGTGGTGCCGGTGGTACATTAGTGGATCATTTGGGCGATGCCATCATGAGGGAGTATCCACGGGGAGATTTAGAACCCCGTGATGTTGTAGCACGTGCCATTTATAGCAGGTTACAACAAGGCAAGAAGGTCTACCTAGATTGCCGAAATGTTCTGGATTTTGTAAAGAAATTTCCAACCATATTTGAAACTTGTCGTTTGTATGGAATCAATCCGGCGCATGATCTAATTCCTATATCGCCTGCAGCTCACTTCATGATGGGGGGAATCAACGCTAAAATCAACGGACAAACTAATGTTCCAGGACTCTATGCCATCGGTGAAGTAGCAAGCACAGGATTGCATGGAGCTAACCGACTAGCGAGTAATTCGTTACTCGAATGCCTTGTGATGGCGTTCTCAATAGCGGAGCATATGGAATGTACAAAGTTTGAAGAGGATCATGATTTTCATGAATATAAGGTTTCCGCTACCCTATTACCGGATAGCCAAGAAATACTTGGTGAAGTACAAGCGGTGATGTGGAAGGCGGCCGGTATTGTTCGAAATAGAGATTCCTTAGAGCATGGGTTGAAAGTCCTCACTGTTTTACAGCAAAGTTATCCACTGTCGCCAGCTATCTGTACTTCTCGGTTGATTCTTGAATCTGCCCTATCTCGACAAGAAAGTAGAGGCGCGCATTTTCGAAGCGATTTCCCCAACCTTGATCCCAAAATGGATTATGTGCATACCGTTGTTTCCTAATATGGGATGAAGTTTATTTAAGCGCCCGTTTTGGGCGCTATTTGTTCTTTATTTTAATGAATAACACGATGATTTGGTTTATCAACCCATCATGGATCACAATCACCATCAGGTCTTTGCTCATGAAGTATTAACACGTTCACGCTATCATGACATCCCCGTTTCACCGGAGTATTGGTTTCGTGCGGCTCATACGCTGGAACGTTCGTTCGAAGCCGATTGCCTCGTTTTACAGCATGTTACTGAACAGTACATACGATTTCCTAGGGCATTCGCTCATTTTCCTCTGTTTATCAATGTTGTACCCACCACATTGTTGGATTCTCGTTTTGTTCCCTGGGAAACAGCGAATGCTTCGTTTGCTTCTAGACTACATGGGTTCTAGTCATGCGGTTGTGGCTGAAGGTGTGGAAACCCTAGATGATTTGATGACCACTTCTTGGAGAACCATGTGGGGTCGAAGTTTTTTCTATGGATACAAAAGAACAGAAAGAGTTTTCACTAGAACGTGAACTGCGATGGTTACGAACGTATTATGATCCTACTCACTAAGTGCCGTTTGTTGGTTCTAGTACTCAATATGATCGGTATTGATGCTCATACCTCGGATAAATTGATGACTCATATTCCATGTGGTCCCTTGCTTGATACGGTAAAGCATGCTAATGTAAAAATATCTTCTGTAGCATTGATGGAAGGGCCAAATTCTGTCTACTTTTGACAGAAACGGGGGATCCAGTAATTGGGGTGAATTGGTTTGCATCGCCCGTTGCAAACCATAGGCGAGCTAAGCGCCGAATCCGTCAGCTAACCTCGTAGGCGAATACAGTACGTGCTGCATTCCTTTCTTTCTTCAGATTTATCCATTTCACATTATTTAATGATGTCTTTAGGACTGTCTCTTAAACTGTCATGATCATCGGCGTAGCCGTAAAATCTTTCCGTGTTGATGCCGTGAAGCGGCCTAGATATCTATCCAGATCTGGGGTCGATAATTATTAGAATTGTCTTTTTATATGCCTAGAAAGGGAGGAACTTGAATTGAAGGTGGGATTGATTGGATTTGGGAAAACGGGCAAAATGGTAGCAGGCGAGATACTAAAGGATCAAACGTTATCTTTAGAGTGGGTTTTAAAAAAGTCGGACGAGTACTCGGGCATGTATGCCAGTGATCTGTTGGAGTTAGAAGATCAAAGGGGTAAAATCTACTCGATTCAACATGCAAATGTGGAACATCTACTGGATCGTCACATGGTTGATGTCATCATTGATTTCTCTTCGAAACAAGGTGTGCAACTCTACAAGGCTGCTGCTAACCGTGGAATAAAGATTGTGTCTGCCATTTCAAATTATGAACAGGATCAATTGCTCGAATTAAAGAGGTTGGGTAATGAAACAGCAATCATTCACTCTCCAAATATTACTTTGGGTATTAATTTTTTAATGAGTGTTGCCAAGGCGCTAAAAGTGATCATGCCCACTGCTGACATTGAAATTGTGGAGGAACATTTTCGGGGGAAAAAGGAGATATCGGGGACAGCTGTTCGAATTGCACAGACCCTTGATATAGCGCCAAACGAGCATATCAGTTCGATTCGTGTCGGTGGAATTGTCGGAAAACATGAAATTATATTTGGACTCTCGAATCAAATTATTCGCTTGACACACGAATCGATCAATCGTACAGCTTTTGGAGAAGGGGCGATCTATGCAGCTAATTGGCTAAACAAGCGAAAAAATGGACTGTATTCGATGGAAGATGTTTTGGGATTTTATGATGCAGAGCGTTGGTCCGATTCTGCTCTTGCTATATAAAGGTAATGCCAGCGACTGAAGGCAGATTCACCGGTTAAAACAAGGTAGGTGGCCGTCATTATGTACATCAGAGACCACCTACTAGTGCAGGAATTTTATCGGGGGATTGACATATTTTGAATGTTGTTCATTTCCTGAATAGTTCACTGGTGGAATTTGCAGAACGCATTCAAAGTATTATTTAACCGTCGCTGCTGTACTACCACGAACAATAAGCTGAGGTGCGATAAGTGACTCGAGCGTTTGAGAATTTGGATGAATAAGTTTTTCAAGACCCAATTTACCTAATTCATAAAAATTTTGTTTAATTGTGGTTATGGATGGTTTGGTGAAATTGCAAAAACTATAGCCATCGTATCCCATAATACTAACATCGCTGGGCACAGCAAGCTTTAGATCTTCCGCAGCTTGCATAGCACCAAAAGCGGCAAAGTCGGCGGCTGCAAACACAGCGGTTGGAGGGTTTTTATGGGCCATAAGTTTTTTCATACCGTTAAATCCCAATTTTTCAAGATCATCTTGTGGTGGAATGTCAACATAAATCAATTCATGATCATATTCAATTCCATTATTTTTATGAGCTAAATGAAATCCTTGGAGTCGAAGTGCCCACTCTCTTTCAATATCATAGTTTGATCGACCTAGTAATATAATGCCAATTCGACGGTGTCCAAGTGATAGTAGATGTTGACTAGCAAGATAACCCCCAGTGTAATTATCACAATTGACATAGGGGATATCCAAATGAGGGAAATAGTTGTGCAAAGTCACCATTTTATATCCGGCTTTTGCCCAGTTTTCGATGTTTGTTATACTTGTCAACTCTAACCCCCATAGTAAGTACCCGGCGTCCTTATCATCCGGGAGTTCTGATGTCTTTCGGACGTTTAGGAAACTGAGGTCAATATTATGAGTTGAACAAGTCTCTGAAATTCCATCGATCATTGCTTTGGTAACTTGGGTACACCACCTTGCTTCTAAATTACCCCCCGCTAATGGGGCTTAGTAGAAATATAGAATCACCATCACGTAGGTGCTGGCTATGGTCGCAAATGCATTGGTTATTGATAACCACCATACAATGGCGAAAGGCCCTGTCATTATCAGCAATTTGTTGTGACATGAGCATGTCAAGCAGTTCGGATATAGAGACCGCATTGACAAACGTGCGGGTCAATTGCGGCGCACGTTTGCCGTGAATCGTTGGCGAAAATTGTATGTGGACGGTAATAGAATCCGTTTGATACAACGTACATCACTCCTGACGGATCATAGTCTGTTGTACATGGCATTCTTCATCCTCAATGCTCGGGAATTGCAATCTGTATCCCAGGCCATACTCGTTTTGGATAAAGTCATGATTGCTACCTTGACGATTCCACTGCAATTTTCTTTTAAGAGAACGAACCACTGCATAGAGATTATCGAAGGTTCCGTTGTCTCCATGCTTCCAAAGGGAATGGAACAGATCGTCAAATGGCACGATTTGACCTTGTCGTTGCAATAAGACGGTGAGTAACCGACCCTCGCGAGGCGACAAACTAATTCGCAAGTCTTTGCGAATTAGTGCATTGGTGCTCTGATTGAACCATAGATCCGGCGCCAATTCAACTTCGTTCTCCCAAGTCGGCAAACTTTCAAATGGCTGAAACATTGTTGTCTTAGGTTTTATTGACGAGCTATCACCAGGCGATTTTTTAATAATTTGACGCACAAGCGTTAAGAGATCGGATGGATAAAACGGAATTTCCATTAAATGAAGAAGTGATTCATATTGCACTTCACGTTTTAGCATGCTGTGCGGACTAAATAATAACACGGATGGCGTTTGCACGAGCTTGGTCAATTGAATACACCGCTGTTTTGCGAACGGACAGCCAGTTCCTGAGCATACGTAGATTAGGATGGGAAACCGCTTTTTTTGAACCTGTTCTTCAAATACGCTCCAGTATCGGCTTTGAAACGAGGTGTGTCTGTCTTGGGCGATGACTGCTGAAACAATGCGCTGCCAAAACGGGTCATGACCGAGCACGGCAATATCCATGTTTTCACCCCCGCTGTATCCGATTGTGATAAAGTGTCCAAACATCTTCTGACGAGAGAAACGACTTTCTTTCGCGTGCGGCTTCTTGGATCGCTACCAACAAAGGTTCGATGACAGAGTTGTCGCAGGGCTCTCCATTGGATTCTAGTAAGTGACTAACGCTGTGCCGACCTGAGTGACGGCCATAAACAATCGCACGTTTTTGCCCCACTGTGCTTGGATCGATGGCCTCGTAACAACCGGGCTGTTTAAGCGTAGCATCCACATGGATCCCTGACTCATGCATGAATACGGCGGGACCGATCACTGGTTGATCGAGAGGGATTGCGCGTTTGGCAAAGGCCGCTACCGTTTGTGCTAGTTTTACAAATAACAGGCTATTGAGATCCACCTGCATACCGAGCAATTGTCGCGCTGCGATGGCCACAGTTTCCATACTCGCATTGCCTGCCCGTTCACCCAGACCGAAGACAGTTGTACTGACCCATGACGCGCCACTTTCCAAAGCGGCTAGAGAATTCGCCACCGCGAGTCCAAAATCATTGTGTCCATGAAATTCAATAGGAATAGTAGACGCCTGACTGAGCAGGGATATCTGTTGAGTTGTGTCCGTTGGTGTCAAGATACCAATCGTGTCAGCAAATCGAATGCGTTGGACTGGCCATTGAGAAAGGTTAGCAGCAACCTGCGCCATCAAAAATGGATTGGCCCGTGATGCATCCTCAAAACCTACGGATACCCGTAGATCCTTGCCACAAGCGTAATCCAACGTTGAATACAGCATGTCCAGGGCTTTGCTTAACCCCTGCCTAAATTTGAGAGCAGCCATATCTTGCGATATCGGTATGGAGATGTGAACAGAGGTTGCGGCACTGGCAATCGAAGCATCAATATCCTCCTTGCGTGCCCGATTCCATGTGCAAACTTGGGCCCGTTTTGGAATAGTCAGAATTTTACGGAGTTCTGCCTGCTCTTGTTTACCCATAGCCGGTATGCCGATCTCCAGTACATCCACGCCTAGTTCATCAAGCATGCGGGCAATAATTTGTCGCTCATGTAGGTGAAAGGATATGCCGGGAGCTTGTTCCCCGTCACGGAGTGTGGTATCGCAAAAGGAGATTCTCATCTTGGTTCGCCCCGTTCCGTAGTCTTTTTGTCCGGTGTACAAGCACGATGAGCTAATCTGTACAATTCGTGTTCGATCAAACCATAAGCCATGATAGGTTCAATCCCGCGCTGTGAAAAAAAACTTATAGGTTCCCTGCCCATTCTCATACTCATAACATAGCTACAATCTGCAATCAGGTCGGCAATGGCATCCAGTCTATCATCATGATCTGAACAGGATTGTTCATGAGAACAGTACTGATCAATTCTGCGCGCCGTGACAAAGTGTATGCCCTCTTGTGATACTTTATAAATTTGAAATTCCTTGGCATGACCGAAATGTTCGTTGACAATTCCGTCACCAGTACTCACTACCGCAGCAAAAAATGGATCGAGGTTGGACATTTTTGCAAGTTCTCTGTTCAGCGCCCGGTTTTTCAGCACGCGGTTACGGCTGTCCATGCGTTGCTCAATTTGCACTTGCGCCTGGGCGCGTTCTTCTATCGAATAACGCGGCGCCATAGTTTCCAGTGCCTCATGAGTCAGCTCGCCGCTTCGATCATCGCCCAATAATCCGATGGCATCGGCTCGACATTGTCGACAATGTCGCATCAGTTGCGTTTTTGCTTCGCATTGTTCTTGCACTTGTCTAAGCAGCGTCGCGGATGTCGGAGACATTCCGGTTTTATGGTACAAGGAACCATTGGCGATGATAAGTGGCATGATATTGTGTAAAAACACACCCATTTCACGCATCTTCTTAGAGACCTCTACCATATGTTCGTCATTGACTCCAGGGATCAGTACGGAATTCACTTTGACGAGGACGCCGTGTGCTATGAGTGCAGCGATACCTGTCATCTGGTTTTGCAGTAATACCTCCGCTGCCTCGAGTCCGTGTAACGTCTTACCGCGCCAGCGGACAAACTGATAGATTTGTTCACTAACGTGTGCGTCAATAGCATTGACCGTCACCGTCACGTGATGGATGTTTTGGTTACAAATTTCTTCAATATAATCGTTGAGCATCAATCCGTTGGTACTTAAGCACAATTGTAGGTCTGGGGCGCTTTTGTGAATCAGAGAAAACGTATCGAACGTTTGTTTTGCATTGGCCAGCGGATCGCCGGGTCCTGCGATACCAACGACTGTTAGGTTTTTTAGCATAGCGCCAACGGCAAGTGTTTTTTGGCTTGCCCGCTCTGGGGAAAGGACTTCACTTGTCACCCCTGGACGGCTTTCATTTACGCAATCAAACTTGCGATTACAATATTTACATTGAATATTACACCGTGGAGCCACGGCGACATGCATGCGTGCAAAGTAGTGATGAGCATCTTGGCTATAACACGGATGCCGTTTTGCTGCGGTTTGAGCCACGGCGGTCATGTCTGAGTTTCTCTCGAAATCTGCATGCGCATCAGATACCGCATGACACGACAATAACGTTTCTTCCTTCACTATGATCGCCTCCATCTATTTATTGGTCCTATTATATAACGTATCTTGTTAGGAAATCATACATGGAAAGCGGATACTAATCAGAATTTCAAAGAAAATCTGATCAATTCGTTATTATTATGTCAGGATATATGACGTGATAGGCGATAAGATAGAGACGTACCAAATAATCCGCAGGCGAGAGGAGATTGTTCAATGAGGCAGATTGCGTTCTACGGTAAAGGTGGAATCGGTAAATCAACGACTTCGCAAAACACGTTGGCAGCACTGGCGGGAATGGGCAAAAAAATTATGATCGTTGGGTGCGATCCTAAGGCAGATTCTACTCGTCTGATTTTGCATCAAAAAGCACAACAAACGGTATTGGCACTGGCGGCAGAGCGAGGAGCCGTCGAAGATCTCGAATTACATGAAGTTTTACGTACTGGTTTCCGTGACATCAAGTGTGTGGAATCAGGGGGGCCGGAGCCAGGTGTTGGCTGTGCTGGGCGAGGTATCATTACGTCGATTACGTTTCTTGAAGAACAAGGTGCTTACGAGGGACTGGATTATGTGTCCTATGATGTTTTGGGTGATGTGGTGTGTGGAGGGTTTGCCATGCCGATTCGGCAAAATAAGGCACAAGAGATTTACATCGTGACATCTGGTGAAATGATGGCCATGTACGCTGCCAACAACATTTGCAAAGGAATTCTTAAGTATGCAAACAGTGGTGGAGTGCGCCTCGGTGGTCTGATCTGTAACAGCCGTATGGTTGACCGCGAGTTGGAGTTGATTGAAGAATTGGCTCGTCGATTGAATACTCAGGTTATTCACTTTGTACCGCGCAATAACATTGTGCAGCACGCTGAATTGCGCAGAATGACAGTCACAGAGTATGCGCCGGCGCATCCGCAGGCCGCTGTGTACGAGGAATTGGCTAGAAAGATCGACACGAATCAGAATATGACAATTCCTACCCCGATACCAATGGAAGAACTGGAAACTCTATTACTTGAATTCGGTATGATCGAAGATGAAGAAACTCAATTGCGCAAGCTCGAAGAATCTGAAGTTAGTGTTGTTTAATAGAAAGTCAATTCAACATCGGAGGGAATGTGTCCAACATGACTGAACTCATGGAGAAACGCCAGCACCTGGTGCAAGAGGTGCTCGAGGGTTACCCAGATGCGACAAAAAAGGAACGGGAAAAGCATCTTGCTGTTGTCGATGAGGCAGACAAAAGTTCATGCGCGGTGGTTAGTAACGTTAAGTCCAGACCAGGCGTAATGACTACACGCGGTTGTGCTTACGCGGGATCCAAAGGTGTCGTCTGGGGCCCCATCAAAGATGCCATACACATTTCACATGGTCCGGTGGGTTGCGGACAATATAGTTGGTGGTCACGGCGTAACTACTACGCCGGAATGACAGGGATCAATTCCTTTGGGGCCATGCAAGTTACCAGTGACTTTCAAGAGCGTGACATCGTGTTTGGCGGTGATAAGAAGTTGACCGCCATTATCGATGAACTGGAAGCTTTGTTTCCACTGAATCGTGGTATAACGATTCAGTCTGAATGTCCGGTTGGTTTGATCGGTGATGATATAGAAGCGGTTGCTCGGGCAAAAGGTGAGGAGCTCAGCAAGCCGGTGATTCCGGTTCGTTGCGAAGGATTCAGGGGTGTGAGCCAGTCGCTTGGACACCATATCGCCAATGACGTGATTCGCGATTGGTTGCTAGATAAAAGGGACCTTCCGGATATGGGAACACCTTATGACGTGGCGCTGATTGGCGACTACAATATCGGTGGTGATGCTTGGGCCTCGCGTAGAATACTTGAAGAAATGGGTTTGCGTGTGGTGTCGCAGTGGTCCGGCGACGGCACCTTACAAGAGCTCGCGCACACCACAAAAGCCAAGCTCAATTTGATTCACTGCTATCGTTCGATGAATTATATCTGCCAGTATATGGAGAATCAGTTTAACATCCCCTGGCAGGAATTTAATTTCTTTGGGCCGACCAAGATCATTGAAAATATGCGCAAAATTGCCTCTTTATTCGATGATTATATTCAAGAACGTACGGAACAGGTGATCAAGCAGTATGAGCCGCGGATAAAGGCAACGATTGAGCGCTACCGGCCACGTCTGGAAGGCAAAAAGGTTATGCTTCTTGTCGGCGGATTGCGGCCTCGCCATACGATCGGCGCCTATGAGGACTTGGGTATGCAAGTCATTGCCACAGGATATGAATTTGGTCATGTAGACGACTATGAGCGTACGGTGGCAGGTCTTGGTGACGCAACGATCCTCTATGACGACCCTACGGCCTATGAAATGGAGGAATTTGCAAAAAACCTACGTCCTGACCTGATTGGGTCAGGGGTAAAGGAAAAGTATGTTTATCACAAAATGGGTATTCCTTTCCGGCAAATGCATTCATGGGATTATAGTGGCCCTTACCATGGGTTTGACGGATTTCCCGTGTTTGCAAGAGATTTGGATATGGCGATCAATAATCCAGGGTGGACATTGATTAAAAATCCATTCGAGGAAAGGAGCCTTAGCTAACATGGAAGATTCGACCAGCAAATCGACCGCATCAAAAGTTGATGGAGAAAGATGGATTGTAAAGGATCACAACACTCTGTTTGAAAGTCCGAACTATCAAAAACAATTCGCAGACAAACGGATATTTGAACAAGGGGCGACGGAGGAAGAGATAGCGTCCGTCGAGGCTTGGACGAGAACTTGGGAGTATCGGGAGGTGAATTTCGCCCGGTCAAATGTTCTTATCAATCCAGCTAAAGCTTGCCAGCCCCTAGGGGGTATTCTCGCTGCGGCGGGTTTTGCCAACACATTGCCCTTGGTTCATGGATCGCAGGGCTGCGTGGCCTATTTTCGAAGTCACTTTTCACGTCATTTCAAGGAACCCTTCGCCGCCGTATCATCGTCGATGACGGAGGATGGGGCCGTATTTGGAGGGCTCAAAAACTTGCGAGAGGCTCTCGTAAATGCGGTACAGCTTTATAAACCGGACATGGTTGCTATTTGCACCACGTGCATGGCAGAAGTGATCGGTGATGATGTTTCCTCCTTTGTCGCTGATTTTCGCGAAGAGGGTGTGGTAGATGCAAACCTGCCTGTGGCATTTGCCAATACACCGAGCTTTGTTGGCTCTCATATTACAGGATATGACAACATGATGAGAGCCATTTTGTCAGATCAAGCCAAAGGCGTGTCAGACAAAGATTCGACTAAGATCAATATCATTCCAGGTTTCGAGACGTATGTAGGCAATATCCGAGAGGTTAAGCATATTTTACAGGCGTTGGGTGTGGAAGCAACCATTCTGGGGGATACATCGGATGCACTCGATTCACCAGCTACCGGGGAGTACATCATGTATCCAGGTGGTACACCACTGAAACAATTGCGCGCAGCAGCCACGAATCGGGCAACGATTGCCCTTTCACGCTACAGCACGAAAAAAACTATGGACATGATTAGGAAACGATGGAAACAGGATACCATGGCACTGATACCTCCGATAGGTATCACAGCTACCGATGCATTTATTAAGGAAATTCAGCATGTCACAGGTTGCGACATATCGGAAGAACTCCTTCGTGAGAGGGGACGCGCGGTAGATGCGATGCTGGATTCTCATCCCTATCTTCATGGCAAAAGGATAGCTCTGGTGGGCGATCCAGATGTGCTTTTGGGTACGGTTTCCTTTTTACTTGAGATGGGTGCAGAACCCGAGCACATCGTTTGTACGAATGGCGATGATGATTTCCTACAGGAAATGACTGCACTTCTTGCCACGAGTCCTCATGGGGTAAATGCGAAGGTGTGGATCGGAAAAGACATGTGGCATTTGCGGTCACTGGTTTTGACAGAACCGGTAGACCTCTTGATCGGAAATACGTATGCCAAGCAAGTAGCTAAGGAAGCAGATATCCCCCATGTGCGGGTCGGTTTTCCTATTTTTGATCGTCATCATTTACATCGTTTTCCGATCATCGGATATAACGGGACGGTGTTTTTACTGCAACAAATGGTGAATGCCATATTGGATGATTTGGATCGTAAGTCTCCAGCCTATAGTTTTGACGCTATTCGTTAGCAATGTGGCGGCAACCGATGAGAGCCGCCCTAGTTGCAACCGACAATGGGGGATGGGTATGCGTGATTTGCACCGTATTTTTGATCAGCCAGACTGTGACCACAATCAAGTCAAATCACAGCGAAACCGTAATGCGGGTTGCGCCCGTCCTGAGCCCGGTGGCGCGATGGGGGGGTGCACATTCGATGGCGCACAAAGTAGTCTGTTGCCTATTGCGGATGTTGTACATCTGGTACATGGCACAGCGTCTTGTGTGACAAACAGTTGGGAAAGCAGAGGCAGCCTTTCATCATGGGAGGGTGATCCGTTTACTGCTCGCGGTATCAGCACAGATTTGACTGAAACACAAATAATCTTCGGAGCAGAGAAGCGTTTGGAGGAGGCTATTCGTTCTGTCGTTGAGCGTTTTGTGCCACAGGCGGTCTTCGTGTACAGTACTTGCGTGACTGCATTGATTGGTGAGGATATTGATGCGGTATGCCAGTTGGCTACACAGCAATTGGACCGCCCTATAATACCTGTTGGCGCCCCGGGTTTTTTGGGTAGTAAAAACTTGGGGAGTCGATTGGCGGGTGAGGTGTTGCTCAACCACGTGATTGGAACGCGTGAGTCCATTCATACCACACCGTTTGATGTAAA
>JAKACU010000191.1 GCA_021821185.1 Bacillota bacterium
AAAAGCGCTTTTGGTTGTATCGCGTGAGACCGACCTTCTGAAAAACTTGCTCACTTTGATAATTACCGATATAAGCGTTCAAAGGAACAGCCAACTGCCATTGTGGATGCCCATTGGCATCATACGACGCTGCTATAGCGGAAATCACACGAGCCCATGGCAAATCAAGTTCAAATGTCGTCGGTCCAAATACATCCGCAAATCTGGGGGTCAGCAGACGATGCACAGCATCAGGGTGAACAAGTGTCACTTCACCGCCAGCGATGCCGCTTGGATACGGGTATTCATCATACAGCCATACCTGCAACTTGCACTGAGCAGCCTGCTCTACTGCATAGCGCACGCGCTTAAACCACTCTTGTGATAGATATGGGATTTGCAGCCCCTGTCTGGCGCACAAAAAGAACCCTCCGAGGCCCTTATCTGCCATCTCTCTAATTTGATGGGCGATCTCCTCATAGGACATGTCGCCATTCCAGAACCAAAACGGCGCAACTCGGAATTTTGCGCCGGGGTTTTGAAAATCATTCACATCCAATTCCCATACCCTCCTCTAAGTCCATCAAGTGCGGATCTCTTCGATGGTGACTGACCTACCTGTCTTCGCAGATTTGTAGATAGCTTTGATAATCTCCATGGGTTTAAGCCCCTCCTCACCATTAACGAGAGGTTCCCGATCATACATTATGGCATCGATAAAATCACGAAACTGACGTCGATGGGAATTCTCAGCTTGGGGCTGCATCGCTGCAATCCTGTCTCCGCTTTCGGCCCAATCGATGATATGCTCCGTTTTCGGATCAACTTGGCCATTACGATAAAAGAGATGCGTCAAGCGATTACGCTCGATCACCCCTGTCCCTTCTGTTCCGAATACCTCAAGGCGGACGGGAAACTCAGGGTCTGCGCTCGTCGTAGCAGCAATGGTACCGAGCGCTACACTTTTAAACCGTACCGCAACAACCGCAACATCCTCCACTTCAATACGATCATGTGCCGCGGTGGCTGCGTATGCGCTTACACCATCTATGTCACCAACCAAATACTGCATAACATCAATGGTATGCAACGCTTGGATCATAAGCACACCGCCACCATCCATCGCCCATGTTCCGGCCCAATCCGCACGATCGTAGTAGGCTTGCGTTCGATACCAATTCACTGCAGCCTCCACCAATACCATCTTGCCAAGTTTTCCGGAATCCATCTCACTTTTTAACTGAATCGTCCCTTCATCAAATCGATGTTGAGAAATCACGCCGAATTTGACACCCGCAGCACGGCACACTTCTACAACCTGTCGAGCCTTTTCCAAAGTTACGTCTAATGGTTTTTCCACGATCACATGCTTACCAGTTTTTGCTGCATACATTGCAATATCTCCATGTGTCCCACTCGGCGTTACAATCGAAACGACATCGACATCTGGTCTTTCAATAACAGCACGATAATCGGTATACCATTCTGCCTCGCTCCGTTCTCCGAACGCACGAGCCCGCTCTTCATCCACATCTGCCACGGCAACTAGGCGGGCGTTTTCCAAGCTTCGGATCTGTTCAGCATGTGTCTTACTGATCGCGCCAGCACCGATAATGGCAAATCCAAATTGACTCCTCATATGCTTCACTCCTCAACTTTATTTTGAACGATCAGGAGATTCGACTATCGATAAATGATCCATGTAGTAGTTCAAGGCATGGCGATTATGCTCTTTTGCTAATCTCTCCGCTTTATCCTCGTCGCGAGCGGACAGGGCCTTCATAATAGCACGGTGTTCCATATGAGAGTTTTGCATATTGGGAACAAAAATTTCCTTAAAATAGAAGTTGCGGATACGGTTCCATCGCTGCATAATCCGTCGCGACATATCGATCAACAATTGCATGTCTGTAAACCACGCGATGGTCTCGTGAAACTGCTCATTGAAATCTCCCCATTCTTCATGCCGACCTTGCCGCAACACATCGTCCATCAAGTTCCATATCTGCTGCAGTTTTTCCAGCCGATCTGGAGTGGTTCGCCCTGCGGCGACGCGTGTTGCAACGCTCTCCAGCCCTTCTTTGATCGTAAAGGTCTCCACGATCGATGCTTTGGAAATGGACGAGACGACTGCCCCGATGTGCGGTTTGTGTTCTATCCAACCTTCAACGTCTAATAAACGTAAAGCCTCACGAATAGGAATTGAGCTAATGTTGAATCGATCAGCGATCTCTCGCAGAATCAGTCTCTCCCCTGGGACTAATTCGCATCGAATAATCTCGTCCCGCAATACCTCATACACCAGTTCCTGCTTCGTACTGTAAGACTTCGGTACATTTAACTGTTTCATAGAATACGCTTCGCTTTCTTTGAATTCTAGTATATAATATATAATATCACTATTCTAACAACAGTCAATGAAAAGACATCACGAAAAAAGGAGATGATCAATTTGATCAAGCGCATTGGCATCATCATGAACGGTGTCACCGGTCGCATGGGTACACGGCAGCACCTGGAACGCTCGATTATTGCCATTCGGGATCAAGGAGGAGTTGTATTACCCAGCGGAGACAAGCTTGTACCCGACCCGATCCTCGTCGGACGAAATGAAGAAAAACTGCAGGAACTCGCTTCCAAGTTTCATATTTCACGATGGTCCACGCAGTTAGACGAATGCCTATCGGATCCAAAGTACCAAATTTACTTTGATGCGCAGTCTACACAGATTAGGGGGGCGAGTGTGGAGGCGGCCATTCTGGCTGGCAAACACATCTACTGCGAAAAGCCAGTCGCCTCAACATTAGAAGATACACTTCGCTTGTCTCGACTGGCTCACGAAAAAGGGGTTAAGACTGGAGTCGTACAGGATAAGCTCTTCCTTCCTGGATTTTTGAAGCTAAAACGTTTAGTGGACAGCGATTTTTTCGGTCAAATACTGTCTGTTCGCGGGGAGTTCGGATATTGGGTATTTGAAGGGGAAATCGAACCAGCACAAAGGCCCTCTTGG
>JAKACU010000192.1 GCA_021821185.1 Bacillota bacterium
GTATCGGTGACCGGCTGGTCAATGCAGCAGAAAAGATTAAAGACAGTGTAAAGTATTTTCTCGTCGAAGGCGCACTATTTGAAGAGTTTGGTTTCACGTATTTTGGACCCATTCCTGGTCATGACCTGCGTACATTAGTCGGGCTTTTTGAACAGGTAAAAGACTTGGATGGCCCGGTGCTTATTCATGTGGTGACAGAAAAGGGCAAAGGCTATCCATCGGCTGAAATGGCTCCAGAAAAACTGCACAGTATTGGCGGATTGGTGACATCGCCTAAAAAATCGGCACCGTCCTACACAGACGTATTTGCCGACACATTGATTGAACTAGCGCAAAACGATGATCGAATCGTTGGTGTTACAGCCGCGATGGGCAGTGGTACTGGACTTGCTAAATTTGGCCAAAAGTTTCCCGATCGTTTTTTTGATGTGGGGATTGCCGAACAGCACGCCACTACGATGTGCGCCGGCTTGGCTGTCAACGGCATGCGGCCCGTGTTTGCGGTATATAGTACCTTTTTGCAGCGTGCCTTTGATCAAGTCATTCATGATGTAGGCATACAAAACCTTCCTGTTGTGTTTGCCATCGATCGTGCCGGACTCGTTGGCCCTGACGGTGAAACCCATCAGGGCGTGTTTGATATCGCTTATCTTCGGCTCATTCCCAATCTGACCATTATGATGCCAAAAGACGAAGCTGAACTGCGTCACATGCTTTTTACCGCATTATCCCTGCAAGGGCCTGTTGCTGTGCGCTACCCGCGTGAAGACGGTATGGGCGTATCCCTTGCAGAACCACTTCATGTACTGCCTGTGGGCAAGTTCCAAGTGGTACGTGACGGCACCGAAGTCGCTTTACTTGCGATCGGTCCAATGGTTGCTGTTGCGGAAAATGCTGCCTTGATGCTTGCCGATCAGGGAATTTCAGCACAGGTTATCAATATGCGGTTTATTAAACCGCTTGATGAGGCCATGCTCGATTATTTGGCAGTTCGCAAGATGCCAATCGTAACAATCGAAGAAGCCTCGCTTGCTGGCGGCATGGGTAGTGCCGTGCTGGAGTATTACGCATGCAAGGGAATTTTGCACCCGGTTGTGCCGATCGGCTTGCCGGATCGCTTTATCGAACACGGAAGTCGTCCGGAGTTGTTACATCATGTCGGTCTGACTGTGCCGCACATTGCAAAAGTGGCTGCCAATTTGATCAAGCCAAAAACCGTTCAGGAGCAGGCAAGAAAGACTGTGAATCGGTGATGACAAAAGAGCGTGTAGATGTTTTACTCGTAGAGCAGGGGCTTGCCCAAAGCCGCGAGCAGGCAAAGCGGTTGATCATGGCGGGTTTGGTTTATGATCAGACATCCTTGGTAGATAAACCAGGCGTTAAGCTGCCGATACAGACGGTGCTGACAGTCAAAGGTGCCTTGCATCCTTTTGTCAGTCGCGGCGGGTTGAAATTACAGCAGGCGTTGCGTGTGTTTCCTGTTTCTTTAGAGAATGCGGTTGTGCTGGACGTTGGCGCTTCGACAGGCGGGTTTACCGATTGCGCCTTGCAACACGGGGCGCGACTTGTCTACAGTCTTGATGTGGGTTACGGGCAATTGGCGTGGTCCTTGCGAAATGATCCTCGTGTTTGTGTTATGGAGCGGGTGAACTTTCGCAAAGCCGATCAAGCATGGTTTGATCCTAGACCAACAGCAGCTGTGATGGACGTATCCTTTATTTCTATCACCAAGTTGTTTGTAAAGCTCATTGAGGTGCTAGAACCTCAATCGCCAATTATCACGCTGGTCAAACCGCAATTTGAGGCAGGACCTGAGGCGGTTTCAAAAGGCGGAATTGTACGGGACGCTGCTGTTCACAAACAGGTATTGCAAACGGTAATACACAGTGCGTTAAAAGAAGGCCTGAGTCCCCAAGGCCTCACGTTTTCTCCCATACGCGGCGGTGATGGCAATATTGAATTTTTGTTGTGGCTAACGGTAGATCCGAACGCTTCGCATGTCGGTGTTTTTGATCAAGATATTCAACACATCGTCTCGCTTGCGCACGATCAGGCAAATTAATACAGGAATTTTACAGCGGCAGGCGAATACTTGTAGCGAGGAGATAAAACGCTATGGCTATCGTCGCCGTTTTGGTATTTTTATTAGTGGTATTTTTTTATCTGCGGCGCAAATATCTTGGCAGTCCGCTTGCTGCATTCTCGCCAAATTCTTCGCGTGATCATGTGCTGCAGGCGGCACAAGTGCTGCAAAAAGCAGGTTATCGGATTATTGATGAGCGGATCTCTCATGAGGCAGCTACCTTCTTTGGCTCACGCAAGAGCACCACTTTCTTTGTCGTTGATTTTATGGTCGAAAAAGAAGGCGTACGCTATCCGGTTAAAGTCAAGTCAAAGAGAGACCCCGATCGTGTCAGCGGGCCTTGGCTGCGGCGACAGTTTTTGCCGATATGGTTGATGTATGAATCACCTGTTTTGTATGTCGACCCGGAACGGGGAATGATTGATGGAGTGGACTTTTCCATCGACTACCCCGGTCGGTATGTAAGGCGACGCTTAAGCACGCGCGTTTTATGGCTGATGATCGGTGTTGTCGTCGGCTGGTTGCTGTCGCTTAAGTGAAAGGAAGATGACTGTGTCACAGCGCTCTATCGGAATTATTGTCAATCGCACCAAACCAAACGCGGATGCCGTTGCTCGTCGCTTGGCGCAAACGATGAAAAGGCATGATGCCGATCCTTTTTTTGATCGTTCTGTGGCTGAGGCCATAGGTCACCCCGAACTCGGCGAGGATCTGGATAATTTTGCGAAGCGGGCGGACTTATTGTTTGTACTTGGCGGTGACGGCACACTTCTTGGGGTTGCCCGCAGGTTTGCGTGCCATGAAATTCCTATTTTAGCCGTAAATATTGGTCATTTGGGTTTCTTATCGGAAGCTGAGCCGCAAGAT
>JAKACU010000193.1 GCA_021821185.1 Bacillota bacterium
AACACCGCTTATGACCAACAGTGCTGGTGACATCATCTCGTGGGGCAACCCCAATCGCGGCTTTGTCGGCAGCATTTCCGAACACACACCGGGTTTTGGCGTATATCATCACCCCATTTTCACTTTGCTCAATCACTATGTGCCTGGGCGTGCCAATGACCTGACAGGAGATTCGTTCGCACAGGTGCTTGGCGCACTTCGGGGAGGGAGACCAGTTGTGGTATGGACAACCATCAATTTTTCACCTGCGATCTCATGGATTTCCTGGAAGAGTCCATCTGGCGATGTGAAAACCACGTTGGCAGAACATGCCGTACTATTGGTCGGTTATGACCGCAAGGATGTTTTTGTCAACAATCCATTAAACGGAGCCAAAGCCGAACCGGTGCCGCGTGCTCAGTTTAAAAAAACGTGGGTAGAGATGGGACGTCAGGCGGTCACCATAGCACCGTTTGCGCTGTCTCTTGCAGTCAACTAGCCAATCTGTGCGCAATGTGTCAAAATACTGCTAGACTTACCTGACCAATGAGAAAAGAGGACCTTAAGGTGTATGCACTTGTGACCGGAGCCTCCTCAGGAATCGGAGCGGAATTTGCTTCACAGTTAGCGAAACAGGGTAAAGACCTTATTTTAGTAGCGCGCAGACAGGCACGCCTCGCATCACTTGCCAATGAGCTTAAACAAGCCTATAACGTAGATGTTGTCGTTTACACGCAAGATCTCAGTTTACCTGAAGCTGCACAGACGTTGTATGAGTGGGTGCAGGAACACGGCTATGCCATTGACCTGCTGGTCAACAATGCCGGATTTGGACTCGTGGGCGCAGTACAGGAATTGTCAGCAGACAAGCAGGAATCGATGCTGCTCTTAAACATGGTTTGCCTGCAAGTTCTCACTCGCTTGTTTGTGGCCGACTTTCTTACGAAAAATGAACCTGCCGGCATTATCAATGTGGCATCGACAGCAGCCTTTCAAGCCGTGCCTTACATGGCCACCTATGCAGCCACGAAGGCTTTTGTTTTACACTTTACAGAGGCGCTTGCGGCAGAGCTTCGCGATACTAAGGTGCACGTCATGGCGCTTTGTCCGGGTCTTACCGCCACAGAATTTCAGCAGACAGCGGGAATGGCATCTGGCCAATCGGTCAAAGCAGAGATGACGCCAAAAGACGTGGTGCAAGCTGGTCTTTCTGCGTACAGGCGACGCCAAGTGGTTGTCATTCCAGGACTGTTCAACAAAGTACTGGCAGCCTTCGTAAAATGGGTTCCTCGCAGGGTCCTGCGCTATTTCTCTGCTCGATTGGTGAAAAAAACGCTTTTGGATGCAGGAGGAACATCATGAAACCGCTCGTATCTATTATTATCCCGACATACAACCGCCCCCGCATGTTAGCACAGTGTCTGCATGCCATATCCCTTGATCCTTATAAACACATCGAAGTGATCGTAGTCAACGATGCGGGCGTGGATCCCGGCAGCGCCATTGAGCCTTTCATGGAACAAATGAAGGTCAAATTGGTCCAATTGTCGCTCAATCACGGTCACGTGTACGCGCGAAACCGCGGTTTGTCGTATGCTGAAGGTGACATGATCATGCTTTGCGATGACGATGATATCATTTTACCCGGACATATCGCACGCATGGTGCAAGCCTTTCGGCCGGATCAGGATACACTGCTTTATTCTGACGTTGAAATTGTCACCTATACACACCAAAACGGACACCGACAACCCAAACATCGGCAAGTTTTCGCATTTGATTTTGATGCCACACTGCTGCGGCAATGGAACATTATTATTTCATCGGGCATCCTATATCCGCATCAGTTGCACCAACAAGTCGGCAAATTTGATGAAGAGATGCGCGATTATTGGGATTGGGATTTTTTCTTGCGCGTTGCACAAACCGGATTGGTCCGCCGAATTCCTTATGCGGACGTCTTGTACCTCGTCAGTTCAGGCGGTGAAAACTTGTCAGCCAATCAGGCTGCCATGCAAAAATCATTGCTGCGCTTGCAAAAAAAGCACGATTTAGGCTCACTCCCCGTCAGTTCCTTTCTGCTGATGACCAAGGAACCAGCACTTTCTCCCTATCGAAAACCCAGTTGTGTCGTATGGAACGGGTCTCTAAATTTTTCCTGATAATTCTTTTTGTTAAGATACTATGAAAAAAACGAACTCCTATGTATAATTACTCAGCAAAAGGATGTATTTTTCCATAAATCATTGGCAGGCATCAGCGACCCGCGAACGAATATAATGGAAATACGCTTAATAGTCGGAATCTTCGATCCGATAACGAGCTGCGTCTTTTTTAGGAAGGGGGAGAAACAGATATGGAACACGGCAAGTTAAAGAGGCAGTTGAGCCTGCTGGACCTCACATTTTTAGGACTTGGGGCCATTATCGGTTCCGGCTGGTTGTTTGCCTCGCAAAAAGCTGCAGTGCTGGCGGGTCCGTCCGCATGGATCGCATGGGTGATCGGAGCGGTGGCGGTTGGTCTGATTGGCCTTGTCTACGCTGAGCTAGGCGGTGCACTGCCTCGTGCAGGCGGCATCATACGCTATCCTGATTATTCACACGGGCCGATCATCGGCTATCTGATGGGGTTTGCCGCTTTAGTAGCGTATTCCAGTGTGGCTGCCATCGAGGTTCAGGCTGTGCGAGGCTACGCACAACAATGGTGGCATGCTCTTGGAACAGCCAATGGCAATCCGACGACCCTTGGCTGGTTCGTCCAGTTTGCCATTCTTTTACTCTTCTTTTTACTCAATTATTGGAGCGTTAACGTTTTTGGCAAAGTGAATTCCTTTATCACCGCACTCAAATTCCTGGTTCCGCTGCTGACGATTCTGCTGTTTTTCTTTCAATTTAAAGGTGCCAATTTTACGTCACACGGGTTTGCGAC
>JAKACU010000194.1 GCA_021821185.1 Bacillota bacterium
TGCGTAAACTTGATGCCGATCGCACCGCATTTTATGATGTCTATCAACGCGTAAGTATCTTGCCACCAGATCAGTATAAATCGCTCGTTGTACAAATTGCGGAGGGTTGCTCGTACAACCGTTGTGCCTTTTGCGATTTCTACCAGGATCGCTCGTTTCATGTGAAAACTGACGAGCAATTCGCCAAGCACCTCAGCAAGCTTAAGGCATTTTTTGGTGAAAGGTTGTTTGACCGTTCGGAGGTATTTCTCGGAGACGGCAACGCCTTGGTGGTTGACCATGATCGACTTCTGTTTTTTTTACATGGCATCCGTTCAGCGGTGCCGGAGTTGCCTGCTGACTTTACATACTCAACGTTTATGGACACCTTTAATGTGAGTGACAAATCCCTTGATCAGTTGCGCGAAGTTCGCCGATTGGGTTTAAAAAACGTCTATGTTGGTTTGGAAACGGGACATAATGGTCTTCGCCGCGCGCTTCGTAAACCTGGCCTTAAAAGCGATGCCCTAGAGGCGATCCGGACACTAAAGGAAGCAGGCTTTCGCATCGGCGTCATTGTGTTAGTCGGAGTCGGGGGCAGTATGTATGCCGATGATCATCGCACAGAGACGCTGGATCTTTTGGCGCAGATTCCATGGGATAAAGACGACATTCTTTATCTGTCGCCTTTTGTTGATCCGCAAAACGCCGCCTATAGCAAATGGATTCACGATGAATCCATTGTACCGTGGGGCAAACAGGAGACATACGAAGAATTAAAGCGATGGCAGCAGGGATTACTTCATGGCAAGACTGCGCCTAAAGTGACACTGTATTCGATTGAAGAACATTTGTATTGACAGGCTTCCCGCGTATGTGATATATTATCGTCGTTGTCGATTTGCCAACGTAGCTCAGTAGGTAGAGCAACTGACTTGTAATCAGTAGGTCGCAGGTTCGACTCCTGTCGTTGGCTCCAGAGAAAACCGCGTAGCAGCAAGGAAAAACGGATGGTAGACTGTAGTAGGTCTTCCATCCGTTTTAGTGCACGTAGATCGGCCAGATACTACGAACAGCTCGCACCTGAAATTCTTGCACAACCTCTTGCATCAGGATTCCCTCCCTCAATTGGGAAGACGCTTACAAAAATTCTAGCAAACGGCCTATTTGACCGTCAATCACGGCTGCAAATTTTCCAGCGATTTGGGTGTTTGAGAAACCAACAAAAGCCAGCGAAGCCTTGTGGGATAAGGGAAGTTTGAGGACAAACGAAAACGGGGCCTCGGCAAAGAGAAAACCCCGTTTTCGTAGGTAATCGCGTTCCGGCGCAAGGGCTGGTTCTGACCAGCCGCCCTTCTGCTTTTTGTAGCTTTAGCATAACACCGGCATCCTAAACCTGCAAGAGGCGCTTTTGCGCAAGCTGTTGGCGCAAACAAGAACACGTTTCGTTCTTCAGCGATCACTGAGAGGAGTGCAGCAAAGAAACCATGAAATTTTATGTGAGCGTAGATATGGAAGGTATTGCTGGCGTTGTTTTACGCGAGCAATTGGTCAAAGGCGAAATTTTATATGAAGAAACACGTAAAATACTCACCGCTGAGGTGAATGCGGTGGTGGATAAGTTAGTAGATCTCGGTGCCAAAGAAATTATTGTGAAAGATGCTCATGGCCGTGGATTTAACTTTGTCGTCGAAGATTTACATGAACAGGCACGCTACGTGCTTGGAGCTTCTCGCATGGACAACCGCTTTCCCGGTATTGATAATTCCTTTGACGGGGCGCTGTTGATCGGATATCACGCCATGGCTGGGACTCGACAGGCTGTCCGAGATCATACGATGGTGGCAAATGATTGGCAATCAATCGAACTCAATGGTTTGCCCATCGGTGAAATTGGATTAGATGCTTTACTTTTTGGATTATATGATGTGCCGGTTATCTTTGTCTCCGGAGATCGTACGGCGTGTAAGGAAGCGCGACGGGATCTGCACGATGTAACAACGTATGAGACAAAAGAGGCAGTTGGACGCCATGCCGCTTTAATCAAACCGCCAAAGACCGTACGACGTGAAATACAGCAGTCTATCGAAGAAGCCGTTTTGAAAAAGAGACAGTGTATTCCTTATAAGAAAAACGGTCCTTTTGAATTAAAAATGACATTTGCTAGCACGGATTTGGCTGATACTCGGAACTATGACGGTATTACTAGCTTTCGCGTAGATGGCACCAGTGCCATGTATCATGATGATGATCTCGTACGATTGCTTGCAAAGTCTATGTAAAAATTATTATTATTTTTCGTAATTAGTCCTTGACAGTGACTAATTCGCGATATATGTTTTGGTTAATTGATTCACCTTTTCGATCCGGCCGATAAGGAGGACATTAGGTATGCGACGAATTCAAGTGGCCATTTTGGGGCAGGGACGTAGCGGTCGTGATATCCACGGATTTTCCCTCGGTCATATGAAAGATCAGTATAAGGTTGTGGCCATCGCTGATCCATTATCAGAACGTAGACAACGGGCACAAAGTGAGTATGGGTGTGCAACGTATGAGGACTATCATGAAATTTTTCAACGACACGATATCGATCTTGTGATCAACGCTTTGCCAAGTCATCTTCATGTGCCTGTCAGTAAGGAATTTTTGCTTCAAGGATTTAATGTTCTATGCGAAAAGCCACTTACTCGTAGTACAAAAGATGTTGATGATCTAATTGATATTGCTAAACAGTCAAGGAAACTCTTCGCCGTCTACCAGCAGTCACGCTTTTCTCCGGCGTTCTCGCAGATTCAAAAGGTGATCAAGTCAGGTGTCCTTGGCCGTATCGTCCAAATCAAAATTGCTTACAATGGGTATGCGCGACGATGGGATTGGCAAACTATCAAGGCGATGA
>JAKACU010000195.1 GCA_021821185.1 Bacillota bacterium
CAATTTGCGCGAGAGGAATTTCCTTCTCCACGCCGTCGCGTACCACGCGAGCCGTCTTAGCCTGCATACCCATAAGCTTTTTAATGGCTTCTGACGTCTGCCCTTTCGCTTTGGCTTCCAGAAACTTGCCCAAAATGATCAGCGTGATAATAATGGCTCCGGTTTCGTAATACACTTCAGATTCACCGAATCGACTGCCAAAAAACGTGACTGCCAGACTATAGAGATAGGCTGCCGATGTACCCATAGCAACCAAGACGGACATATTTGAACTCTTATTACGCAATTGATGATAGGAATCAACATAAAATTGCCAGCCTGGACCCCACTGCACAACGCTGGCAAAAATCAACTGCAGATACGGATTCCACAGCACATCAGGAAAGAAGAACGTACCCTTAGTCCCAAGCAGGTCACCGAGCATGTACCAAGCAAGCGGCAGAGCAAAAATAGCGCTGATCCAAAACCGCCGCCACTGGCTTCGTGTTTCTTTGCGCCGCGCCTCCCCTTCGGCATCCTCTTGTTTACCTTCTAAGGCAAAAAGTTGATATCCGATGGATTTCACTTTCTCTTGCATGATCTCACTGGAGACGGTCCCAGGAACGAATTGCACCAATGCTTGCTCCGTCGCCAAGTTCACACTTGCTGACAGCACACCGGGTAATTTTGTAAGGGCTCTTTCCACTTTTTGTGCACAACTCGCACATGTCATGCCGACCACGCTAAATTTGGTCTCCGATGTAACGACACTGTAACCGATTTTAGTAACCCGTTCCACAAGATCTGTCACCATAATCTGCTGCGGATCAAACTGTACAAAAGCCTTCTCAGTTGCGAGATTTACCGCGGCAGACTGAACCCCGTTCAATTTTGCCAGACCTTTCTCAATTCTCCCCGCACAAGTAGCACATGTCATCCCGGTTACACCGAAATTCACCTGCACCGTGGTGTTTGACACTTGGTTTTGTGTCGCTGCTGTTTCTGTCATACATAATCTCTCCTCATGAGCTCAAGTGCTTTGAGATCAGCGCAAATACTTGGCTACCAACGAAGTTGGTCACGGAAGGGGCAAGCCAGCCACATGCCGCTTGCTATGGATTCAACGCACTATACCCTTAAAATCATACTATACCCCCGTTATGTATAGGTCAAGTGGTTTTATTACTTCCGAGATGGTTGATGAATTTAAGGATAACATTCTGTTGGTTCTCGTTGTAAACACAGTCAAGCCTGACGCTAGGACAACATATACCTATACAGGGCATCCGAAGATAATAGGAGGGACAAGGTTGTTACTAATAACCAGCTTGGTCGGATCGATAATTGGATTTCTCGTTTTTCCCCAAGCCGTCATGAAGACTAAGCACCAAAACCATGCCGTTCGCATGCGAATTTGTATGCTCAACAGCATGTCTTTGGCCTTTATTTTTGCCATGCTCGTTGAGTTTACTACCGACAGCAAGATCCTCGCTATCATCATTCCCGTTGCCGCTGTTGGTTTTACCCTAGTCACCTTACTCAAATCCTTGACTATGCTCGATCTTATTGAATCTGGCATAGCCACGCTGATGAGTACCACCATGAGTGCCATGTTAGTTGGCATGATAAGCCCGATTGTGATTTGGGTCATTCAGTGCGTTCTTGTATTGATCGAGTTAATGCTTTTCATCGCCGCCAAAATGCCGATCCCGCGCTAAATCCGCGAAAAAAAGACAGAATGCCATGATCTGCCTGGGTCAGCACCGGTTGTCGACAAGGATAAAGAAAACACCCTCTTCCTGTTCGGAAGCGGGCTTCGTTCTCACACGTACCTCTATCTCATCGATTCATACAACCACCGCACGTTTGCCATGATCACAGCCGACCCTTTACACTGTCGAAGGTTTTCGGATATTAGGGCTGTGCATCGCGGCATATTGAGGATCAAGGACGGACCGTATGCGCTGATATTCCTCCACACCGATTTCCCCGCGAGCCAAACGCTCTTTTAAAACATCAATAGCCGAGACATTGCGATTTTCCGTCGGTACTGAAAAGGGAATTCCGACCATTATATGGGATCCGCCGTGGATCAGACGATGTCCGCCACACATTTTTGACTCACCTCATAGTAGACTTTTATGCCGATTCGTTGGCGCTAGCCGCCATCTCTTCTTTGAGTTTCGCCATAGCTTCACTGACTTGCGATTTTGCTTCTGCTTTTTTCAGTTGATCCATTTGATAGGATAAGGACGATGTTAACGTACGGAACGATGCGGATGCTTCCGCCTCCCGGCGTTCCACTTTCTCTTGCATACGATCAAACTTGGACAACGGATTTTCTTGATTCAAACTGCTGACGGCGTGCGCTGCCTGACTCTCTGCGACAGCCCGCCGGTTACGACGGACCAAATCATCCCGGCGCTCCTTAGCTTCCGCCAATTTCTCTTCCAACAATTGATACTGTGCTTTCATTTGTGTGGATGTCTGCTCAGCATCGGACAATTCCGCTTGTAAATGTTCAAGCCTTGTTTTCTCTTTTTGTTCAGACTCCAATGCTTTTTCTGCTAGCTCTTCATGGTTTTGTTGCAACGCCAACTTTGCTTTACTGTGCCAGTCCTTAATCATAGCTTCGCAAGCCTGAATTTTGTTCGCAATAAGAATTCGTTCGGCTTCCATTCGATTCACTTCCACAGCAAATTCACGAAGGTACTCAGAGGCATCGTCAATATACAGGTTCAGACTCTTCTCTGGATCCTCCGCCTTGCTAATGATATCATTCAGATTCGCCCGAACGATATCCTTTAAACGTGACATCAACGACATGGTAATCATCCTTCCTCACAGTAATGTCGACAATCGGCGCGCCCAAAA
>JAKACU010000196.1 GCA_021821185.1 Bacillota bacterium
TCCGTTTCTCGGTGATATTTCTGATAAGCGCATACAATTTTTACAAGTTCAAGGTGTAAAAGATGAATTCGAGGAAGGGCTCGAAAAAATCACACAATTGGTTCATTATGCGAAAACTTTTAAACGTACACAGGTGCCCGTTTCAAAACTAAAAGTTGGCCTCAAATGCGGTGGATCGGATGGATTTTCAGGCATCACAGCCAATCCGTTGATCGGTGCTGTTTCAGATTTGTTGATCAAGCAAGGCGCAACGACATTCTTGACAGAAGTTCCAGAAATGTTTGGCGCTGAGACGATCTTGATGAATCGTGCAAAAGATGAACAAACCTTTGAGAAAACGGTCCATCTTATCAATGATTTTAAGGATTATTATGCTCGCCACAATCAGGTGATTTATGAGAATCCATCACCTGGCAATAAAGACGGCGGTATCACAACCCTTGAGGAAAAGTCGTTAGGTTGTACGCAAAAAGGTGGACATGGCATTGTTCAGGACGTTCTTCTTTATGGAGAACCATCTGTCATGACCGGGCTCAATTTGGTGCAAGCCCCCGGTAATGACATGGTATCGGTGACTGCGCTCATTGCATCAGGAGCCCATATCGTCTTGTTTTCCACAGGACGTGGAACACCACTAGGTGGAGCTGTGCCGACGGTAAAAATTTCAACGAATACGGCACTTGCAGAGCAAAAACCGCACTGGATCGATGTGGATGCTGGCCAGCTTTTGGAAGGACAATCGATGAACAATTTATCCGAAGAGCTATATCGTTTGATTCTCGATACGGCCTCAGGGACGTACCGCACGCACAATGAACAAAATGAGTTCCGTGAAATTGCCATATTTAAAGATGGAGTAACCCTATAATACTAATTTGGAGGTGTCCATGTGTTAGTAACTCGTTCATGGTTGCAACAAGAAATGCCGGAGCAAGCCCAAGAGCTACATCCCGAAAGAGTTCTGCAAATCGGTGAAGGTAATTTTCTACGAGGTTTTGTTGATTGGCTGATTCATCAATTGAATAAAAATGGTAAGTTTAAGGGTAGTGTTGTAGTAGCTACACCGCTCGCCCTAGGCGCTGCAAAAATTAAAGAAATCAATGATCAAGATGGTTTGTATACAGTTTGGTTGCGTGGTATGGAGAATGGGAAAGTGCGTGATGCTCGGGAAATCATCCAATCGATTTCCCGAGCAATCGATCCGTATCAACAATGGGATCAATTTTTGCAATGTGCGAGAAATCCACAAATTGACATCGTCGTATCAAACACGACGGAAGCCGGTCTGACTTACCTAGAGGAAGGTTACGATCACGAGCATTGTAACGCATCATTCCCAGCCAAATTAACGGCGTATCTTTACGAGCGATTCCAAGCTTTTGCTGGGGATGCCCAAATGGGACTGGATATTGTTCCTTGTGAACTTGTCGAAAATAACGGAGATATTTTGCGTGAGCTTGTACTTCGTCATGCTGCGAATTGGAATTTATCTTCGGAGTTTGTTGCGTGGGTGCAAGAATCCAATCGATTTTACAATACGCTTGTTGATAGTATCGTGACAGGCTTTCAGACATCGACACTTGATCCAGCAACGCATGACATGACTTATGAAGATAAGCTCGGTATTATTCGCGAACCATTTTACCTATGGGTCATTCAAGGGGATGCGCGATTAAAGGACAAATGGGATTTTGGCTCCCTGGGGCTTAATGTTCGCTATGAGCCAGACGTTGCACCTTTTCGTTTGATTAAGGTGCGTATTCTTAATGGAGCGCATACGTCCTTGGCGGGGCTTGCGTCGCTTTCTGCAATTGAGACGGTACGAGAAACGGTGACACATCCTGTCCTTGGGTCATTTGTACAGCACTTGTTGCACGATGAAGTAAATAAAGCTTTGCAAGTACAACATGTTGAACTCGCAGAAGCCGAATCATTCGCAGCGGCTGTGATGGAACGGTTTTCAAACCCACTCTTACGTCATGAAATTGCATCATTGCAACTCAATGCACTTTCTAAAGTTAAGGTCCGATTATTACCGACTTTCATGGATTATATCGAGCGTTTTGCTACGTTGCCAAAACTTCTTACGATGGCGATTGCTGGACAACTGTTGTATTTTCATTTAGCCGAAGATGGCACTTCGCCCTATGCTATTCGTGATGATGCAACTTCGGTGCAACTCGTGCAACAAGCGTGGGCTTTAGAAAAGCAAGAAGGATTAGAAGCCAGTGTGAAAGCATTGCTCTCGCTTGAAGAAGTATGGGGTCAGGATTTAAACACACTCCCCTCTTTTGCGCAACACCTTGTTTTTGATATCGAGCAGATCCGTGCGCTTGGGGTATTGAAAGCAGTCGAGAATTTACTAAACCATTAATTCATGAGGAGGATGATGAACAATGACTTTACTTCGTGCAGCAAAACAAGATGGATATCGTGAAATTGTGGGTGCAGATAATGGAACGTTGCATTTGTTAACATTTGGGACCTTGACATTACAACCTTTGACAAATTATGTAGGGACAACGCAGGGTGAGGAAAAAGTGCTCACCTTGCTAAAAGGCAAGGTACGTATAGAAGTAGGGGGACACGTGTTTGAAGGCGAACGAGATGGTGTCTTTGCAGGGCGTGCCACCGCTTTTTATCTGCCAGCAGGTGCGTCGTTTGCCGTTTCCAATGTGGGTGAGGCGGAATTGCAGATGGCTTTATGCGGTACGCCTTGCAATGAGTTTTTTGAGCCATTTGTGGTTAAACCTGATGAAGTATGGGCGCGCACAGTAGGGAAAGATAATTGGCAAAGAGATGTACACGATATTGTAGTAAAAAATG
>JAKACU010000050.1 GCA_021821185.1 Bacillota bacterium
ATTCGATGTCACCATGATGTGCGCCAATTGCATTAATCACAATGGGGTGTTCCTTATATTTTCTGGCGAGATCCACCCCAATCTCGACATGGGAACCTTCGACCTCATGCGTGATTGCTTTACCAACATCATGCAGCAATCCGCCACGTTTTGCCAAATTAACGTCCAAACCCAATTCGGCTGCCATAAGCCCAGCCAAATGGGAAACCTCAATCGAATGTTTCAATACATTTTGTCCATAACTGGTACGATACTTCAATCGCCCCAAGATCTTAACAAGGTCCGGGTGAATACCGTGTAATCCCGTCTCAAAAACCGCTTGTTCGCCTTCTTCGCGCACCCGATCATCCACTTCTCGACGCGCCTTTTCCACCATTTCTTCAATTCTAGCCGGATGAATCCGACCATCAGCCACAAGTTTCTCCAGAGCAATTCGAGCAATTTCTCGCCGAATTGGATCAAAACCAGAAAGAATTACCGCTTCAGGTGTATCATCGATAATCAAATCAACGCCCGTTAACGTTTCAAGGGTTCGGATATTACGGCCTTCACGCCCAATAATCCGACCTTTCATCTCATCGCTTGGTAACGATACAACAGACACTGTTGTCTCTGCGACATGATCCGCAGCACAGCGTTGAATCGCAGTTGCAATAATCTCCTTGGCCTTACGTTCCGCATCATCTTTGGCTTGCTGTTCAATTTCTTTCATCATGATCGCGGCATCATGCTTACATTCTGCCTCGACTTGACTTAACAACAACTCTCGCGCATCCTCACGCGTCAGTGAAGACAAATGCTCAAGCTCGGAAGACCTGCGGCGAACAATCTCTTGCGCTTGTTCATGTAAATCCGCGATGGTCTGTTCCTGTGCAGATAATGCTTCGCTTCGTCGTTCGATAGCTTCCATCTTGCGATCAAGGCTCTCTTCCTTTTGCAAGATCCTACGCTCTAGACGCTGAATCTCTGCTCGCCGTTCTCGCAAATCCCGCTCCGCATCACTGCGAATGCGGTGCGCCTCTTCCTTTGCTTCAAGCACTGCCTCTTTAATTTTTCCTTCTGCCTCGCGACGCGCAGATTCAACAATCTGTTCGGCTTGTGCTCGAGCCATGGATAGCGACATGTCGACAGCTCTGCTGCGCAACACTATCCAAACAACAATCCCTCCAGCAATTAGCAAAATCACGAGGCTGACTACGATGATGATTTCTATCGAACTCATCTTTTATCACGCCTCCTGGCTCAATCATTGAGCAAGGACGCCGCTTAACATTCTGAGTTTACAACTTGTGTTCAGATGCAACATCCGCAACACAAAATTCGACAGCAGACATACGCAATTTAAATTATATGTTGTATTCCAATCCCTGTCAACCAAGATCATTCATCCAAGGAATTCGTCTGCAAAAGATTCGATATCACCGTTTCTATGGTCTGATGATCGTATCCCTGTCGTGCTAAAAAGCCGATCAAACGTTGTTTTCGTACAAGAAGCACTTGTCGCTGTGATAATTGCAGTTTACCTTGGGCGATATCTCGTTGCAGTTTGTTATCAATCTGCATGAGTTTTTTTGCAGCCGTGCGATAGGCGGGCTCATGTTCGTCGATAGCCACTTGATCCATCACACGCGCAATATCGCTACGAGCAAATCCCTTTTTGGTTAGGTTGCCAATAAGCATCTTGCGACTGCCTTTTTTACCTTCCCCAAAGGAATTAGCTATGCGTGTCGCGTACGCGATGTCATCGATAAAACCTTGCGCCTTACACCACATCACGACGAGCATCACAGCATCCTTTTTAAGAGGAAACTTGCGCAATAAATAACGTTCAAGTTCCTTTAGACTACAAGCCCGCGCATCAAGATACGTCAAAGCAACTTCTTGCACTTCAGCATCCATCGTCTTGCAGTCCTTTAGAACTATTCATCAAAATCAAAATCCTCGTCATCTTCAGCGATCGCAACAGGCGGGGCACCTAGCGGAGCTGTCGGTGAAGTAACAGCAAGTTCACGAATCTTCGTCTCGATAATTAATGCCGTTTGAGGATGTTCTTTAAGATACTGTTTAGCATTTTCCTTGCCCTGTCCTAACCGTTCGTCCCCAAAAGAATACCATGCACCGCTTTTTTGAATCACATCGAGATCAGATCCTAAATCAACGATACTGCCTTCACGAGAAATTCCTTCGCCAAACATAATATCGACTTCTGCCTGTTTAAATGGCGGTGCCACTTTATTTTTCACCACTTTGATCTTGGTACGGTGACCAATCAGATCATTGCCTTGCTTAAGTGCCTCAGCACGCCGAACTTCGAGACGTACTGACGCATAAAATTTGAGAGCGCGCCCACCCGTGGTAGTCTCTGGATTACCAAACATAACCCCGACTTTTTCACGAATCTGATTGATAAAAATTGTGAGTGTTCGCGACTTATTAATAGCACCACTGAGTTTGCGTAACGCTTGGGACATCAATCGAGCGTGCAAACCCACATGAGAGTCGCCCATGTCGCCTTCAATCTCAGCTTTTGGCACAAGAGCTGCAACCGAGTCAATAACGATAATATCAACAGCGCCACTACGCACTAATGCTTCGGCAATCTCCAGTGCCTGCTCACCAGTATCAGGTTGTGATATCAATAGTTCATCGATATTAACGCCTAGTTTTTGAGCATATAAGGGGTCTAACGCATGTTCTGCATCGATAAATGCCGCCTGTCCGCCAAGACGTTGCACCTGTGCTATAGCATGTAAGGCGACGGTCGTTTTACCTGAGGATTCAGGGCCATAAATTTCAATAACGCGCCCTTTTGGATAACCACCAACACCAAGAGCAATGTCAAGAGCAAGCGATCCCGATGATACAGTCTCCACATTCATCGAGGCCCCTGCCTCACCCAACTTCATGATTGATCCCTTACCAAATTGCTTCTCAATCTGCTTTAACGCTAGATCTAACGCAGTCTTACGATCTGCCACAATCATCCATCCTCTCTACGACAACAACCTAGTAAACATTGTACAGACAAGCACGCAAAAACACAAACATTTGTTCGTAAACGGCAAATTTATCTCCAATAAAAAAGAGCCTCCGCAAAAAGCGAGGACTCTTTTAAAAACATTTCCTATTGAAATCTTAGCTTAACGTCTTGGAGCGGGACCTCGTGGACGTGCAGGTTCAAGATTGACCCGCGTGCCATTGATACGAGCTTGACGAAGTGCTTCAAACACAAACGGTGCCGATTCTTCAGCCACTTCCACAAAGGTAAATTTGTCAAAGATATCAATCTTGCCAACAGCATTCGTAGGAATGCCAGATTCCTCCGAAATGGCACGTACCAGATCGCTAGGCGACATTCTTGCACTGCGACCGATGTTGACGAAAAACCGAACCATGCCAGGTGCTCCGCCTGTTTCGCCAAAATCATACGTATCCGCAGATTCGGTTTCCAATTCACCAGCGGAAGCCAGTTTGATGGCCGCAGCAGCAAGATCAATTGGATCCAACTCATCAATAAGGTTACCTAATATCGCCTTATAATGACCCAATCCACCTTCTTGAACCGTTGCTTGCAAACGTTCGCGCCAAAGTTCAGCTTGACGTTCCGCAACATCTTCAAGAGACGGCACTTCGCGACCTTCTATTGTCGCTTTTGTTTCACGCTGCACTTGCTTTAATAACTTAAACTCACGAGGCGTCACGAGGGTAATAGCCAGGCCACGTTTACCAGCTCGACCGGTACGGCCGATGCGGTGAACGTATGATTCCGTATCTTGCGGCATATCATAGTTGACAACGTGCGTGACATTGCCAACGTCAATTCCACGCGCCGCAACATCTGTGGCGACGAGTAACTCAATTTCACCTTGGCGAAACCTTTTCATGACTCGATCGCGTTGCGCCTGACTCAGATCACCATGCAGGCCATCGGCAAGATAACCGCGTGCGATCAGGGCTTCAGTCAATTCGTCCACGCCACGTTTAGTGCGGCAAAAGATAATGCCAAGCGTGACATCTTCGCTATCAATAATACGGCAGATGCTTTCAAGCTTTGTACGATCAAGGACTTTATAAAAGACCTGATCAATCAAAGGAACAGTCATTTCATTTTTTGCCATTTGCACATGTTCTGGCTGCCTCATGTAGCGTGTCGCTAAACGGCGAACTTCCGAAGGAATGGTCGCTGAGAACAACAAGGTTTGACGTTCCACAGGTGTCGCTTGAAGGATCGACTCAATGTCTTCGATAAAACCCATGTCAAGCATTTCATCCGCTTCATCAAGGACAACGGTTTGAACTTTATCCAGTTTTAACGTACCACGACGCAAATGATCAAGTACCCGCCCTGGTGTTCCAATTACAATTTGCACACCTTGTTCTAGGGCCCTAATCTGATGACCAATCGACTGACCACCATAAATAGGCAAAGTGCGAACACGTTTAAACTTGGCAATTTTACGGAGTTCACCAGCTACTTGGATAGCTAATTCCCGCGTTGGCAACAAAATGATCGATTGCACATGCCGACCGGTACCAGCTTTTTCAACAAGTGGAATACCAAAGGCGGCTGTCTTACCAGTACCTGTTTGCGCTTGACCAATCACATCTTTACCTTCAACGATCAAGGGAATACAGGTAGTTTGAATCGGTGATGGTTCTTCATAACCCATCTGATCAATAGCTTCTTGCACTTTTTTGCTTAATCCAAATTCTAAAAACGACGTCATTCAATCACCCTCGATTCATTCTTTAAACACTTTTCCATAACCAATGCAATGCTGTTTTAGCCGCGCGCAGGCGAACTTGTGTACGATCACCATTGAATACACGAGAGATGACACGAGAACCAGAATGATCTGCCAAGCCGATATAGACCAGACCGACCGACTTATCCTCAGTTCCCCCATCAGGGCCAGCGATGCCAGTAACGGACAAACCAAAATCACTGCCAAATCGGGTCCGCACACCTTCGGCCATCGTTTTAGCAACAACTTCGCTAACCGCCCCATACTTTTCCAAATCCTGTGCTAAAACGCCTAAAACGGATTGTTTACACTCATTAGCATAAGCCACAACAGACCCGCGTAAACAACCAGAACTTCCGGGAAGATCAACAAGCATCGATGTCAATAATCCACCGGTACAACTTTCCGCCATCGCTACCGTGAAACCTTTGTCAAGCAATTTTTGTTGCGTCACTGAAGCAATAGAATCTTCATCAAACCCATAGACATAGTCTCCGAGTCGATCCAAAATAGCCTGTTGCACGGGTAAAATAAGCTCATCAGCTGCACTCAAACTCCCAGCCTTAGCGGTGACACGAAGCAAAACTTCTCCTTCGCCAGCAAGCGGAGCAATCGTCGGATTGGATTGTTGACTCAACAGATCCTTTACATATGACTCCATATCGGCTTCACCAATACCGAAAAAACGTATCACACGGCTTTCAATGATCGCTTGCCCAGCAAGCGCAAGCAACCTTGGACGAACCTGTTCCTTATACATGGGACGCATCTCAAGCGGTGGACCTGGCAATAAAAAAATATGCTTGCCCTCATGAACAACATATTGTCCTGGAGCCGTGCCACGTGGATTGGGCAAAAACGTACTTTGTCCAATTCGCAACGCTTGCGACTTTTGAATCTCAGAAGGTGTCCGTGACAAACGTGTAAAGTAAGGCAATACATACGAGGAGAAAGCCGCTTCGTCAAATGTTAGAGGCATTCCCAAAGCCTGCGCTACGCAAGTTCTCGTTACATCATCTCCAGTCGGACCAAGGCCCCCTGTTACGATAATAATATCCGAGCGCGACATCGCAAGATGCAAGGCGTCGATAATACGCTTTTCATTATCACCAACCGCGGTGTGAAAGTAGACACCAACGCCCATAGCAGCTAAGTCTAAGGACAAAAACCGTGCGTGCGTATTGTCAATCTGACCAAGTACAATTTCCGTGCCAACGGCGATCAATTCCGCATTCACAGACATTCCACCGATCCTTAGCGAGAGTAATCAATAATCTTCCAGTTGCGTATAAAATAATCAATGCCACTGACGGCCGTCATCAATGCAGCTACATAGATCATGATCATAGCAAACGGAACATGAATGTAGGAAAACGGAAAATTATTGAGCATAAGCGCTGTAATAGCGACGACTTGCAAGCGCGTCTTCCACTTGCCAAGCGACCCTGCTGCAATAACCACACCATCATCTGCAGCCACTAACCGCAGTCCTGTTACGGCAAACTCTCTACTGATGATAAGTATGACAATCCATGACGCAACACGATGAACATCAACAAGACCAATCAGCACAGCACAGATCAACAACTTGTCCGCCAAGGGATCGATAAACTTACCAAAATTCGTGATCAAGTGATACTTTCGCGCGATATAACCATCAATGCCGTCAGACAATGTGGCTACAAGAAAAAGTATCGTCGCGATCAAGTCCCGCAGTGTCAAATCAAGATTGCCTACGTGGTGATCAAATCCATGTAACGGAGCAAGTTGAAAAAACACGACAACAGGCATCGCAATGATACGAGCCAAGGTGATCCGGTTAGGCAGATTCACCTAAACGACCTCCCCCACAAGATCAAAATCAAGCGAGTGGCTAATGCGCACAGAAACGATACTGCCAATGGCAAGGTTTGTGCCCTTAATGTATACTACACCATCGATTTCTTTCGCATCAAAAGCGGTACGACCAACAAACTGTCCAGCTTCTTCTGTATCAGCTTTGTCAATCAAGACAGGAACGACATGACCGATAAATCGTTCCATGCGCTTAGCTGCTACAACACGTGCCACTTCCATCAATTCACTAGCTCGCCGTTCCTTTGTCGCATCATCAACTTGATCAGCAAATTGAGATGACGGTGCCGTGTCCTCCGGCGAGTAGGTGAAAACACCCACATGATCAAAAGCTAATTCCTGAACAAATGTCTTCAGATGTGTAAAATCCTCTTGCGTTTCACCAGGAAATCCCACAATAAACGAAGATCGAAATACTACACCAGGCACTTCATCACGAATACGTTGTACGAGAGATCGGATGTGTTGTTGACGGCCAGGACGTTGCATAGCACGCAAAATATGATCTTCAGAATGTTGTAGTGGCATGTCAATGTACTTGACAACTTTGTTCAGATCGCGGAAAGCCGCGATGAGTTCCTCATCAAATGATCCAGGATAGGCATAATGCAACCGAATCCATTCGATACCATCGACATCGTTTAACGCGCGCAAAAGCGCTGCAAGACTTCTTTTCCTATAGACATCTAAGCCATAATGGGTCGTATCTTGCGCAATCAAATTAATCTCTTTAACGCCTTGCGCGGCTAATCGCGTTGCCTCTGCGACAATACTTTCAATAGGACGGGATCGAAAAGCACCTCGCATCTGGGGAATGACGCAAAATGTACACTGATGATCACAGCCCTCAGCGATCTTGATATAGGCGGATGCACTGTCAAAAGCCACCTGACGTGGCGTAAATTCATCGTAGATATAAGCTGGGTTACCAACAAACACAGGGCGTTCTCCTTGTGCCATGCGATCGATAACTTCATTGACACGAGCGAATTCCCCTGTACCCACCAAGCCATCAATTTCCGGAATCTCTTCTAACAATTGATCCGCATAACGTTGCGCCATACAGCCTGCGACAACCAATTTTTTACCCATTGCTTTCAGGTCAGCCATAGATAAAATCGTTGACACCGATTCTTCCTTGGCAGCATCAATAAAAGCGCACGTATTGACAATAATGACGTCGGCATCTTGAGGATCTTCTGTCACGTTGTAGCCTTTTTTTGCCACAAGGCCCATCATAACCTCAGAATCAACGCTGTTTTTTTCACATCCTAAAGTTACAAATGCTACGCTTCGGGTCATTCTTGATCACCTTTCCACACAAAGGGCAAAAAAATGGAGCGGAGACGATCCGCCACCCATGATGTACTTATGAAGTATACCGGAGAATCCACCTTGTGTCAAAAATCTGACTATACGCTGCAGTACTACATAGTTAGCGATAATTTGAAAATTGCAATTCCACAGGAAAGTCGATCGCTTTGATATGTTGAATCACAGCCTGCAAATCATCTTTGTTTTTCCCACTAACTCGCACTTGATCACCTTGAATGGAAGCTTGTACTTTGATCTTACTATCTTTGATCGCTTTGACGATCGATTTTGCAACGTCCTGATCCAAGCCCTGCTTGATGTGAACAACTTGGCGCACAGTTCCCCCTGAAGCCGGTTCTACTTTGCCGTAGTCTAAAAATTTTAAGGAAACTTCACGACGCACCAATTTTGTTTGCAAAACATCTAAAACAGCATCTAGTTTGTATTCGTCATCGCCAACGACGATAATTTTATCCTCATTTAACGTCAATGAACTTTTACTGCCTTTAAAATCGAACCGATTTTCCAATTCCTTTTGTGCCTGATGTACTGCGTTGCCAACTTCTTGTAGATCGCTTTCCGAAACGATATCAAATGAAGCGTCCTTTGCCATCGTTGTGCCCTCCTCTTACCCTATCAATCTATTTTTTCGTAAATACATAAGTAAATGCACCCGAAACTTTAGCGACTGGTATCGGCGTACCATTTATGGTCATGTGTACATACTCGTTAGCACCAAGAAATACTTTCATCGAAGACTTAGCGGTCCATGTTCGACTTTGTCCACTATTTAAGATAAGGCTTGGAACGATTGGCTTACCATCTGCGGTAATCTGCATCCATGAACGACCGTTTATGTCTCCAACATGCACGACCATGAGAGGTCGTGTCGTTTGCACTTGATACGTGGTGACACTCCCAGCACTGCTTTGCTTCACAATCGTTGTTGATGGCGTGGTATGCGTGACGACATGTGTGGGTTGACTCTTACTATGACCCTTGTTCCCTGTTGTCGTTACCGTAACAGTGGGTAGTTTCTGATTGCTTGTCGTAGACCCTGTTTTTACATGCGATGCGTTTTTTTGCACATCATGCTTCGATACCATAGCGTAGACGCTAACGGCTACAGCAAAAACCACCACAATAATAGCAGTCACACCCAAGGCGCGTGGCGTATACGATGTATTGGATACTTTCATGGAACGCATCGGTCTCTTTTTAACTTCTTGAAGCTGAGCCATGGGCTGACGGGGTCCCGCAGACGATTGCGACGGCCTACTTGTCAAAGCAGGCTTCGACGGAGCTACTTTATCTGTGTCTGTCTCCTCCTCATGATGCGAGCCAAGATACGCGTTAACAGTCTGCATTCCATCCAAACCAAGGTAATCTGCATAGCAACGTACAAACCCACGAGTATAGACGGCGCCTGGCAAAATCGACAGGTTGCCTTGTTCGAGCGCCAAAAGATAGCGACTTCTTACTTTCGTTGCTTCAACAGCATCTGCCAAAGCAATACCCTTAGCTTCTCTCGTTGTACGAAGCAATGTGCCTAATTCCTGAATCCGTTGCGAATAGCCATCGGTACCTCCTTGCATACCCGATCCATTCACAGGCTAAACACCATCCTCATCATATATTGCGAAGCAAACCGGCATAGGAGATCTTTTCATCAGGTTGGTTTCGCAATTCGATAATCCGATCAAACGTTTTCCACCCATATTCGGTGTTATGTACAAATAAATCAGGGTGTTCAATCACTTTTGGCGCATCAAGTCGCAAAATCTTTCGAATAAGACGCATATGATCTTCGTTGCCTCTCATTGTCGACACAATGCCATCAATAATATACACATGATTATCTGCTGTAAACTCTTCTTCATCAAGGTCCGTCCGTAACGTTTGTTTCAGTAAAGTAGATGATAAGAATGTCCATCTCTTACCTGCATAGACGCTTGCCGCCACAATAGACTCCGTCTTACCGACACGTGGCATGCCGCGTATCCCCATGACCTGATGTCCTGGCGCTTTAAGATGTTCCCCCATAAAATCAACCAACACGCCCAAAGCATCGCGTGTAAAACGATACGTATTATCGTCACCTTGACCGTTGTCAATCAGTCTGCCATGGCGCAATGCCAAATGATCCAACAAGGTTGGTTTGCGCAACGCCGTAACTCGGATATTGTCCACATTTTGCAGTAAGATTCGCAACGATTCGATACGTGTTGGATCATCTGTCTGCAATAAAAAACCACGCGTACGATCTTCAACGCCGCTTAGTTTCGTGATATTGATCGATAACATACCAAGTACCGAGGCCACATCGCCGAGCAATCCAATCCTGTCTCTATCAATGGAGTATTCGAAATACCATTCTTCCGTGACGACCACTCCTCATTTATGGCAAGTTGGCAGATAAGGTTGCCGTGACATTGCCGTAAACGGTTGAGTTGCTATAGGTGGCTCCCCGCACAGTGGACACCTTCATCGGCAACCCTAACTTTTTCGCTTGCTTTATCGTCGGTGCGGTTAAATAAAACATATTTGGTGAGAGTAACTTGCGTTTTAGCAATGTCGCCACTTGCACAAGACCGTGCAAGTCAGGCCAGCCCGTATATCCCTGCAAGACAAAACTGGCAGGCATAGCCACCATCCATGTCTGTTGCCAAGGTGCACCCGATTTACTTTGCCTAAAAATCGCACCTAAACCTTGTGCTACAACCGATGCATGCGATAATCGCAGCATAACTTGCGGTCCATTTTGCAATGCCAAGCGGTCAGTCAAGTCAATGACTGGTAATCCACTATGAAGGATAGCAGACATAGCTGAAGATGGTACATCACCCCAAACAACGAGGGCATCCATTTGGTTTGTGCTTGATAAAGCCACAGCACCACTTGTAGAGGTGATCGTTTGCACGGCTACTGGGCTGTTTGAAAATGCCGCATGAATTCCAGAGATCACGGAGGAAACGAGACTCAGATGTGACTGGCTCGGCGAAGATATGCCATCGATAACCTGGATGCCTTTCGTTCCCTGAGACAGTCCACCCGCAACATAGCCCGCCAAAAAAGCCGATGACGATGTTGCCTGTGGTTCTATCCATGTTACGTTAGCCAATGGCGTCGATGGTACCGAAGCTTGTGCCCATGCAAGAAAATGCACGTTCAGATGTTGACTTGCCAAACGCTGCACATAGCTCACCGGGGCTCCATCGATTGCCACAATACTGGCAGGAAATTGACGAAGCATCGTTTCATATCCGTGAAACGTGCTAGGTGCCGTGACCGTCGCAACACTCACGCCCAGTGGTGGATTCTGCAGAACCGTCTGTACAGCGGACGAACGCGAGACGGCATTCGAAGCAACAAATAAAATTCCTGTTTTCACAACACTTGCGTTTAGCGACGTGACATCGGTAAAGCCACAGCCTGTAAGTCCCAAAGTCAGCCCAAAGGCGCTCCACAAAAGACTTTTTTGCAGTTTATTCATACCATTGCAACTCTCCCATGATCTACATCGTGTTCATTGTACCATGAAGGATGATGTAGGCAAATATTTACGGGAAAGCTTTTCATCAATGAAAAGTAACGAAAAACTTGCTAGATTGATTGTAAAAACGCATAATAAACGGGAGCAAATAAACATGAGGTGTCTAACCATGATCGGAAAACAGGATCACCGTTCTGTAGCCCAAGCCCTTTACCAACTAGATTTTTACTTGAAAACTGTTGGATTACCCTTTGGAGTTAAGGATCTATACCGCGCAGCCTATCGAGATTTACGAGGTCAACATTATTCAGACGAATGGCTTGATCACTTGGTCAACGACACTCGCGTTACAGACAGCCTAAATCAACCATTTACTACACATACGATTGCAGAAACCCTTCTCTTAACCGGGCATCATCCTATCTTACGCGAGATGATGCGACGGCTTCGTGAAGAGGGTGTCGGGTTTATGCAAGCCTATATTGCTGGGACAGAACGACGCAGTCAGTGACGTTCCTAGGACACTTTATATTCTGCGTACGCTTGATCGATTAATGCCGAGGTTGTATTATTCATATCCCCTACAGCTTGAAAAACAGCAATGCCTCGGTCCGGGGCAAATACTCGGACCGATAAGCGCTGTTCCGCATGTCTTCCAAGCCCAACAGCCATTACATATCTTCCTTCATAGCGCACATAAAGTCCGGCAAAATCCACTTTTACAAAAGGCAACTCATGGTAAACTCCATATAAATAACGATCTGCTACATCAGCGGCTAAGGCATAGGATAATTTATACCCGCTTAGCGTTGCCGTTGCATTGATCGAAATTCCCCCATCACGATTCATAGAAAAGTACAATTCATCGACCTGCGGTGCAAACGTAGCTATTGTTTGCGTAAGCAATTTTTGTTGATTATTAGTAATCACATGCTCCGTTGTTGCCTGTGCAGATATTTTTTTCACAGTTTGGTAGGGTAAACCAATCAGTAAAACAAGACACAAAATTCCAAGTGATAACACTTTTACGGTTATCCGTTTCACGCACGTCCCTCCTCGTCCTGTAACCTTCCTTTGGTATGCATACGCAAGGGCGAGAGAAAACATGTCCCAAACAAGTAATACTTACAACGAATCCGAACGTTCCAACCATTCTTCTCGCGTCATCAAAACTTCGCGAGGTTTGCTATTTTCAAAAGGTCCCACAATACCAAGTTCCTCAAGCGAATCGACTATGCGTGCAGCTCGTGAATACCCCACTTTTAAGCGCCGTTGCAGATATGACACAGAGGCCTGTTCCGACTCTACGACTAGCTTCACAGCTTCTTCAAATAACGGGTCAAGATTATCGGTACGTGCCGTCTTTTCATCGACAAGACTAAAGTCTTCTTGATAGGATGCGCCTTGTTGATTTTTAATAAAATCAACAAGTTTTTCAATCTCTATTTCAGACAGAAATGCACCTTGCAAACGAATCGGTTTACTTGCTCCAACCGGCAGATAGAGCATGTCCCCTCTACCGAGCAATTTTTCTGCCCCAGATGAATCGAGGATCGTACGAGAGTCCACCCCAGACGATACGGAAAAGGCAATTCGCGAAGGCACGTTAGCTTTGATCAAACCCGTAATGACGTCAACAGACGGACGCTGCGTTGCAATAACCAAATGGATGCCAGCAGCTCTCGCCATTTGCGCTAAGCGGCAGATCGCATCCTCGACGTCGCCAGGTGCTACCATCATCAAGTCTGCCAATTCATCAATAATAACGACCATTAAGGGCAAGAAGGGTTTTCCTTCTCTTGCAGCGTAAAGATTATAGCGTTCAAGATCCCTAACTTTCGCTTTGTGAAAGAGTTCATATCGATGTTCCATTTCGGCTACGACTTTGCGTAATGCTGCCGCCGCACGCCGTGCATCCGTCACCACGGGTGCAAACAAATGGGGAATGTCATTATAGACGCCAAGTTCCACCATCTTGGGATCAATCATGATAAATTTTACTTCGTCGGGTTTTGCGCGAAACAAGATACTCACGATAATTCCATTAATACAAACGCTTTTACCTGACCCTGTGGCGCCAGCCACTAATACGTGCGGCATTTTAGCCAAATCACCAAGAATGGTGTTACCAGCGATATCTTTGCCCAACGCAAAAGATAATGGACTTGTCGCTTTTGCAAATGTCTCTGTCTCTAACACTTCACGAAATGATACGACAGCAATTTCCTTGTTAGGAACTTCAATGCCGATTGCCGATTTGCCAAGAATCGGCGCTTCAATGCGAATATCGCGCGCAGCCAGGGCCAGTGCCAAATCATCCGATAAACTTAAAATACGCGATACTTTGACGCCAACGGCAGGTTGAATTTCGTAGCGAGTGACCGTCGGACCACGGCTGAATCCAAGGACTTTTACCTGCACGCCAAAGCTTTCAAACGTGTCAGCAAGTTTTTTTGCATTCATTTGCAGATCTCTTTGCAACGCCGAACTATCCCCTTTTCGCTGCATAGAGCGATCCAATAAGCGAAAATCAGGAAGTCGATACGGACGCATTGCAACACCTTCTCGCGGCAAAGAACCTGCATCCGTTCGGTGCTCATCATGCCCTGCATCTTGTACGATTGTCATCTCAATAGGATCAGCTTGTAAAGGCGCCGACTCTTTTCTCTTAAAGCGAGCGGTCATGCGTGAGTGATCTTGATCAACCGTAACAACAGGCG
>JAKACU010000051.1 GCA_021821185.1 Bacillota bacterium
AGCAAGCTTCTTTTGTTCGAAGTATCCTTGGGGCGTGGCCACAATAGAAAATCCTTTCGCACGCAATACAGCGATATCCTTGACGATAACTTGGCGAGTCACGCCAAACTGGTGCGCCAGATCAGTTCCCGTAATCGGATGATCGCTTTGGTGAAGCAATTGTACTAAGCGTTCTCGACGATCCATCCGTGTGCCCCCTTACGAAAAAGTAGAAATTTATATAATGATCAATTCCTTAGTAAACTGTGTCAAGATGCGTACCCCGTCTGAGGTGACCACCACATCATCCTCGATACGCACACCCAATTGTGAAGGTACATAAATGCCCGGCTCCACAGTAAACACCATGCCAGGTTCCAAGCGCAGATCATTGCCTCTCATAATGCTAGGAAATTCATGCACATCAAGTCCCAATCCATGTCCTGTACGGTGCGTAAAATAGGGTCCAAAACCAGCATCTTCAATAATGTCACGCGCTGCCCTATCCACCTCTTGCGCAGTAATGCCTGAACGAATGATCGACAAGGCCATGGCTTGTGCCTTTTTTACCGTTTCATAGACATGATGGGCTTCTTGGCCCGGATCACCGAAAGAAAGTGTTCGCGTCGTGTCAGCACTGTAGCCATGAACCATAGCACCGTAATCAAGAACAACGAGTTCCCCCTCACGAATCCTGCGGTCAGAGGGTTCCCCATGAGGCAAAGCCGCACGTTCCCCGGCGCAAACGATCGTCGAAAATGGTACACCTGCTGAACCAAGGCGTCTCATGCGATACTCTAATTCTGCAGCAACCTCCACTTCAGCCATACCCGCCTTAAGGATTGGCAACATATCTTGCAACGCTTGATCCACAATGCCAGCCGCACGCTCAATCGCGTTGATTTCTGTCTCATCTTTGATCAAGCGCAAACCCATCACCAGATCATCAGCTGTCGTAAAACCTTGAGCGACACCACGCAAGGCATCCGCTTCAAACAAACGCAATTGATCGTGTTCGATACCGATCTTGCTACTTTGAGTGAGGTTCAAAAAACGGACGAAATTATCTCTTGCTATCTCGTATCCGTCTTCGTCTTGAAATGTGAATATACTCCACTCATCATGATCACGATAAGTTTCCTCTTCCAATAAAGGGACAATCAAGGCCATAGTGCCATCTTGAGTCATACCTAATAAGGTAAGGCGCTCGCTTTTGTGAATGTGCTTTCCCGTAACATATTCAAAACTCGCACCTGGCGCAAGAATCATATGTGTCAGTCCACGGACAAGCATACGTTGTGCCATTTTTTGCAGACGTTCTGTCAAGTAGCAACACTTCCATTGTAGTATTCTGAAATCTAACCCGTCACATGCAAGTAGATAAGCGAGGTAAGGTGTTTGGCAAAAACCGAGATGATAACTGTACCGTCCTCGGTAAACGTAGCGGTATTTCCGTGCAACACGGCACCACCTTCCAGGACAGAAAAGACACCTTCATGAGAAATATCCACCGTATGCCCACCCTCAGTATACAAAGCATGCAACGTAACCTTTTGCGTCCGCAGTACGCTTAGATTCTTGTTCGGACGAGGTATCACAAGCGATGCACCAGATTGTCTGTCTTCGACGTCAAGGGAGACAACTTTCGCCGAATTTACGCTGATATTCGTCAAATTGATGCCGATACTTTGCCCATCCCACAATAAATTGTTAGGTTTGCTCGTTGCCGTGAACCGGTTATTTGCAAGCGTTGGATAGGTATCCGCGCCTTGTGAGCTGTCGCCTGATGAAGACTGCAAATCCTTCGATCCATTTGCTTCTTCGATCATGACGTCATAATGATGTGTCTTATTTTGTGACGGCGAATTAAGCACATTATTAATCCAATCGGAACTTGAAAACATCGCCATGTTACCATCAATATGCCAAATGAGTAAACCAAAACTCGGCAACGCTGCATCATCAGAAATGGGCTCTACATTATCCAGCAAAAAGTAGTCCTTTTGCGTTCCTGAAGGCATCAGCGCATACACCACGGGACTGGTTTCGATCGGTTGTATCGGTAATCCGGTAATGCTCTCATGGATAACAATCGGTTTGACCCAACCGAGCAAGATCCGGGACAATGGGTCTAATTCTGCTGGCTGTGCACCTTGCGGATTGCCATTCCAATTCCCTTGCGCCATGATCGACCATGGACCATCGCCTTGCCCTACTTGATCTGACGATGATGTGTCATACAAATCATCAAGCCCAAGAAGATGCCCAAACTCATGCGCATAGACACCAATCGTCGAAGGTGCACCCGATTGATCAGCCAACTCCGGCACCAAATCATAATTAGATAGCAACGCATACGCCATGGCGGTTTTGCGTTGACCTTGCTTACCCGTGCGCACTGTCGGCATATATGGTACGCGAATCGACTTGCCTAGCGTGCTTTCTACTGGCCAAACGAGTGAGGTATCCGTTGCCTCAACATCAGCACCATATCCGGTAAATACTAAAGAAAGATAAGGAATCTGACCATTTGCAACATACGGTTGAAAATTAAATCCGTTCTGACGCAATAAACGAATCGCGTCATTAACGATACCATCATCATCATTGGGATAAGGGCTTCCTGAACCATTATCGAGTCCTGCATAGTACGATTCTGTGTGTGGCAAATTGAGAAATCGTCCACTATGTAAGGGATCCCCCACAACGTTACCTTGTAAGTCAAACTGTCCATAGGAAACTTGACGGTAATAGGAGGCAACGGAATTCGTCCTGCCAAAGTAAAGCGATTGAATCGTTCGCAAACTTTCTTCCTGATGTTGATTTTTAAATGCAACGGCAATAACCAGCATCTGTGCTTGTGCATGCATGGGCGCTAAAGTCAGACCACTTTGTGATGAAGGAACCTTCGAAATCACATCCTGACTCAAAGACTCATTAGGTTTCGATGTGGCATGAACGACTTGCGTCGTAGGTAAGTAAACTCCCCATTCAGTAAAAAAAACCATCATCATGGCAAACACCATCGCCAATCGCCGTACGTACCCCAACAAGTTCCTTCCTCCCCGCTTCATCTATGATCATACACGGGGCAGGAAAACTGTACAACATTAATTATGACACCTTTCCACTTCCGTATCAGATCTGTTTAACAACTCCATAAAGAGTACCTTTGAAGCACTCTCTCCAATCAAATGAAATGTCTTTTGAAGAACTTTGCTACCATCCTTGTGCCCTTGTACTAAAACTTGATTGGCAAAATGCGCTAAGGTGATCTCATGTTCCCGAAGCTGTAGACACACTCTTGCATTTTCCACGGTGGCACGTACTTTACGAGCGTTTTTAATGATATGTGAATCACGGCTCACTAATTTTTCAACGATCAACTCATCAAACTCCGCTACACGATCAAGTTCGAATTGTAAGAATGCCTCCTCAAAACCCGACCAATACTTCTCTACCACAGCACGCGTAAATCCCGTGCAAAAAACGATTTTCGTTAGAAGTGCGAAAAAATCTGCATCCGATCCCTCGTACCTAGGCAACTTTGAAGAAACTAACATTGATATCTCCCTTTCCTATGCGAACTCATCTTGTACTAGCTCTAGCATAGCAAGAGCATAGAATTCGTCGATGCACTCTTGGAGATATTTATGATGTAAGCGAAAAAACAGCAAAAAACGCCGCCACGAAAAAGAATGAGCCAGCAAAGATTATTACATCTTTGCACACTCTCTTTATCCCGACCGCGTTATATCATCTGCTGTACATTTCAATTGCTGTTTGTCTTACTCTTCTGAAGCGACTAATGCAGCCAAACGTTCTACCGCTTGATCACCATCTGTACCGTTGGCGCGAATCGTCACATCCACACCACGCGGAATGACTAACGACATTAACCCCATAATACTTTTTGCATTGACTGACTTTCCGTCTTTTTCAAGTTGAATATCGCTACTAAATTTGTTTGCTTCTTGGACAAAAAGCGCCGCTGGGCGTGCCTGCAAACCGCCACGCAAATTTACCATAATCGTCCGTTCTGCCATGAGTATACCTCCTTCAATCCTACGTTAAAAATATCGCACAGGAATTTATCACATTATACCAAACGGTCAACTACTTCGCCAGTTACATTCCCGTTAAATCCGTGTTTGCCCCGTATCTTATTGGCCAACTCGTCTAGCTTGCGCAAGCGATGATTGAGTCCCGATTTGCTGACTTGATCAGGCAGTAACCGGCATAGTTCAGACAAAGTGACATCCGGGTTTTGTAAGCGAGCCAGGGCAACGATACGAAGTTTCGCGGGCAAACGCTCCAACCCATATTCCTTATCCAAAAAACGGATATTATCCAACTGTCGTACTGCCGCCACAATCGTTTTATTGAGATTGGCTGTTTCACAATTCACAAGGCGATTGACTTGATTGCGCATACCTTTCACGATACGAACATCCTCAAAGCGCAGTAACGCCTGGTGTGCGCCAATCAGTCCCAAAAAATCGACGATCTTCTCGCCTTCCTTAATATACACGATATACCCTTTTTTGCGTTCAATCACTTTACCATGTAAAGAAAAACCATCCATCAAATGCAACAACGCATAGGCATGCTTCTCGTCATGACTCGCGACTTCTAGATGATACGAACTGCTATCCGGATCATTCACTGATCCGCTTGCTAAAAAGGCGCCACGTAAGAAAGACTTTTTGCAACATGTTTTCGAGAAAATACTTGGAATTTCTTGCATGATACCCCGTTCTGGACTGAAAAGATGCAAAGACACAAGAAAATCCTGTACGCCATGACGCAAACGCACAATGTAGACGTTGTTCTTCTTAAGGCGCATCTTGCGTTGAACAAGTACTTGCAACGATCCTTTTTGGAGCGATTTCATCAAGGTGTAGATGCGCCTGGCAATAGCCGCATTTTCTGTCGCCACATCGAGCACGATCGCAGCATCATCGACGGGGCGTAAAATTCCACATTGCTGGATGATACCTATCAATTCAGCTTTTTCACAACAGGGCTTTTGGTGAATTTGTGTCAATTCCTTTTTCGTGCGAGCAGCAAATGACACGGCCATCCCCCCTGATTCGTTATCGGTATTATGCTTCTTTATGTTCCCGACCGATCAAAGCAAGCACTTGCATCGCCACGAGATCAGGATCATGACGCGCGTACATCGAATAATGCAAAAAATTTCTCGCAATCACAGTTAATCCAAGTTCGTGTAACTTTTCAACGTCTGCAATAACTGGAAAAGATCCTTTAGCTTCATATTGTTCAAGCACAGCCGGAAGAATCGCCGCTGAATTCACAATGATCATATCAAAAAAGTGAGTACCTACATGTTCATAAATGGCCCGAACATGATCCGATGCACTAAAACCATCCGTTTCACCAGGTTGGGTCATCACATTACATATATAGATTACTTTAGCCGGAGAAGAACGAACAGCATCAGCGAGCCCTGGAACAAGTAAATTCGGCAAAATACTCGTATACAGGCTACCTGGCCCCACTACAATCGCATCCGCTTCCTGCAACGCTTCAAGAACCTCAGGTAGTGGCTCAACATCTTTGGGTAATAACTCAACACGACGGATTTTCTTTTTGACAAGAGGAATTTGCGATTCACCAACGATATGTGATCCGTCATCAAACCATGCCGCGAGTGTGATCGGCCTTTTTGCCGCAGGTAAAACACGGCCACAAACTGCTAGAACGCGACTCGTTTCTTTAACCGCCGTCTCAAAATCACCTGTGATTCCCGTCATGGCCGTCAAAAAAAGATTGCCAAAACTATGTCCGGACAATTCCGAATCCTGACCGAAACGGTACTGCCACAATTGTTCCAATAACGGCTCTGTATCGGCTAAGGCCACCAGACAATTTCGTATGTCACCAGGTGGAGGCATGGATGCCGATCGCAATCGGCCAGAACTGCCTCCATCATCCGCCACCGTAACGACGGCCGTAATTTCGGTATCAAGTCCTTTCAAGCCACGTAAAAGGACGGGTTGACCCGTTCCACCACCAATCGCAACTACGCGCGGGCGTTTGCGGTCATGCTGTAACATAAGCCGCTGGCGTGCCTGATCACGCAGACGCAACAACAATAACACGACAAGACCAACTGCAACACACACCGTTCCTAGAACAACTAACCGCACGACACGCGTTTCTTGTGCGACGCTTGCTACAAGGAGACCTAACCCAAACACCAATATCAGCCATGGCCATTCGCGTATATGCTTTCTCATCATTCGCTGTCCTTTGCGATATCGCGATGAACGATCGTGACTTTTTGCTTCGATTGCAAGTGCTCGCGCAATCGTTCGGCAAGCGCCACAGAGCGATGTCTGCCGCCTGTACAACCGATGCCAATCACGACTTGTGGCTTCCCTTCGCGCTGATATTGAGGCACTAGAAAGTCCACCATATCCAGTAAATGCGTCATAAATTCCGTTGTCGCAGGCCATTGCATCACATAATCATAGACGGCAGGATCTTGACCTGTGCGCTTGCGTAGCGAATCCAAATAATACGGGTTCGGCAAAAAACGGACGTCAAAAACAAGATCAGCATCGATTGGCAATCCGTACTTAAATCCAAACGAAACGATGTGCACAGTCAATTCTCCGGGACGAACGGTGCTAAGCCGCTGTGCAAGAATGTCCTTGAGCTCAGCAGGCTTCATTTCACTCGTATTCACAACCAGGTGTGCCCTTTGGCGCACGCTTTCAAGCAAGGTTCGTTCTTTTGCTATACCTTCAGTAATGCGCCCTTCTTTGGATAAAGGATGCCTTCGCCGCGACGCTTTATACCGGCGCACCAAAACTTCATCATCAGCTTCGAGATACAAAATATAATAGGCAATTTGACGTTCCTCTAGCTCGCGTAAGGAATCAAACAAGGCGGCAAAAAACTCTCCGCCACGAAGATCACACACGAGAGCGATACGACGTACCGAATCGGTTGATTGCTGGACCAATTCACTAAACTTCGGAATGAGTGCAGGGGGGAAGTTGTCCACGCAAAAATAGCCGAGATCCTCTAGACTGCGTAAAGCCACTGTTTTCCCTGCTCCAGACAAACCTGTAATAATCACAAGTCGCGTAAATCGCGGCATCGTTCTCCCCCCTTATACCAGATCATTCGATCGCCTAATCACCGAAAGAGCGCAAGATTTGCTGCGCCAACGACACCTGCATCATTACCTAAGATAGCTGGCACAATATCACAGGCTTTTGCCGCTCTTTGCAACGCATAGCGTTCAAACGCTTCACGAAGCGGCACGAACAACGCATCGCCAGCTTTCGCCATGCCGCCGCCAATGACCATCACTTCTGGATTAATCACATTGGCAAGAATGCCAAGCGCCCTCCCCAACGTGTCTGTAGCATGCAAGATAATGTGCTTGGCAACTTCATCGCCCTGTTCTAATGCAGCAAACACATCAGCAGAGGTCAAATCTTCCGGATCCATGCTGCTTTTGATACCTGCTTGAAGGGCTTCTTTCGCTAACCGCACCACGCCTGTTGCAGAAGATACTGTCTCTAGACACCCACGATGACCACAGTTGCATAACGCGCCATCAGGTTCAAGCACCATATGGCCAATCTCACCGGCCATGACCGTGACACCACGAAGTATCTTGCCATTTAAAATAATTCCGCCACCAACACCCGTACCGAGTGTTATGCAAATCGCTGTATCACGATTACGTCCAGCACCAATCCAAGCTTCCCCAAGTGCGGCTACGTTCGCATCGTTTTCCAAATAAACCGGCTTGTCCAATTTAGCTCGCAGTGGCCCTCTAATCGCAACATTTCGCCAACCGAGATTCACTACTTCAATTGCTGTACCCGTTTTATCATCAATAAAACCAGGGATGCCAATGCCAACACCTTCGATCTTACGAGGGGCCATCCCTTCTGGTGAAGTCAGACGAAGAACAAGTCGATAAATGCGATCTAATATATCCGGTGCACCTCGCATAGCTATCGTGGGGATCTCTTCTTTATACAATATTTCTCCTGTTTCATCGACAAGCGCACCTTTAATAAATGTCCCACCGAGATCGATTCCAATTGCGCTACGCACTGACATCCTCCCGCTTTCTCTCCCAAAATCAAAAACCTTTCATTTCACATGCTATTGTACCATGCAAACAAAAAAAAGACGCAACGCGAGGCAATGCCCACGTCGCGCAAGGATCATCATCAAAAGGGGGTCAAATGTGCTTACAGGAATACTATAGAACCGATTCATGACAAATACATTACGGACACTTGATAATCGCATTACTGAATGATCTTTGACAGTCTCATAAAAAAATCCGGAAACGTCTTAGCGACACACGTTGGATCAGCGATTTTCGTCCCGGAGACGCGCAAGCCTAGGATAGTAAACGCCATCGCCATACGGTGATCATCATAGGTTTTCACCGTAACGTTTGTTTTTAGCGATGCACATGGGTAAATTCTCATACCATCTGGAAATTCTTCAACGTGTACGCCGAATTTTTGCAACTCTATAACACACGCTTTGATACGGTCTGTTTCTTTAAGCCGAATGTTGGCAACATTTTTGATCGTAACTGGTGACTGGCATAAGGGTGCGATCGCCGCTAAAGTAGGCGCCAAATCAGACATATGAAACAAATCAACATCAATGCCCTGAAGTTGATCCACGGGACCTGTGAGCGTTGTGGCATTATCCCCATACGTAACCGTACAGCCCATTTGTTCAAGGACGCGCGCAAACTGTGCATCGCCTTGCAGCGATGAGACACCTAACCCTTCTATAGTGATGCATCCGCCTGTAATCGCCGCTGCTGCAAGAAAATACGATGCACCGGATGCATCTGGTTCGATGGCATACTGTCTTGCTTGATAGTGACTTGGGACAACTTCATAAGCACCAGACAGTTCGCTCACAAAAACACCAAATTGTTGCATGATGGCAAGCGTCATATCGACATAGGGTTTAGAGACAACCTTGCCTTCAACAGTTAAGCGCACAGGCGCCTTTGCGTAAGGTGCAGCAAGCAATAAGCCCGATAAAAACTGACTGCTATCTGATGCGCGAATCGATGCTTCGCCTCCGGCCAATCCATGTGCATCGATCTGCAAAGGTGGGCACTTCGTTGCCAATACATCGCTAGCTCGTACCCCTAAAGCATGAAGAGCATCCAATAAGTCGCCGATCGGACGTTCACGCATACGCTTAACCCCATCGATGCGATACACACCATGCCCAAGACTTACAAAGGCGCTGATAAATCTGGCCGTCGTCCCAGAATTACCCACAAAAATGTCGATACCTTCAGGGTGATAGAGAGGCACGGTACCCTGTCCCACAACGCGAACAGTGCACGCCACCTCATCGATCTCAACCTGATATCCGAGTGACTGTAAAGCCTGCAAAAAATACCTGCTATCATCAGAAAACAAGACGCCAGTTAAGACACTTTCCCCATCAGCTAAAGCAGCAATCGGTAATACCCGATTCGTGATCGACTTGGATCCGGGCAACGCCACGCTAGCGACCACTGGGCCTTTTACTGTCTGAACCTCATATACGTCGTTCATGCAGTCTCTCCTCCTAGGTAATGGCGCACATCACCCACTCGTTTCGTTAGCTTTTGGCGATCAAAATACTCCAGCAACGCCACCGCAAACTTTCGCGAGGTAGACAAAGCATCGCGAAATTGCGCGACAGAAAACCCGTCATACTCTGAAGAGAGTGCGGCGATCCCTTTCTTTCCTTCTTGTACCATTGCTTGACTGACATACAACTCAGGCGCAATAAGAACCACTTCTCCATCTTGTTCTAAAAGGTGCAGAATCGTCTTTACGATGCGATCTTTGCCTGGAAAATAGGATTCCATTTCCTGAATCGTCGGTGGATCATAGAGACGTGAACGCATCTCGGAAACCACCCGATCATAGATGGCCTGTTCTACACTCGTAAGCTCGATCTGATGCGTTTGCAGTCGCACTTTTTCGCCAGCGACTTCAAGAATACCAGTTTCTTGTAAACGCAAAACAATGGCCTCGCCCAATCGTGCATCAATAAGAAAAGGTTTTAGGGACGCAAGCAGAGTTGGCTTTGGCATGAACCGTTCCAAACGATTCTTGCGATAAAACTCTTCCATGCTTTGTACCGTTTGTGTAGTAAAAGTCGCCCATAGTGATGCAGTGAGGTAGGCTTGTACTGTGACGATATAGATGACGGAACCTTCCAGAAGCAAGTCTTGTAAGGCCTGATCCAAGGCATCCCCGGTCTCATCCCATTCCCTCGCAAGGGCCGTCACATCATATACGGGTTGTTGTGCAAGATGTGCGACTAAGCGATCTTTGATACTGCCTTTTTCCTTGATAAGAAGCATCTTTTGTACAGTCACACTATGTCGGCGATGCAACCGCGATGGGTGTGCGTCAATCACTAAGCCCCCACCAATTGTGTACATGGGTGAATAAGTGCGTAAGACAAAACGGTCCTTTGGCTCAATGACCAAATCAGCTTCTAGTTCAATTTGCGCCAATCCCTGTTCGCCTGCAGCCAATTCCTCTTGTTCCCCAAGCAACAAGACGCGGCCAAACACCTCATCAGTACCTGCGTATAAGCGCACACGCATTCTATGTGTCAGTGCAACTTCAGCATGGTCTAAGACGCGAATGCGCACGTCCACCAAGCGCGTCTTTTCACGGGTTCCTTGAGCATATAGGGTCATACCACGTTTTGCGACTTGGCGAACGCCTGTAATCGCGATCGCTGCACGCTGCCCTGCCACAACTTGTTGTGTGGCTTGACCATGAACCTGCAAACTGCGCACGCGCACAGACTCATCAACAGGCAGTAGAGTAAGCGTCTGTCCGACTTGCACCGAGCCGCGCCATACCGTTCCCGTAACAACCGTGCCAAACCCAGACACGGTAAAAACGCGATCGATTGGCATACGAAAAGATCCCTGCAATGACTTTTTGCGTACCGTAGGCAAGAGATCTTGCAAGGTTTGTTTTAGTGTATCAAGCCCATAACCTGTCACAGACGACACATCAAGCATCGGCGCATCCACTAAAAAAGAACCACGCAAATCGTGACGAATCTCCTCATGCACCATTGCTAGCCATTCGTCATCGACCAAATCCACTTTCGTCACGACAATCACGCCAGAAGAGATAGCAAGCAGATCCAAAATGGCCAGATGCTCCCGCGTTTGCGGCATAACACCTTCACGCGCATCGATAACAAGCATGATCAGGTCAATTCCGCCTGCGCCCGCCAACATATTTTTAATGAACCGTTCATGGCCAGGAACATCCACTATGCCCACTTTTTGTCCACCAGGTAACAAAAACGGGGCAAATCCAATATCGATGGAAATGCCCCGCTCCTTCTCTTCTTGCAATCGATCGGTGTCGCTTCCAGTTAATGCACGTACCAAGGCTGTTTTACCATGATCAATGTGTCCCGCCGTGCCCATAATAATATAATCTTCATTCACGCAGTTTTGTCTCCTTACAGCATGACCGTGATCGCATGCGCAGCTTTGGACAAAGCACTTGCCGAAACATTATAACGTTTCGCTACCACAGCCTGTGGTTCGGTACGACCCGATGAACGCCTCGTCACGTACTCAAGCGCTGCCGCCCACACGCTGCGTTTGACGATACGCGGCAAATCAAGCCATGCATTGGTTACATAACGCAACCAAATATCAAACGCGATATCCACGAGTTCAGGATCATGCAGAGCTAGCGAATCAGATACATCACGAAATACACCTTCAAGAAGAACATTAAAGGACAACAAGCGATGATCTTTCGTCGGCAATTGAACGGTTTGCGGCGCGCCACCAAGCGCCACGTCGATCGGTCCTGTCACATGCAACGATTGCAGGGCGAAGAGTCCATTCCACATCATATCTTCCGTTTGTGATGGATCCCTGACAAACTCTTTTAAGATATGGATCGATTCATTATCTCCTAGTACGCCAAAAGCCTGCAGTGCCTCGCGCTTCGTACCTGGAAACCCCTTAAATAACGCAAAATACAAAGAGGATCGCACGGAAGGATCACGCATCCAAGCACCCGCTTTGGTAAACCCTGCACCGGAAGGTGTTGCGCTCGATCCTGAACGAACATGAAACGGCAATTGATACGTATAGCTTAAAAACAGCCGTTCCTTATCGTCTTTGTGTTGCTCGATCTCTCGTAAATAATACGTAGCAATACCGCTTTCGACATCGAGTGCCTCCACTTCAAGCAACCATTGCTTAGCCTGTTTCAGTCGTCCTAAGTTCGCGGATGCCGCAGCAAGAGCAAAGTAAAGAGAAGGATCGTGCCTGTCACCAAACTCGACTAATTGTAAAAACAAGCTGTATGCTGCTTTGTGCTCTCCCAAAATCCCTAGCGTCGTGGCCAGCTTATACCCTTGATCAAACTGCAAAGGGCTGAGCTTGCAAAGCAGTTCCATCAATTGCCGATATTCTTCATTGCCTTTGCCATGGTGGCGCAAAAATACAGCTAAATTGCACAACGCATGAATGTTGCTCGGCTCCCGATCAAGCACTTCACGAGTGAGCTGCACAGCCTCGTCAATCTGACCTAAATAATACCTTGCCAAGGCCAAATTGTTGCGTGCAGCGTTAGCCTCAGGTTGACGTTCAATCTCCTGTTCAAGCAAGATGCTCGCCTCATAAAACTTACCTTCTTCAAGCATCGTTCGCGCTACGTCACGGTCTTTGCCTGATTCGACTTGCCGTTTGCGACTTTCACGCAAAATGTCGCCACCGCCAAATTCATGAATCAAAACATCAAGCATCTCATCAGCGTCAGGAGCGAATTCTCCAGTCGGATCGATTTCAAGATACTTAACGACATGTTCTTCAGCCAACTCATACTCGCCTAAGTTGGCATAATTATTGGCCATATAGAAATAGCATTCGGCCATATCCGGAGCAATCTCCGCTAACACACTTTGTAAAATTTTATTAGATTCCTCAAAATCGCCCAACTCCGAGTACACACCAGCCAAATTGCAATGATTGACGGCATTGCTCGGCTCACACTCCACGGCCCGCTGAAAAGACTTGAGCGCGCGCGATAGATCGTGGCGATTCAAATAGCGGACGCCGCGCTCAAAATAAAACGCCGCATCAGGAAGAAACTGCACGACCTTCGACTCTTTCTCCTGTCCCTCCATCTACGTTCCTCCTCTTACCTCTGAGTGGATGGCCGATATGACACAATAAGCGACTTCATTATATCACATCACGGCGTTGCACGGTATTACAGCAAATTGCGCTTTGTCCCTGCTGTGCGCTATAATGATAGTTACTGTTTTTCACTGAGCGAAAAGAAAGGCCGATCGGGCTATGCAACGATTTTATATACAATTGGCACAAGTTTTACATACGTACACGCAAGTGGATAAAGAGTTACTCGCATCGTTGTTTGAAATCCCACCGGATAAATCCCTTGGCGATGTCGCCTTGCCATGCTTTCGTTTTGCCAAAGAGTGGCGCAAAGCCCCGCAAGCCATTGCGCAAGAGATCGCTTCTCAGGTCACAGATGAACCCTTCATCGAGCGTGCTGTCGCACATGGATCCTATGTAAATTTTTATTTGACACGAAAATTGGCATTGACTGAAGTTTTAGAGGACGTGGTACAAGATCGTGGCGTTTTTACTAGCGATCGCGGAGCCTCACAAACGGTTGCAGTGGATCTCTCATCGCCCAATATTGCAAAACCTTTTTCGATGGGCCACCTACGCTCGACAGTCATTGGAACTGCGATTAGCAACCTTTTGGCATCCGATGGATATAAGGTGTTGCGGATCAACCATCTAGGTGACTGGGGAACTCAGTTTGGCAAGATTATCGTAGCCTACCATGCTTGGGGTGACCCTGTACTTGTACAAAATAATCCGATCACGCAATTAAATGCGTTGTACGTCAAA
>JAKACU010000197.1 GCA_021821185.1 Bacillota bacterium
GCGTGTGGATGACGGCTTACGCATGGGCGCATGCGGATATCACAGTCTGTGAGCACGCTCGCCACCTGAGCATGCACCGATAAGCCGCTCCAAGCGATGATTGCGCTGACCACACTGAGCTTTTGGATCAGTGGAGCCGTGACGGATGCGGCCGAAGCCGATCCGATATCGATCTCAAAGATGCCGCTGATAAATGGCGTGATGAGCGAGCTTTGAAAGTGCAACAGATGAAAGATGCCTTCAAGTGGTAGAGCGATAATGCCAACTACGCCGGCGAGGCCCAAGACTCGGATGAACACGGAAAAAAACATGATGAAGCCGCCGATCATCAGTAGTGTGCGCACCGAGTCATTGACGGAATCGCCCAGCAATTTGCCGAAAGGACGGTTGTCCGCCATGCGAGCAGAAATCATTTCACGATAAGCGCGGCGCAATAAAAATGGTTGGATCGCATCACTTTTCGTCGGCGTGATGTGCTGTTCTTCTTTTCGCCCATAGAGTTTGAACGTGATGCCGACGATAAATGACGAGATATAGTGGGCGGTGGCCAGCAAGATCCCAAGCGACGGGGATTTAAACATGCCGACGGCGACCGCGCCAAACATGAATAGTGGGTCTGCCGTGTTGGTGAAGGCTAGCAATCTCTCGCCTTCAATGCGCGAACAAAGTCCACTCTTGCGAAATTTGGCCGTGATCACCGCATCCATAGGATAGCCAGCAGCTAGTCCCATCGATAGCGCAAATGCGCCGACGCCAGGAACGCTAAACAGCGGCCGCATAAGAGGTTCCAGCAACACGCCTAGCGCATTGACGAGCCCTAATCCAAGCAAGAGCTCTGACAAGATAAAAAAAGGCAAAAGGGACGGAAACACTACATCCCAAAACACTTTCAAGCCTGATACCGCGGCCCCGAATCCCTGCTCTGGGTACACGACTAAGGCTGCTGTGAACAAGACCACGAGCGTAGCTAATAACACGGTACCTATCTGTTTACGACGCTTTTGCAACCAAAGTCCCCTCCCAAAACACGCTCTTTGCTTTATAGTTAAACTATGATGGCTGTCCACCGCTTATGAGGATATAATAAGGACAATGATCGTCTCGCAAAGGAGCAGGCATGCACAGCATAAAAGAAATTCAAGATGAAGTAGATGCATACATAAGTCAGTTTGAAGAAGGATACTTCAAACCTATGACACTGGTGGTGAGACTTACCGAAGAGTTGGGGGAACTCGCCCGCGAGATAAATCACGTATACGGTGAAAAGCCGAAAAAACCAACAGAAGAAAAGGGTGATGTAGAACTTGAATTAGGCGACATCATGTTCGTCGTGGTATGCCTCGCAAACTCTTTGGGAATCGATCTAGGTACAGCACATCGACGCGTGATGGACAAATTTCAGACGCGCGATAAGGATCGCTGGACCAGAAAGATCGCGATGCCTAAAACGGATATCCAATAACTTGAAGAGACTTACATGCCGCTTCGCGGCACCATTCACGAGATGAATATACGGCTGCGCCGATATTCAGGATAGGAGCGGTAAGATGTCGCAAATTCGCGTGGTTGTTTCCGGTATACATGGGAAGATGGGCAGGGAAGCGGCTTTCGCCGTTATGGGTGCTGATGATTTGCAGCTTGTCGGTGGCATCGATCCTTTTAAGCCATCGGAAGTTGTATCAGAACTTCGTGACGTTCCAGTTTTTGAAGATGCAAGCGATTGTTTCACGACTGTAAAACCGGATGTTTTGATTGATTTTACGCACGCCAAGGCTGCACTTACAACGGTCGATGCCGCAGTAAGTGCTGGAGTTCGTCCCGTGATCGGCACGACGGGACTTCCAGCAGACTTTCTCGCTGACATCGATCGAAGGCTAAAAGATGCCAGCATTGGGGGACTGCATGCGCCGAACTTCGCGATTGGCGCACTGCTCATGATGCGAGTCAGCGAGCTGATCGTCCGGCACATGCCTGATGTAGAGATCATCGAGTATCATCACGAGACGAAAAAAGACGCGCCGTCCGGTACAGCGAAAAAGACCGCTCAAAAACTTGCCAAAGTGCGCGCAGACGTAGCAGCAACGGCTGTTTTAGGGAATCCAGACACCGATCGCGTTGGCCTCCACCGTACGGATGGCATCCCGATTCACAGCGTTCGCTTGCCAGGATTCATCGCGCACCAAGAAGTGATATTCGGCGGGTTTGGCGAGCGTTTAACGATTCGTCATGATTCTATGTCAAGGACTAGCTTTATGCCAGGTGTTCTGCTCGGCGTACGCAGTGTGATGGCTGCAACTGGGCTCGTCGATGGATTAGAGCACTTTTTATTTTAATTTTCTCCGGGTAAATAAAAGAAAAGAGGGATATTTGTGCGTATCGCACTCGTGGCACATGATGCCAAGAAAGAAGATATGGTTAATTTTTCCATAGCATATGAAAGACTGTTTGCGGGCCATGAGATCGTTGCGACAGGGACAACTGGCTCCAAGATCGCCGCTGCGACATCTCTTTGCGTACACCGATTTCAAAGTGGACCACTCGGTGGGGACCAACAGATCGGGGCCCTCATCGCGGAAAATAAACTCGACTTGTTGATATTTCTTCGCGATCCTCTGATGGCGCAGCCTCACGAACCGGACATCATCGCGCTGTTGCGCCTGTGCGACGTGCATAATATTCCTGTTGCCACCAACATGGCCACCGCAGAGATGCTCTTACGGGGCATTTGGCGGGGCGATTTGAATTGGC
>JAKACU010000198.1 GCA_021821185.1 Bacillota bacterium
AAAGCATGGCAGCAAGCGTACCGGCGCGAAACGCGCGAATGCGAAACAACGCAAAATCAAGCATGGGGTGGGTATAGACACGTTCACGAACATAAAAGCCTAACAGCAGTCCTAGGGCGACCACAATACCGCCCCACGTGCTGGCAGCAGCAAATCCCCACGTTGGCGCGTTTGACAATACGTATAGGAAAAGTGTCATGCCGCCTACGAACAAAATCGAGCCAAGGTAATCAAACGGTGCAAAGGCAGAGTGCCTGGATTCCTTTTTGAGAATGAATAAAGCAGCGACAAACCCGATGATACCGATCGGAACATTAATATAAAAAATCGATCGCCAGCCAAATGCGCTGACGAGCACGCCGCCGATGGCAGGTCCCGTTAAGGACCCAATGGAAACCATGGCTCCTGTGATTCCCATCGCCCTTCCGCGTTCTTGACTAGAAAATGTCCCGGCCACGATAGCTTGGCTGTTGGCCATTAAAAGCGACGCGCCCATGCCCTGTAAAATCCGGCTTGATACCAATGTCATTATGTTGCCCGACAGTCCGCAAAAGGCGGATCCAACCGAGAAGATGATAAACCCCATGTTGTACAAACGATTGCGCCCCAACATATCGGCCAACTTTCCGACAATCGGCAACATCGCACAGATGGTGAGCAAATAAGCCGTTACAACCCACTGCACGGTGTGAAGCGGTATCGTTAACGCATGAGATATCGCAGGCAATGCGACGTTGGCTATACTGCCATCGAGAGTTGCCATAAACGTACCGATAGACACATTGGCAAGAATCCACCACTTTCGTGACGATTGTCCATCCATCGTAAAAACCTCATTTCACCCAAAATAACGCGTGATGGCTCGAATACCCTGTTGTACGCTGAGCACCCTTTGTAAAACAGGATACACTTTGCTATACGATTTTTCGCCTTCTAAAACGCCAAATCCACGGTGCATAAACTGCGGATACCGTGCAAGAACGCCGTGAATAAAGTCGATGTTGTCATAAAATACGTGGTTCACCTTTGTCAACATCGCTAGCTCGGGCATGATCAGTGTATCAACATCCTTTTGGTACGGTGTCAGATCATACTGTTTTTGAGCCGCCTTGGCAATCACATGCTGTGCGGCCAACTCCCCGCTCCACAGTGCGTAATAGATCCCTTCCCCGCCAAATGGCTCAACAAGCCCCGCAGCGTCACCGACCAGCGCGATCCCACCCTGAACAAGGGACAGCGGGGTTCCTCCGAAAGAGAGATGGTGACCGCGTGTCTGAAGTACAGCATCTTGCAAATTATGCTTGGCAAGAAATTGAGCAAGCAGCGGGCGCAGATCGGGGCGATGGGGCGCAAAGGATCCTACTCCAATGGAAAAATGGTCGTGTTTTGGAAAGACCCACAAGTATCCGTGTGCAACCGCCCCATAGTCGATCAGGATACTGTGAGGCGTGTCCGCTAAAAAACCTGGCGCTCGCGCTACTTCATACTCCAGTGCCAAAATCTTTTGTTTGCCGCGCGCCAGGCCGGTTTGGTTGGCCACGATGCTGTTGACACCGTCTGCACCGAGCAAAAACCGGCAAGAAAAGCGATCTGTGCGAGTCGCCACATAAATGATATCGCCTTCTCTTTCAATACGCGTGACAGCAGACTCTGTCATAAGTTTAGCACCGCATTTTTCCGCGTGCCGGCTTAGGAGAAAGTCCAATTCATCGCGCATGACAAGAAACATAAAGGGTCTGTGATGTTGAAATAGTTGCTTTTGCGCTCCTGATTTCATCACAACCAAACGATCAATCGATTCGCGAATGACCGGAGTTATATCAAGCGGCATTTTTTGCAGTGCCCGCCGTGTTACACCACCGCCGCATGTCTTGTAGCGGGGCAGCGGATACCGTTCCAGGATTAATACACGAAGTCCGGCGCCAGCCATGCGAGCTGCAGCTGTACTTCCAGCAGGTCCCGCTCCCACCACGATGACATCAAAATCCACTGTTTGCACGTTGCACACCTCCTAGAAAAGGATCTTGCCGATGCTGCAGCCACCACGTCATTTGCTCAGTAGGCATGGGCTTTCCCAACAAATATCCCTGTGCATGGTCGCATCCATTGTCGCGCAAAAACGCCAGCTCTTCCTCGTTCTCGATACCCTCTGCAACTACGGTTAACCCCAAACTCTTTGCCAGGGTCAAAATCGCGCACACGATCGCTTGATTGCTGGGCAACGCTAAATCTTGAATAAATGAACCGTCTATCTTGAGTTTGTCAACTGGCAGCATGCGCAGATAACTCAAGGACGAATAGCCAACACCAAAATCATCCATAGCACTATCGATACCCAAATCGTGCAAGTTATGTAAAGTAGCTACGGCATGATGAACATCTTCCATCACCGTGCGCTCGGTAATCTCCACTTGCACCCATTGCGGATCAATACCGGCACTACCAATAATCTTTTGCAGCCGGTCAACATAGTCCGGTCCTTGAAACTCTGTCGCAGATACATTGATCGCAATGGGCACCAAGCCGATTCCCTTGTCTCTCCATTGTCTGATCTGCTGTACGACAGACTTGGTTACCCACTCGCCAAGTTGAATGATGAGCCCGGCATCCTCAGCCACGGGAATAAATTCCCCAGGAGACACCATGCCGCGGTCGATACGCTTCCACCGGAGCAAAGCTTCTGCGCTGATCATCGAATTTGTCGCAATATCGATGATAGGTTGAGATCGGAA
>JAKACU010000199.1 GCA_021821185.1 Bacillota bacterium
CGATATCCCACTTGCGAAAGGCGCCAGCGACTCACAGGACCTCGATCGCTTAATCGAAGGACTTATGTATCGTTATGGTTATAGCTTGGTTGAAGCGATGGAGATCACATTTCCACCGATCATTAACGAGATCAAGCAAATGCGCTCGGAACTTCGCGATCTGTATATGTTCATACGCTCGCTTTGGGGACCGTTTGCGCAGGGACCAGCAGGTATCGTGTCTCGAGCTGGTCGAGAAGCTGTGTTTTCCGTAGATGCGATGGGCCTGCGACCATTATGGATGGTGGAGACGCAACAGAGCATTGTATTTAGCTCAGAGCAGGGTGTCGTTTCACTTCAGGATATGGTATTTGATCCAGTGCCGCTTGCGCCAGGTGAAAAGATCTATGTGGAGTTACCACAACACGGACCGACGGTCGTTCATTCGCAAGTCGAGATGCAGCGAGTGGTGTTCTCGCGTATGGTGCAGCGCCATGATATGAAAAACATGGGGCAAGGGCTTGCATATGGAGGCCCTGTGGCGCTAGGCGAGGTTCATCTTACACCGAACCGCACGCATGATGGAACGCGTGAAACACGTATGGCCGCGTTTGGCTGGGATCTTGAAGATGTTCGAGTCCTAGAGGCACAGGCGACAAGCGGTGCTGAACCGATTCGTAGCCTAGGCTTTGACGGTCCGCACGCAATATTAGCTGAGAATCGTCCTAATGTCGCAGATTATTTAAAAGAGACTGTCGCGGTTGTTACCAACCCAGCGATTGACCGCGAAAGGGAGATCGAACACTTTTCAACGCGGGTGGTGCTCGGTCCGCGGGCCAAGTTTGCACAGTACAAAGGCTTATCTCGCAAGCTTGAGGTCCAAAGCCCTATCCTTCTCGGGGGACATACTGTCTCTGAGGGCGATCGATACCGCGCCTTGGCACATAAACTCGGGACACAGTTGTTTGAAGATGTGATGGGTTACTTTTCCACATCGGCTGATGCTGTTGCGGAACTTCACCCGCGAGTAGAGCCTGGTGAGACCATTGTCGCCGCTTTACACAAACTGCGCGATGATGTGATCGCGGCACTCGAACAAGGCGCGACGCTGATCGTGTTGGACGATCGTTTTTCATTCGAAGATGGTGCAACTTTTGTTGACCCAGCACTTGCGGTGAGTGTGGCACACCGAGTGTTGCGTGATCTTCGAAAAGATGGCGTGAGTGGACGCAGACTCTGCAGCATTGTATTACACTCTGGCGCTATACGAAATTTGCACGATATTGCTGTGATGGTTGGCCTAGGCGCAGACGCAGTTTGCCCTTATCTTTACTTTGAATCAGCGTTTTCCTTTGATGATTGGAAAGGCGTTGAGAATGCATATCTCGCTTTGACCAAAGGACTAGAAAAAGTCATCTCGACTCTTGGTATTCATGAACTACGCGGATATGACCGTCTGTTCAGCGGCATTGGGCTTAGTGCTGAGGTGGCTTCGCTGTTGGAAGTCGTAACCTTTTTTGGTGATCAGGCGCGTGGCTCCACGTTGCAGGCGTTCTTGGAGTCCGCGCGAGACAGAGCCCAAGGGCTGCGCGATCAGACCGCGAAGATCGCGCGGCCGTATCAGCTATGGCCTCGAATTTGGAAAGTGGCGGGTGATGCCGCAGGGGGTGCTGCTCCATATGGGACTTTTGCCAACAAGCTTCGCGACTTGGAAGAAAAGCAGCCTATTTCTCTACGCCACCTGCTAGACGTTAAGGCTGTTGAGAATCCATCCGTTGATGCAGATAAAGTGGACTTGACGGTTGGGGAACATGCCATGCCATTTGTCATCAGTTCGATGTCATTTGGTTCACAAAATGAGACAGCATTTCGCTCCTATGCTATGGCTGCCGAACGCCTCGATATTATTTCCCTAAACGGTGAGGGCGGGGAGATCAAGGATATGCTCGGTAAATTTGCCAAAAACCGCGGACATCAGATCGCCTCAGGGCGTTTTGGCGTAAACGCGGAGCTGTGTAACTCGGCAGATCTGCTTGAGATCAAAATCGGTCAGGGCGCTAAACCTGGCGAAGGTGGACATTTGCCAGGCTCAAAGGTTTCGATCAAAGTGGCCAACGCACGCAACGCTCGACAAGGTACTGATTTGATCTCGCCGTCGAATAATCATGACATCTACTCCATCGAGGATTTGGCGCAGATGATCGATGAATTGAAGACGGTCAATCCCCGTGCAAAAGTGGCGGTCAAAGTACCGGTCGTGCCGGGAATCGGTACGATTGCAGTCGGTATCGCAAAAGCAGGTGCTGACGTGATCACTTTGAGTGGGTTCGATGGTGGGACCGGCGCGGCGCGCGTGCACGCGATTAAAAATGTCGGTCTGCCTGTGGAAATAGGTGTGAAACTCGCGCATGAGGCATTGATTGAGGCAGGTTTGCGCAGTTCAGTCGAAATTTGGTGCGATGGTGGTATCAAAAGCGGTTTAGATGTCGTGAAGATGGTGTTACTCGGCGCCAATCGTGTAGGATTTGGCACCATGGCCATGATCGCGATCGGCTGCACGAGTTGCCGCGCTTGCCATAAAGACACGTGTCACGTAGGCATTGCAACTCAGATCGAAACAGTTGAACAGGCGTCGGCGCACGGTTTGAAGGCTTTCGTGCCTAGAGAGATCGATCTTGCAGTCGCTAACT
>JAKACU010000200.1 GCA_021821185.1 Bacillota bacterium
TTGCTGAATTAGAAGGCCAAATGGCGATGCCGACGTTTTGGGATGTGCCTGACCTAGCTGCTAAAGTGATGGCTGAGGTTAATGGGCTAAAAGGGCTTGCTGAGCGTTATTCATCACTTTCGATGCGTCTTGATGATGCGAGTGTCGCGTTAACCTTGGCGCAAGAAGAGGGCGATGATGATTTATTCGCGGAAGCGAATAACGCAGCTGATGGCCTTTTACAAGAGATTGAAAATTTTGAGCTGGAACTTTTGCTCGATAGTCCTTATGACAAAAACAATGCGATCGTGGAACTACATCCTGGTGCAGGTGGAACGGAGTCGCAAGACTGGACGATGATTTTGCACCGGATGTATATGCGCTGGGCGGAGAGGCGCGGATTTAAAGTTGAGACGCTCGATTATCAAGCGGGTGATGAAGCTGGCATCAAAAGTGTGACCATGATGGTTAAAGGGTACAATGCGTATGGGTACATGAAGGCGGAGAAGGGCGTGCATCGCCTCGTTCGCATTTCTCCTTTTGACAGTTCAGGTCGGAGGCACACATCGTTTGCATCGGTCGATGTCGTTCCTGAGATTGATGAGGATATCGAAGTGGATATTCGCACAGAAGATCTCAAGGTGGATACGTACCGGTCAACGGGTGCTGGTGGGCAGCATATTAACACGACCGATTCGGCTGTCCGAATCACGCATCTACCAACGGGCATTGTCGTGACTTGCCAAAGCGAACGTTCGCAAATTCAAAACCGAGCGGTTGCTATGAAGATCCTTGCGGCACGACTTTACGAGAAAAAGCGTGAAGAGCAAGAGGCGCATCTCGCGGAACTGCGCGGTGAACAAAAGGATATCGGATGGGGAAGTCAAATCCGCTCCTATGTGTTTCATCCGTATAGTATGGTGAAGGATCATCGCACGGGATATGAGTCTGGCAATGTACAGGCGGTGACGGATGGGGATCTTGATGGATTTGTCGATGCCTACTTACGGTGGCAATTGGGTAAAAAGACGAAATTGATGGATGATGGTCAATAAACCCATCGTTAAAATGGAGTTTTCGAGGAGGGTTCGACGATCGAAGAGGCACAGCTTTTGCGGTTTGATCGTGTCGATCAGATGTACCAGGCGTATTTGAATACGCATCAGGATGTTAAAGATCGCTGGTTGCTGGAGCAAACGCTGTATACGGGAGCCAGCCGACGCGCGTGCTATCCCTATCTGCAAATTCCTCAGGGTGCTCGCGTACTTGATCTTGGCACGGGGTTCGGAGCGCTTGCGCTTGACCTTGCAACATCGCAGCAACTCGAGATCTACGCTGTCGACGCAGATTCTGACAAGCTTGCTGTTGCGCGCACGGTAGCCGATCAAGTAGGACGTATGGATTCAGATGCGATGCTTGGTGATGTGTACTTTCAAATGGCGGATATCTATGCACTCCCATATGATGATGGTTATTTTGACTATGTGGCCGGACGGTTTTTGTTTCAACATTTGGCAGATCCAGCGGCAGCGGTTGCAGAAATCTATCGTGTGGTGAAACCGGGCGGTGTGGCATGCTTGATCGATGTTGATGATAATCTTGCGATCATTTACCCGCCTACTCCGGGATTTACGGTGTTGCATGAAGCGTTCTCGAAATTGCAAGAATCGTACGGTGGCGATCGCGAGATGGGTCGAAAACTTACCGTGATTTTGCAAAATGGAGGATTTACTCGTGTTCAAGCTCACATCTATATGCAATCCCAGCATTCACTGCAACGCAAAGATGACTTTGCGCATCAGTTTGTTGTGCGCCGTTTTGTAAATACGCGCCAAACGGTGATCGAGCAGGGAATTATGTCAGAAGAGCAATATGATGAGGCGTTGCGGCAGTTTTCGCAAAGCGATGGTGCGTGGGAGTTTACCTCAAGCGGTCAGGTGATTGCCTTGGGACAAAAGCCGGTTGGGGTGTAGGAATATTGACGGTTAGAGCAGGGGTCCTATCTGGGGAATATTTGTCGGCGGTCGTGCGCATGTTTGTGCGAGTGACCGCTTTTTTGTTGGGATGATGAGGACACATTGACGTCGAGTCAGGATATGGGTGTGAGATTGTGCGGGCGTCGGTGAGATGCTATTAGCTGAGATTTCTGGTGAATGTGTGTTGAGTGGAGTAACCACTTGGTTAAATTGGGTTGCGCCAGGATGATTCACAGTAGGAGTGGCCTTGATTAGGTCGTATGGTTACTGCTACGAGGGTTATGTTGGTCACTGTACTGATGAGTGACCTAAGCTGGATTATCTGGCGTATTGGCTGGTGAGAGGCAGTGGGTATGTTTTACGCCATAAAATCCGGCTTGTACACCATGCCCACCCAGTTATCCTGAACTAATGAACACTCTCGATTTAGGTTGTCATCGTTTTCGTGCATAGCGTACTCCAACCAAATATAAATGTAACAAAATTCCTTGCTAGTTTTAGGTTGACTTTGGGTAGTAAGAGGTGGTATATTGATACCTGTCGCCGCGAGAGACGGACGACACGGGCGAGCAGGTGAGCCCGGTGGATCCTTGAAAACTAAACATCGTATAGAGAAGGACAACGTGTAAGACGAAGTACAATGCTTGAGAGTTTGATCCTGGCTCAGGACGAACGCTGGCGGCGTGCCTAATA
>JAKACU010000201.1 GCA_021821185.1 Bacillota bacterium
CCGGATATCTCGAAATTACGGAGACAGGCTCCTAGTCGCAGTTTTTGACAATGCCACTGTTTCTGACACCGCACTCATGAATTCGTCCCCATTTCTTATATGCGCACCCGGGGGTCGAGCGCGCGATAGCTGATGTCTACCAGCAGATTGATGATCATGACAAGCAGCGAGAGCATGAAGATGTACGTGATGGCAAGTGGATAATCGTTTGCTCCAAAGGCGCTTTGCATCAGCATTCCGAGACCGGGAAGCGCAAAAATATTTTCAACCCAGACAGTTCCGACAATGGTGAAAGCGAACGTCGGACCGATCATCGTGATCACCGCGACAAGCGAGTTGCGCAACACGTGCCGCAGGATGATCCGCATTTCAGGAACGCCTTTAGCGCGAGCCGTGCGGATGAAATCCTGGCGCAACGTATCGATTGTCGTGCTTCTCATGAACCGCGTCAATTTACTGACATTCCCAAACGCCAGAGCGAGGATGGGTAAAACTGCCTGAAGTGGGCTTCCCCAACCTTGAGTCGGAAGGATCGGCCAGAAAACCCCGAATATGACGACGAGAAAAACCGCGAATACAAACGCAGGGATGGCCTGACCGGCCATCGACAGTGGACTGAAAATCAGATCAATCCATGTATTTCGTCGTAATGCCAGAAAGATCCCCAGCGGTATGCCGACGATTGCGGCAACGACAATGGAACCGAAGGCAAGTGTAAAACTCACTGGGAATGCCTGCTCTAACGTACTCAGAATGGGAGTCGTCGGATTCTCAAATGAAGTGCCGAAATTCAGCGTAAACGAATGGTAAATATAGTATCCGATCTGAATGTACAACGGCTTGTTCAATCCGTAGCGATTTTCCCACTCCTTCATCATCTGTGCGTACGCTCGGGGATTCTCAGCCTGCAGTGTCGCCGCTCCAGACGCGACCTGTTGCTGATTGAAAAAACTCCCAGGCGCAAAGTACATCAATGTATAGGAGAGAGCGATGATTACGCAGGTTGTTAGAGCAATGCTGACAATCCGTTTAATCAAAAATAAAATGAAATTCATCTCACCACTTCCCTTAGCCTGAAAATACCCGTCCCGATCGCTGTCGCACCCTGCCCATGGGTTAAGCCCCCGCATTCAGTCTCTCCCATGCTGCAGTTTGTCCTTGTCCTGCTGCGGGCGCCGGAAAGCGAGGTTCCAGAACGCCCGCGGCAGCAATGAGAAACTCAAGTGGTTTTGGTAAGGTACTGCAATTGAAAGAAGTTGCCATAAGCAAACTTATTGACCACCACGTTTGTCAGGCCGGGCTTCACAAGGTAGATGAACTTCGGAACGTAAAGCGGGATCATGTAACCGGAGTTGATGACAGACTGACCAAGTTTCGCGCCCCACGGAATCGCTTTCGTTAGTGTGGCGTCAGACTCGTGGGCAGCGAGAATATTCCAGTTCAACGCATAGGATGGACGATGTTGATCCTCCCATACCTGCAAATCAAGCCCACTCGGACCACCGATGAAATTCCACGCGCTCACCCACGCAGCATTTTTAGCTGCGTCAGTTTTGGCCGCCTTCCACTGCGCCACATAGGCATTCCACTGTGACGACCAACTCGGATCGGGGATAAGTGTCTGCTTGTACACTGGATCCTTGACATTGGCAATGTACTTCGTCAAGAATGCCGTATCGGCAAGATAAGCCTTTTGAAGAGGAATCCAACTGCTCCATACAAGACCCAGTTTCGTGTCTGTCGGATTGCCGTACTTGGCTACCGAGTAGGGATTGGATGTCGAGAGAACTGCGTTGGCGACATGGTCGCGGTACGCCGGCGGGTAATCGTACCATGTGGCGAATACCGACTGCATATCCATGCTGGATGCGGCCCACCAGTTTACAACGCCTGTGAATAGGTTGAATCCCGGCTTAATCCCCTTGTTGTAACCACCCCAGATAATGCCGCCAAGCAGTGACCATGGCGTCGGCGCAATCTTGACATTGATGCCGAGGTTTTGTTTCAATTGCTGCGCGATGCCTTCCGCCACAGGAATAGACGGATCGCCTACGGGCGGTGTATAGAAGTAGATTGTCGGAATGCCTCTTCCGTTGGGATAACCGGCCTTGGCAAGCAGTTTCAACGCTGCCGGCACACTTTCGGTGACACCATGTTCCAGTTTGGCCGACGGCCAGTCGGGTGGGCCGAAAACCGTCGCCGGAGTCGCCATGCCGTTTAAGACATAGTGCGTCAGAACATAGCGGTTGATCGACATGGAAATCGCTTGTCGCACAAGTTGATTGTCCAGCGGCGAGGCGGTCAGCGATTTGTCAAACGCCATGCTGTTCACCTGATAGGTATATGTTTGATGCAACTGATCCAGCAGCGTCGTGTGTCCCTTGATGTATTGATAATCTGATGGATTGCCGATTTGAGCCACGGACAGATTATTTGCCATGTAGGATTCCAGCGGCGTGCTCGGCGTTGGTACGATATTGATCTGCGCCACATTCCCCGCGTTGAATTGAGTTTGATTGCCGACATAATACGGATTCCGGATCAACTGAATTTCTCCATTAGGAACAAATGACTTTACGGCATAAGGACCATC
>JAKACU010000052.1 GCA_021821185.1 Bacillota bacterium
AGAAAGCGTAGCGACGCCAGGTTTCACTGCTGTGATCGTAGGAAGTGCATTCATCGAATTACCTGTGAATACAGTTCCTAAATGATTCATGGCGCTCCAATTGCCGTCTTGCGTGATGGCTAGGACACCGGGGTTCGATGTCGAAACAGCCAACGTATCTCCGGCGGATGCTGGTGCGTAGGATCCGAGACTATTTAAGGGTGTTGCAAACAGTTGGCTAAGCAGGGGATTACTTTGGGTAACAAACTGCTGAAGAGTTTGCCCAGAGCTCATAGAAGATGTTGGCCATGTGACAGCTGATCCACCAAGTGAATTGCTTATCATCAATTGGCTATTGTAGTTATTGGCTGCCACCACAGAAATGGCCTGATTAGCTACGTTGGTTGTACCAGGGACAGCCGTGTCGATGACAAATTGCCCAGCGGTAGGAGCGCTTACCGTGATCGTTGCTTGACCTAAGGGATTGGTTTGTACCACACAGGGTGTTGTAGATGACCATGTGGATGATCCGTTGATCGTAGCCGTCTTAACGAGATTCCTTCCTGTTGCATCGAAGTAAACATCAATCGCCTGTCCTGATGCAGCGATAGGGTTTCCGCTGCCATCCACGAGTTGGATCGTGTACGTTGCCGTCTGCCCTACTTCCATATAACTGTCGATAGCTGATGCATTCGTGGGACTTTCCATAGGGAACAAAGCGTATTGTGCGGAACCTGTCGTGTACCGATAGGCTGAACTTGTCTGAAATCCCAAGGAATCTGTAACGTTGACGGTAGGATTCTGGGAACTGTTTTGTGCGTTGACTACGGCAAATTGCACGGCATGGTTAGTAGGAGAGAGAGACAGGGCTATGTCTGAGGCTGTCTGCGCAAGGCCTATGGGTTGCCCATTTTGCACAACATAGTACTGCAGGATGCCACCTGTTGACAATGTATTGTCTGAGATGGTTAGGGAATCTGTGTCAGATGGACTGGTTGGATTCCCATGCGCATCAATGAGTTGTACGGTGTACAGCGTAAATGGTGTTCCTGTCGCCAAGCTAGATGCCTGTGTATTTCCTTGATTGTCGACTTGGCTGGCTGTGGCTTGCATCGACAATGCCGTTGGCGCACCACTTTGTACCGATGAGATCGTGACAGGAGAAGCTGAATACCCCGCGGCTTGTACCTGTACTGTAATCGTTCCTGTCTGACCGGTTTGTACAAAGACGGGGACTTCCGTAGGGACACCCGGGATGATGAATTCTTGAGCTGTTGTGACAGGAGCTCCGCTTTGAGAAAAGGAACCTGGACCTGTAATTGTGAACGTTGCCGATATAGGTGTTGCTCACATGGATGCACTCGATGATGTACTTGGAATCATGGCAGTCACGATATCTGGCGAGGTGGACATATTGCTTAGGGTACCTGTCTCTGCAGTCATCGTAACGGCATTGCTGGCCCCCCACGTATACGCTAGCGTAGATGTTCCGTAAGTGAAGTTGGCTGGCATCGCTTGACCGTTCGCAGAGATGTTGGATAGACCGACGATATCGCTTACGCCACCCATGGTTCCGGCTTTCACTGCAAACGTTCCAACTCCATTGACAAAGGTCACGGTGTTCGTTATATTTCCAGAACCTACCGAATTCGTGGCTGAATCAACATAGGTTCCGTATTGAAGGGGAGACAGCGTTGCTGTTCCATTGAAGTTGGTGACTGGTTGCCCATAGGCGTCGACCACGGTAGCTGTAAACGTGTCAGTCTGTTCACCATTGGCGACGATAGACGGGGAAGCGGCGGAGAGTTGGACAGCTACTGGCTCGCCGGAAGCCCATACGTAATTGACCGTCAGTACCTGATAACTGATGCCTGATGCAGGCTCCTGACCTGTAGCAGTTAAGCCAAACAACGAGATCGTATCACTGACACCACCTGTTGTGCCTGCTTTTACATCAAAAATAGCTTGCCCATGTTGAAAGGTGATGGAATTAAGTGATTGACCAGTTGCTGGATCGACATAGGTGCCATGTGCGAGTGGAGTCAGGCTGGCTGTACCGTTAAAGAAAGTAACAGGCTGGCCATACCCATTGACCACGGTGGCTTTGATCTGATCGGATTCAGTTCCGTTTGCATTGATCGCTGTACTTCGCGCATTGAGTTGCACGCCCGCTGGCTGTGCTGTGCTCCACGTATAGTTTAGCGTTAGAGACTCATAGTTGATCATAGAGCTTATGGGGATATTCGATGATGGCGTTAAGCCTGTCAACATAATCGTGTCATTAGTACCCCCTGCCGTGCCAGCTTCTACATCGAATTTGGCGATTCCATGAACGAACGTCAAGGATGTGATCACGTCTTTTGTACGGGGATTGATATACGTTCCATGAGCTAAAGGTGTCAAGGCAGCCGTGCCATTGAACGTGGTGATGCGTTGAAAATTGGCGTCCACGACTGTCGCTGTGATGGTATCCAGTTGGTTACCGTCAGCGACAAGAAATGACTTTTCAGCGGACAGTTGCACGCCAGATACTACATCCACGGCTTGAATGATCGCTGGATTCGATGTGACACCATTGATCGTCGCCGATAATTTATAGAGTCCCGGACGGGTAATCATGACACTGTGCGTCGACGGGATGAGAAAAGCGCCATTAGAATTCGTCAGACTGTAATGAATCAAGGCGTTTTTAGGTATTGCGATTGGCTTGCCTTTTGTATTGTGAAGGACAACTTGAAAATGCACGATAGAATTGACTTTGACCACATGACTTGAAACGGTGACAACAGGGACGTTCCTTTTTTTCTTAGCCGTGATGATGTGTTTGTGCGTGATTGGTTTTGTCGCATGCCCTTGTGTGGCCGCATACGCCATTGTGCTCGATATGCCAGGCATGGCCATCATGACAAGCAGAGCCGTTGACAGGGCGCGTGATTTAATGTTGTTCAAGAGACATTTCTCCTTTAACGGTTATTCATAACGAAGTGCGTCGATCGTGTTGAGATTGGCTGCTTTGCGAGCTGGATAGACACCAAAGACGATGCCTACTAAAAGTGAGAATTCGACCGCTAAAATTAGGGGTACAGGGGTGACAAGGTTGCCTAGGTTTGTTATCATGCCGATCAGTTCAGCACCTCCTACGCCGATGATAAGTCCAATGATGGCGCCAGCCGTGCTTAATGTGATGGATTCAATCAAAAATTGAAACAAAATCGTCCTTTTCTTGGCTCCAATGGCTTTACGAATGCCGATTTCGCGAGTGCGTTCCGTAACGGAGACAAGCATGATGTTCATGATGCCGATGCCGCCGACTAAAAGTGAGATAGCAGCAACACCCGTCAGGACTTCGGTCAAAAGTTGTGTGGCTGAACCAAGGACACTTAAGGTGGTCGCTTGATTGGCAATTTGAAAGTCGTTTTGTACACCGTTTCCCAAATGGTGCGTGAAACGAAGCGTTGAGGTGATCTCTTGCTGCGCTTGATTCATCTGTTGCGGTGATGTCGCAGATACGAGAATCTCACTTACTTTATTTGACCCCGTAAACTCGTTCATTGCCGTAGTGATTGGGATGTCTACGGTATCATTCGGGCTTTGAAAACTGGATGAATTCTGCGTACTTAACACACCCACAACCGTAAATGGTAATCCTGCCACATCGATTGTGGCTCCTACGGGACTCGTCCCCGTTTCTTGAAACAAAATCTGTGCGATATCGCTACCCAATACGGCGACGTTCGCGCTATGCGTCACTTCTTGTGCGCTGAAATATCGTCCTGAAGCAAGCGTGAGATTTTTCAAGTTAGCGAACTGATCGGATGTACCCTGAACCGACACGGAGTCGTTGTTAGCGCCAAAAACAACCTGAGCATTACTCTGTAACATAGCCGAAACGTACTGAACGTCAGGATCATCGGCGCTGATTTGTTGCGCATCGCTGTACGTTAGCGTTTGTTGGCTGTTAAATCCTTGACGAATACCTCCTGTACCGTTTCCTGTACCGCCCGATAAGGTTAGCAGGTTTGTGCCAAGAGACTCGATTTGCTTGGTAATGCCAACGGTGCTCGCTGTTCCTAAGGCTGACAGTGCGATCACGGATGCAACTCCGATGATGATACCAAGCATCGTTAATATGGAACGCAATTTGTTGGCTGCGATGCTTCGAAATGCCACGCGGATCGTATCGAACATAGTCATTGTTACGACACATCCTTCGCTTGAGAATCTGATTCGATGTGTCCATCGCGAAAATGGATGGTACGCATGGCACGCCGTCCCACCTCAGGCTCATGCGTAACGATAATGATGGTGTTGCCTTGTTCATGTAATTTCTCAAAGAGGGTGAGAATTTCTTCGGTGGTGTGACTGTCAAGTGCTCCGGTTGGTTCATCAGCTAAAATGAGGGCTGGGTGATTGACGAGAGCTCGCGCGATTGATACTCTCTGTTGTTGACCGCCGGATAGTTCATTGGGACGGTTTTTCATGCGGTCACGGAGACCAACTTGTTCAAGGACTTCTTCAGCGCGAAGTCGCCGCTCACGGTGTGTTATACCAGCGTACATCATGGGCAACTCTACATTTTCGAGTGCTGTGGTACGTGCAAGTAGATTGAATTGTTGAAAGACAAAACTGATCTTGGTATTGCGTAATTCGGCTAAGTGAGAGTCATCAAGTTTAGATACATCCTGGCCATCGAGACGGTAGACACCCGATGTTGGTTGGTCAAGACATCCGATGACATTCATCGTGGTGCTTTTGCCCGATCCAGAAGGACCCATGATCGCCACGAATTCGCCGTGTCTTATGGTGAAATTTACGTGATTGAGGGCGCGTACGAGATCGCCGCCTACATGGTATTCGCGAGTGACATTAACCATCTCGATTAAAGCATCATGTTCCGGATCAACCTTTCGTGCTGCCGGCACCGCCGCCACTCCTTCCAAACCCGCCACCAAGGGTACCACCGAATCCCCCGCCAAGACCACCGAATCTACCTGTCGTGGATTGTGTACTTGACGTGGTGGAGGTTGTTGCTGGTGCAGCTAGCAAAATCTCTTCACCAGCTGTTAGGCCGCTTGTGATTTGAACAGTGTTTGTCCCAAACAAGCCGACCTGTACCGGTTGAAAGTAGACTTGATTACCGTAGGGGGTTTTAGGGCCAAAAGAGGACGTCCCAGAGTGAAACCGTCCTGCAAAGCTTGAGGCGCCTTTTGCACCTGCAAATCCTGCAAACCCGCCAAAGTGCCGTTTGCTTCCAGACCCGGATGCGTTATAGCTCCCCCCAAACCTTTTCACGGCTGCCGATCGTTTGCCAATGACAAACACGCCTTCGATATTACCCACTTGTTCTAATGAAATGGCCGGAACAACGACCACATGATTAGCGGCTTGTGTATTGATGGTCACCTCGGTAGTCATGCCAGGCTTGAGTTCTTTATTGGCGTTCTGAATACTGGTGAGTACGGAATATTGCGTTATACTCGACGTGACTTGTGGTGTTGGATCAACGGTCAAGACTTTCCCAGTAAATGTTTGATTGGGAAATGCGGTAGCAGTTGCCGTCAGCGTCTCACCAGGTTTTAGTGACCCAATCTCTGATTCAGGAACTTGTACGGTTTGCTCAAGATCAGCGGATAAGCTTCCATCAACGATAACCGCAGGTGACCCCGCGGCGGGCGCTTGATTGACGCTTCCATTGACGGCTGTGACTACGCCGTTGATCGGGGATATAAGTACGGTTTGATTAAGTGAGGTTTGAGCTGAACTAAGTTGCGCTTGTGTGCTTTGCAAGGACGCCTTTGCCTGCAGTACAGCGGCCTGGTCTTGCTCAATCACAGTTGGGTCCACTGGCTGCATGGTTTGTTGTAAGGACAATATGGCACTTTGCACATTGGATTCATCTTGTTGAACTGTACTTTCGGCGTTTTGAACTTGTTCTTTGGCTGATAATCGATCATTGTAGATCGCTTGGCTTATAACTAGGTTTTGTTTTGCGGCAGCATATTGCTCTTGTGCTGCAGAAAGTTGGGCCTGCGCGGCGTCTAGGGAATTTTGAATCAACTGTCCTGCGGGTGTGTTGCTTGCGGGTTCTGCGTCAGCCAAGGCTTTTTGTGCACTTTCCAATGATGTCTCGGCGTTTGTGACAGAAGTTTGCGTTTGCATCAGTGAACTCTGTCCGCCGTTGTAACTTTGTTGTGCCTGACGAACCGCGGTCTCATCGACTTGAATTTGCGTTGCATTGGCGTTTGTTTGTGAATCGTTGGAAAGGGTCTGTTGCGCTTGTTGCAGATTTTGATACAAAATGGACAGGTTGGACTGCGATAGAACCAACTGCTGATTGGCCGTATCGACACCTTGTTGGGCTGTGGTGATGTTGTCATTTAAAGTGGCGATATCTTGCGGTGTAGCTCCATTTTCTGACTCTTTCGCCTGTAACTTAGCTTTTTCATAGCTTAACTGAGCTTGCTGTAAAGCATTTTGCTCTTGTTTGACAGAGTTTTGTGCATTGATGAGCGTCTGCCTTGCAGACGTACGATCGTTGTAAGCTGTCACTTGATCCTGAAGCTGTTGTTTGGCACTTGCCAAAGCTTGCTTGGCCTTAGTGATGCTTAATTTGGCCGTAGCCACTGTCACTGCGGTTGGAGGCTCTTTTGCCTGCGTCAGTTTGGCGAGTGCTGATGTGACGTTCGCCTGTGCTGACGATACGCTTGCCTGGGCCTCTTCTACTTGCATCTTGGCGCTTGTGTTGTCCAGCGTCGCAAGTACCTGTCCTGCATGGACTGTTTGCCCGACGGTTACAGGCAACGATTGGATGATTCCGGACGTTCCTGTGAATGACAGTTGATCTTCAGTGGTAGCTTGTACGGTCCCGCTTGCGCTGATTGATTCTGCGACATTACCCAGCCCTACCGTATAGATATCGCTTGCTGGAATTGGCGTCGTATCACCAGTGTTCTTCGCATATGCGTAAGCTGCGCTGCCAAGAACGATGACCACTGCGGCTGATCCATAGAACCACTTTTTGTGGACCTTGCGTGGTTTCTTGAGCGAAATCTGCGGTTCAATGACCGTGCTCAATCAAATTCCTCCATTTCAGTTGGTAAACTGTGAACTATTTTATGTAGCGATCAAACATAGTAAACAATGGTAACCTGAAGAACACCTGAAGAGAACCTGAATCTAAAGTGGCACGAGTTGATGAATTTGATCTTGCAAAAATCTAGTTATATAGCATAGAATTAAAGAAGGAATTTTTTTCATCTATATGCAAACGTTTTCACAATTCATTGAAGCGTCACTTTTGGGGAGGTGATCAGGCTTCATCGAAGGCCGCGATATTTCGCTGGGTTGGATGGGAATCACGCAGAGAAAGTAAGGGGGGATTTTGTTGCGCAAACGTTTTATTGGATATTTTCACGTAGTAATCAGCTCCGCCATGGTGTTGGCATCAATGGCGTTGCCCATAGCATCGATACCCGCTCAGGCAGCGACCGCGCTTTCGGTAACCACATCAGGCATAAATGATGCTGTGGTTGGTCAACCATTTCATGAGCAATTGCAGTCCACTGAAGCCAGCGGAGTAACCTGGTCAGTCCTACCGATGCCGGTCATCAATGCTGATTTCCATGATAGCGCTTCATCGGCTACTTGGGACAACAACTCTTCAAGTAACTACAACATCTCCACGGTGCAAGGATCCGTCTACAACGAACAGACGATTATTCCTGGGAAAACCGTGACCTTTCATTACCAAGGTTCATTAGCTGGAGATTCTTCCGTTATCATGAATTTTGTCGTAAATAATGATTACTCAAAGGATCAAGCCATTCCCATGACCAAATTGGGCAATGGATGGGATGCTTCAGTTCTTATTCCAAGTATGGATGTTAGTACACCCACGAACCTGGTTACCTTATATTTCAATTCGGGGAATAGCTGGGATAGCAATGGCGGATCGAATTATCAGTTCCCAGTTGGAACGTCGGCAGCATTAACGCCCGGGCAATTCGGTACTTTTGGCTATGAAGGTTCACAGACAAACACGTCGAATCCACCTATCATCATGCATTGGGGTTTTGAGGGATGGACAAACGGGTGGGTTTTCGATACGCCGATGACGTCAACGGGAGGTTCATGGAACACGACCTTGCGTGTACCAGGCGCACTGCCGCCAGGGCTTACGCTAAGCTCTAACGGGGAGATCACTGGCACCCCAACAGAGTCAGGGACCTATTATTTTCAGGTACAGGCATCAGACGGTACGAACACGGCAACGTATTGGTACTCGATGAATGTTTTGGGTCAGTCACTGTCTCCTGCAACGGTAGGGGCGGCGTATCCAACGTTTGCACCTTTAACAGCCGATGGCGGAACAGCGCCGTATTCCTGGCAAAGTGTCACCGGATCGGTATATGGAACTGGGCTCCCAACAGGTATGACACTATCGTCTGGGGGCGTTGTCGGCGGGATACCAACGACTGCTGGAACCTACTATTTTACCGCTTCGGCGCAAGACGTCACTGGGGCAGTTTACAATCAATTGGAAAACATGGTTGTAAATTCGGCGCCGACAATCACGACAACGAATTCGGCCTTACCAGCGGCAACGGCCAATCAGTCTTACTCGGAGCAATTGTCAGCAACAGGCGGAACAGCTCCGCTTACTTGGACGATTGGAAGCGGTCAGTTGCCTGCAGGCTTGACTTTGTCTTCATCGGGTCTCTTGCAAGGTATGCCGACGCAAACAGGTTCTTTCACTTTCCAAGTACAGCTAGCCGATATGAATGGGGCGACAGCGACCCAGTCCTACACGTTGGATGTATCGGGCCAATCCATTTCGCTTGACACGACTTCCGTCAAGGCTGGATATGGACCGACAACGATCAACGTAACGGGCAACAGCACGGCGTTTTCGTCTCAGACCACTGTTTCGCTTTCAAATTCCGTGAATGGAACGGTGTATATTCCTTCATCATCCATTACGGTTTCATCGCCGACAACGTTATCGATTGCCCTGCCGACAGGCAACAACGGTCTTGGAGCAGGAACGTACACGTTAACGACCAGCACCTCCGGGCAAAATGAGTCGACCACATTTATGGTAACACCGTACACGACGACAGCAACATTGGATTGGGATGGCTTGTATATGTCTCAATCAGCGCCGTATCTATCGACAGCAAATCCCACTCCGGGCCAACCAATCACGATTGGTTTTCGCGCCTACAGCGGTAATGTTGTTAGCGCATCACTCAACATCTACGACACGCAAACCAGCAAGAATACCATTGTTGCTATGACGCCGGGTAAAACATGGGGTCCTTATCAGTTGTGGACGGCGACAACCGCCGCGTCTAACGGAGGCTCCAATTGGTATCGCGTTGACATTCAAGATGCAGCCGGCAACACGATCGCCTGTTTCTCAGGTGATGGCTTGCACGCAAGCGACACGAACAACAACAACTTTCCCGTACCGTTTAGCAGTTTTTCTTTCAATACATTGTCTGCCAACCAAGGAGATACGGTTACAGCGAGTGGCGGAAATGCTGACTTTGGTTTAGGCAAAGTTATTGTGAACTTCCTTGATTCAAACGGTCATGTTGTGGGAACGGCCACAGGCAAAAATGGCGGATGGTCTTCATTTCAATTCACAGTTCCAAGCAACCTGCCTTTCGGGATGTACACAGTCCAAGCCGATGACCAAAATGTTGATTCAAACGGTATTGTGAACACCGATGTTGTTCGCGAAGCTTCGCTTGTTGTCGGATCAGGTAGTTACTGGTTTGACGCACTAAAACACGATTCGACGAACACGTTTTATCGCACACCGACGGGTGCTGTGCCTTCAGGGACGCCAATCACGCTTCGTTTGCGCAGCATACCAGGCACCTCGAATGCGACGCTGATGTACTGGGCTCCAGGTAGTTCCACCGAAGTCGACGTTCCTATGACACAGGTGAACATGAGTAGCGCTCAGATTGCTGCTGCTACGGGGGATAATGCGGCAAACTATTCGTGGTGGCAAGCTGCTATCCCAAGCTCAGCATCAGAACCCGCACCAGTGACCGCTGTTGTTGCGGGTGATTTTCAAACCCTAGTCGGTGCAAGCAAGGACTGGAATCCGGCATCTACGCACACCACCATGAAAGAGGTTAATCCCAATCTCTATCAGTTGACGGTGCAACTGCCTGCAGGTTCCTATCAGTACAAAGTGGCGTTGAATGACTCGTGGTCGGTGAATTATCCAAGCAACAATGTCATTTTGACTGTACCTTCCGGCGGCGCTACGGTCACGATCTCGTATGTTCCATCGATCAATGGTGTGTACGATTCAATCAACAATCCTGGCCAGGTATTCCCTCCTGCGAGTACCGGAGGCTTGATGTGGTATCAATTTAAAGTACAGTACAATGGTCAAACCATGTACTACACAGACAATGGATCGCAACAAGCAGGTGTTGGCCAACCAGCGTTTAGCGCGGGCGGACCGAGCTATCAGATCAGCGTGTATGATCCATCGTATCAAACACCAGATTGGTTGAAACATGCAGTAATCTATGAAATTTTCCCGGATCGCTTCTTCAATGGCAATATCGCCAATGACGAGAATCCAAATACGCAAAAAGGTGTTTATGTGAATTCAAACGGTACCGAGCAACTAGGTCCAATCCAGTTTCATAAGAATTGGTATGGAATACCATTTGACCCGGCTGCAGGTACGAATCCAGCATATGCTGGCAATGGTCAGTACAGTATCGATTACTTCGGTGGAGATTTGCAAGGTATCCAGGACAAGTTGGATTATCTGCAAAGTCTCGGGGTGAACACGCTGTATATGACACCAATCTTCCAATCCGAGTCTGTGCACAAGTATGATACGGCCAATTTCACGCAGATCGATCCTGGATTTGGAACGATGCAGGATTACCTGAATCTCGTGAAAGCAGCCAAGGCACGAGGTATGCACATCATTCTTGATACGGCATTTGAAGACACCGGCAGTGACAGCGTGTATTTCAATCGCTTCGGGGCGTTTGGCAACAATGGTGCCTATCAAAATGGACAGCCAAACACCTCTTCACCGTACTATCAATGGTTTGAATGGGCTCCTGGTCAAAAACCTCCGTACTCGTCTTGGTGGGGTTATGACACACTGCCCCTGACCAATACCAACAACGCGAGTTATCAAAACTTTGCCGATAACACGGTTGGTCAGTACTGGATCGAACAGGGAGCTAGCGGTTGGCGTCTTGATTCGGCTGACAACGGTAACTTCAGTGTCCCCTGGTGGAATGCGTTTCGGCAAGCGGTGAAAAAGATTGATCCCAATGCGGCGATCATCGGTGAGATCTGGAACAATGCCTCGAATGATGGTGGAACCGATTGGCTGACAGGGTCGACCTTTGATTCCGTGATGAACTATCAGTTTCGCAACGCTGTTCTTGATTTCTTTCAAGGCAACTACAACGACGGCAATGAACAGCATAACGCGGTCGATGCAGCCGGGTTCAATCAGGAACTGATGACACTTTACAACGATTATCCCCTGCAGTCCTTCTATGCCATGATGAACCTTGTGGACAGTCACGACACCATGCGGATTCTTTCCGTTTTAGAGAATGTTCCAAGTCCAACCAACATGACAGCGCTGCAGCAAGCGACCTATCAACCAACAGCTGCACAGCAGCAACTTGGCATTGAGAAGTTGAAACTCGTATCTGATTTCCAATTTGGATTCCCAGGTGATCCCACTGTTTATTACGGCGATGAGGCCGGCGTCACAGGATACAAGGATCCTCTCAATCGCGGAACGTATCCGTGGGGATTAGCCAACCAGGATCTGCTGAATCACTACCGCAAATTAGGCGCCATTCGCGATGCTAATCCGGTGTTGCAGACAGGCACATTCGCGCCCCTTTATATGCAGGGCAATGTCTATGCGTTTGCTCGTACTATTACGGGTGGCAAAGATGTGTTTGGTGATGCAGCGCAAAATGCATCGGCAGTCGTTGCGATGAATAACTCTGCAAGCCCGACGACGGTCACGATTCCCGTCAACGGTACGATCGCAAACGGTACACAAATGCTCGATGAGTTGAACAACGTGTGGTATACGGTGCAAAACGGTTCAATTGCTATGAATCTGGCAGCGTATCAAGGTGCTATACTTGTTACACCGACAGCACCTATTTCTTACATGCAAAACAATGCGACTGCGACAAGTACGCAACTTGCATGGACACCAGTTGCAGGCGCAACGGCCTATCAGGTGTATGAAGAGGATGTGTCAAACAATTGGCAACCGATTGGCCATCCCTTGCCAGCATCGCAACTATCGTACGATGTCACGTCACTTCGCGACAGCAATGCTATCACCCTAAAAGTGACGGCGACAACATCGTCGGACGCGATTGATTCAAACATAACGACAGTTCCTGCTGTCAATTTGGTGATGGGTTCCGTTTCGCAAACAACGACAACTGCAGGAGATACACTTTCGTGGAATGCGGTCCCAGGTGCAAGTCAATACATCGTGTACGACCAGCAGGCCGATGGCAGCTATGCTCAGATTGCCACTGTACCTGCCTCAAACACAAGTACAGGGACGTATACAGATCCATCGGGAACGGCAAGCACACTCTACAAAGTCGCTGCATCCAATGAGGATAATTACTCAGTTAGCCAACGTGCTGCGCCAGGACCAGCGGCTTCTGTGGTCGCATCCTCGGTTGTATCCGCACCTGGCGCAACGATTTCGCAGCAAGGACTTGGCGGCAGCAACGTCAGTGTTCAAGTGCCTGCAGATGCCTTTACATCACCGGTAAATGTTTCGGTAACTTCGGTCAACACGTCTGTTCTTAACAACCTGATTCCAACGGGAACCAGTACGGTGGCGGCCTTTGGTGTTACGTTCTCCGGAGATGTAACGCCTGCAAAGCCCGTAACTTTGACGGTGTACAATCCGAATATCATTCAAGGTGCGACCGTCTACAAGGTCGGTGCAAACGGTCAACTGACAAAAGTCAATGCGACTGTGACGAATGGGCAGGCAACGATTTCGTTTACGACAGAT
>JAKACU010000202.1 GCA_021821185.1 Bacillota bacterium
ACCCACGACCAGAATAACTCCCTGAATAATTGGCCACATCAACGATGAGCTCGCGGCATGGCCTGTTGCCTTGTGAACAATCAAGGGGATATAGTAAAAGATTGCGTTAGCGCCTTGAAATTGTTGAAACGCTGCCACGCCTACGCCAGCCGTCACAAGATATCGGTATTTGCCATTGAACATTGTCCTGAATGATGTTTTTTGATTGGCGCTCTTTTCCTGTTTTACGGTTTCTTGTATCTGCAGAATTTCCGCATCAATTTCGTCCTTATTCGCGCGGATATAACTCAACACCTTGCGTGCGTCACCAACTTTATTGTTTTTTGCCAAAAAACGTGGCGATTCGGGTAAACGCCACACTCCGGCAAATAAAATCAAGGCTGGCACGGCTGCCAAACTCAGCATTAACCGCCAAGCTATTGTCTCCGGTAACCCTTTCAATAGAAAATCAACCACGTACGAAAGGAGCATGCCAGAAACAATCATCGTTTGATTGATGCCTGACAAACGTCCGCGCAAACGTGCAGGTGCCATCTCCGACATATACGCGGGGACCAATGCAGAAGCCGCGCCAACAGCCAATCCCAATATGGTCCGAACAGCAATTAAATAGTATTGACCGTTGTGCGGGGCTATGCCAGACAAAATTGATCCCACAACGAATACCAGCGCAGATATCAAAATCGTTTTGCGCCTCCCCAACCGATCTGACAGTTGTCCGGCTAAAGCGCCGCCAAAAATCGCTCCAAACATGACTGCGGACGTAATCCATCCAATTGCACCAGCGCTGTTTTGGAGATGCCAGACATTTTCGAGAAATGGCAAGGCACCTGTCATTACACCAATGTCGTAGCCGAAAAGAATGCCGCCGAAGGCTCCGAAGAAGTAGATGAATTGACTTGGCACTTTCCTTTCACCAATCATTAAGGTTCCCTCCTGTAGAAGTAAAAACGTTTTCAAAATTCAAGCTAACACTGTTATCCTAATAAATCAAACACGAGTTATGACATCCGTATAACGTGACTCTTTTTTCTTTTTGCACTTGTCGTATTAATGTCGAGGTCTTTTTGCTTGCCCCTGAAATTCCTTCATAAATGCCTATCGCAACGGCGCATGGACGGTGCGGACGAAATGATATTAAGCTGTTCTTCCGAGGTTGCGGAATATTGATAGGGACGTTATGGAAATGTATTGACTTATACGGATAATGAATATAGCATTACCGCTAGAAGTGAGAATATAAGACACAATTACCAAATGTTCATAGCGAGTAATCAATAACGAGCAAACGAGCAAAGGAATGATCGGGTGATGTTGGAAGAATTGAAAAAAGAAGTTTACGAAGCCAATATGCTGCTGCCGAAATACAATCTGGTGACCTTTACATGGGGAAATGTCAGTGGAATTGACCGGGGGCAGAATTTACTTGTGATTAAGCCCAGTGGGGTCGACTATGATCGAATGTCTCCCGAGAAAATGGTGGTTGTCGATCTTGATGGAAACGTGATAGAAGGTGATTTAAATCCATCAAGTGATACACCGACACATTGCGTGCTCTATAAACGGTTCCTAAACATTAAAGGCATCGTTCATACCCACTCACCTTGGGCCGTTACGTTTGCTCAGGCCGGTCTTGATATTCCAGCCGCTGGTACGACGCATGCGGACACTTTTTATGGCCGGATTCCTGTCTCACGAGCCATGAGAAAAGACGAAGTTGTCACGGGCTACGAAAAACAGACTGGAGATATTATTGTTGAAACCTTTGTGAAACGTCATATTGACCCCGATCAGATTCCGGCTGTTCTCGTTAATGATCATGGTCCTTTTACCTGGGGGAAGTCTGCTGCCGAAGCCGTGCACAATGCGGTAGTTCTTGAGCAGGTCGCGAAGATGGCCTTCCACTCACTGCAGCTGAATCCGCAACAGATCGATATGGATCAGCATCTCTTGGACCAACATTTTCTGAGAAAGCATGGTAAAAACGCGTATTATGGCCAAACACATGATCAATAATCCGGGGAGGTCATTGGTTTGTTAAAGATAAGGAGCTACGAATTCTGGTTCGTCGTTGGCAGTCAACACTTATACGGCGAAGAGGCACTGACCACCGTAAAAGAGAACACGCTAAAAATCATTGATGAATTAAATAAGAGCGGTAATTTCCCTTACCCAATCGTTTTTAAATTAGTGGCTACGACTGCTGACAGCATAACTCAGGCTATGAAAGAAGCAAACTATAATGACAATGTCGCAGGGATCATTACTTGGATGCACACATTTTCACCCGCGAAAAACTGGATCAGAGGCACAAAACTGCTGCAAAAACCACTCCTCCATCTAGCCACGCAATTTCTCGATTATATTCCGTGGCAAACCATTGACATGGACTATATGAATTTGCATCAAAGTGCACATGCTGATCGCGAGTACGGCTTTATCAACGCAAGACTAAAGAAGAACAATAAAATCGTTGTCGGCCACTGGAAAGATGACAACGTTCAAATACAAATTGCAAAGTGGATGGATGTGGCTGTGGCCTACAATGAAAGCTTTA
>JAKACU010000203.1 GCA_021821185.1 Bacillota bacterium
CAAGAAAGACACCTGTTAGACGTCCTATGAACGCATGTTGTGCAAAAGTAGTGACCGGATAGTTCCGTTATCATGGTAAGAGCGCATGGCTGTTTTAAGCCTGGCGAATGCAGGGTGGCACCGCGATCGATCATGGCATCGTTCGTCCCTCAAGGACGAATGGTGCCTTTTTATATACAAGCAAAGGTGCGTTGTTTACCGTGATGACGATGTGAGAAAAGGGGTGGCATGATGGCTGAATTCAGCAGACCACGCGGTACAGCCGATATTTTGCCAGAACAGATACCGCAGTGGCTTAAAGTCGAGCAAAAAGCGCGCGAGATCTTTTCGCTGTATCACTTTCAAGAGATCCGTACGCCGATATTTGAACATACGGAAGTTTTTGAACGCGGCGTCGGGGATACAACAGATATCGTGCAAAAAGAAATGTATACATTTCGTGATCGGGCTGATCGATCTATCACGTTGCGACCGGAAGGAACCGCCGGTGTTGTTCGTGCCTTTGTGGAAGCCAAGATGTACGGTGGTCCGCTGCCGGTGAAGTTATTTTATCTTGGACCCATGTTTCGCTATGAAGCGCCGCAAGCAGGCCGCTTTCGGCAATTGCACCAATATGGCGTTGAAGTGATCGGCGCCGATGATCCGCGTGTAGACGCGGAGGTCATCGAACTTGCAGACCGTTACCTTAGTTCTGTAGGGGCCAAAGCACGCCTTGAGATCAATTCGGTAGGTTGCCCTGTGTGCCGAGCCCGTCATAAAGAAGCGTTACTTGAACATCTGTTGCCTGTCAAGCATGAGCTTTGCGCGGATTGTCAAGGGCGCATGGAAAAGAATCCTTTGCGTATTTTGGACTGTAAAAAGGATGCCGATCATCCGGTCGTGGCGTCAAGCCCGCTTTTGCTTGATTACCTGTGCGACGATTGTAAAAGTCACTTTGACAGCGTCTTGATGTATCTCGATCAACTCGATCTTGACTATGAGGTTAACCCGCGTCTGGTGCGAGGGCTTGATTACTACACCAAAACCGCCTTTGAATTCATCGATGAAAGAATCGGCGCCAAAAGTACGATACTTGGCGGCGGACGCTACAATGGCCTGATCAACATGCTTGGCGGCCCTGAAGTGCCTGGCATCGGTTTTGCGGGCGGTGTGGAACGTTTGCTTTTATCGCGAAAAGAAGCGGGCATTGCAGAACAAAACAGTGATGCTATCGATGTCTACGTGGTTGCTATGGGCAATGAGGCTAAAACGGCTTCCGTGAAAGTGTTAAAAGATCTGCGCGACCATTTGATCAGCGCCGATGCCGATTACACCAACCGCGGTTTGAAAGCACAGATGAAAACGGCCGATCGCCTGCAGGCAAAGGCGGCCATTTTAATCGGTGATGATGAGCTTGCGCAAGGTGCTTATGCTGTTCGCAATTTGCATGACAAGACGCAAGAATTGGTGAAAGTAGAGCAAATTTCATCCTATCTGTTGGGACTCTTAGGGAAGGTGGATCATGAATGAACCGTACACATCATGCAGGGCAATTGCGTAAAGAACATGCTGGACAAACGGTGACATTGTCTGGATGGGTGCAGAAGAGGCGCGACTTAGGCGGTGTTATTTTTATTGATTTGCGCGACAGAAGCGGCATCGTACAACTAGTGTTTCGCAGCGATGTCAGCGAAGACACCCTTACCATTGCTGATCGCTTGCGCAGTGAGTACGTCATCCGCTGTGTTGGGACGGTTGTGGTTCGCGATGATGAAGCGGTCAATCCTAAGATTGCAACTGGCGAAATCGAAGTGACTGTGACTGATCTTCAGATTTTTAACACAGCAAAAACTCCGCCGTTTGCTATTGAGGATGATGTTGATGTAGACGAAACCGTACGTTTGCGCTACCGGTATCTTGACTTACGGCGTCCCGTTATGCAGCAGACGTTTCTGCTGCGCCATAAAGTAACCAAAGTCTTGCGCGACTTTCTTGACGATCATGGATTTCTTGAGATTGAAACTCCGATGCTGACCAAAAGTACGCCAGAAGGAGCCCGTGACTATCTTGTGCCGTCGCGTCTGCACCCAGCGGAATTTTATGCCCTCCCGCAATCGCCGCAACTCTTCAAGCAGTTGCTGATGGTCGCCGGCTATGAAAAGTATTTTCAAATCGTACGGTGTTTTCGTGATGAAGATCTTCGTGCTGATCGGCAGCCGGAATTTACTCAAGTGGATATCGAAACCTCTTTTCTTACGAAAGAACAATTGCAAGACATGATGGAACAGATGATTGCTGACGTATTTTTTAAGACCATGGGCGTGGATGTGCCCCGACCTTTTGTGCGCATGAGCTATGATGAAGCCATGGGGCGCTTTGGGTCCGATAAGCCCGATTTGCGGTTTGGCTTAGAATTGGTTGACCTATCAGAAGTTGTAAAAAATGCTTCTTTTAAAGTATTTGCCGACGTGTTGGCAAAAGGCGGGCAAGTCAAAGCGTTGGTTGCGCCAGGCTGCGGCAGTTACAGTCGCAAAGACATCGATGATTTGGGCAAGATTGCGGCACGCTATCGGGCCA
>JAKACU010000053.1 GCA_021821185.1 Bacillota bacterium
GGTGCTTTATCGTGCCAATGCACTGTCTCGCGCCATCGAAGAAGCCTTCATGCAAGCTGCAATCCCTTACAAGATTCTCGGCGGCATGACATTTTACGATCGCAAAGAAATTAAAGATGTCATGGCTTATCTTAAAGTTCTGGCCAATCCTCCAGATGAGATTTCCTTGCTGCGTATCATCAATATTCCCAAACGCGGCATCGGTGAAGGAACGATACGACGGTTATTGGATTACGCCCATGACCATGACGCAACTCTTTTAGAAGCTATGGGCAAAACGGATGATGAAACACTCGGACTTAACGGCAAAGCCGCAGAAGCGGTAAAAAAGTTTTATGATCTCATGATGTATTTGCACAGCATGCAAGAAGGCTTGTCGGTTACCGAATTCGTACAAGAAGTGTTACGCAAAACAAACTATCGGGAAGTCTATTCGTCAAGTCCTAAAGAAGAAGATCAGTCACGCCTGGAAAATATCGATGAACTTCTGTCTGTTACACGCGCCTTTGACAGACGGCGGCGGCATGGGACCTTAGCCGATTTTTTAGCAGAAACATCCCTTTTGTCCGATACGGATAAAGAATCGGATAAATCCGATCACGCCGTCACCATGATGACGATGCATGCTTCAAAAGGCCTGGAATTTCCTGTCGTCTTTATCGTCGGCGCTGAAGAAACCCTATTCCCTCACGCACGATCCATGGAGACCAAAGAAGATATCGAAGAAGAACGCAACTTATGTTATGTTGCCATCACGCGGGCAAAAGAGAAACTGCATATTTCCTACTGCGCGGAACGATCCACGTTCGGGCAGGTACGCATGAATGACCCTTCCCGATTTTTAGCTGAGATACCACGGGAACTGACAGTTTCGAGCCAAGCGGATGGAGAAGCCGTAGCGAATTGGGAGATTGGTCTTAGCGTCCGTCATCCCCTTTATGGCGTCGGAATTATCACCGACATTTCGGGCAGCGGTGACGAACTGGAATTAAGCATCACGTTTCACTCCAAGCATGGTACAAAGGCAATTAAGCCAAAACTCACTCGGCTGCGCGTAAAGGAGCGATAGGCGCAGCCGCTAGACAGGAGAACACACTATGAAGCGCGGAATCATCCTGCTTGTAACAGCTACGATCCTATGGGGTGGCAATTACCTTTGCGGTCGATTTTTAGCCTCGGCTTTGCCACCCACACTGCTTAATACCCTTCGCTGGGCAATTTCAACTGTTTTGTTGGTACTGATTCTTATTTCCTCCAAGAAACCCTTTCCGATTTGGGTACGATTTCGCGAATTTGCCCTTCTAGGGTTCCTCGGCATCTTTGCTTTCTCAACGTTGACCTACCTTGGTCTGCACAGTATCAATGCTGCCCAAGCCGGCATGATATCAGCTGGCATTCCGATTGCTATCCTGATTTTTTCTCCGCTTGTTTTGCATGAGCACGTAAAAGGCAGTGCCTGGTTTGGCGCGATCATCTCCATACTCGGTGTCATCGTTCTCATTTTAGGTAAACATGCCATGGCTTCTTCGGGATCAGTGTTAGGGGATATGGAGATTGTCCTTTCCTGTTTAGCGTGGGGGCTGTACACAGTTCTTGGCAAGCGCTTCGGGAAACGCACAGATACGTTAACCCTCACGGCCGGAGCAGCCTTGTATGGCACCGCCTTTAGTTTGATCAGCTATGTTACAACGTTTCAGCCAAATGCTATCCATATGACGCCTGTTGCCTGGCTTTGTGTGCTGTATGTCAGCACCTTTGCTTCCGTGGGAGCCTACCTGGCATGGAATGCTGGTGTGAAAATAGTGGGAGCCGGCCGTGCAGCTCCTTACATCAACTTGCTGCCGGTATGGACAGTGTTGTTTGGTGTTATTTTGCTGCATGAGCAAGTTTCCTGGCTGTCATTGGCAGGCGGCATGATCACCATTTCTGGAGCAGTGCTGGCCAGTCGTTGACGATAACTACGTTTTTCAACAAGAAGGAGTGCAGCCATGATTAAACTATTTGTGACCGATCTCGATGGAACACTGCTTAATGATCAGAAAAAAGTCAATGAGAACGACCGTATGGCATTACAAAAACTGCAGCGTCTTGGCGTACGATGCTGTTTGGCATCGGGTCGGTTGCGTTTTGAAATGCTGCGTGTGGCAGAGTATGTCGGTGGACGTTTTGATCTGATTTGCCAAAATGGCGCGCATGTAGAAACCGCAGAAGGACACATTTTGGCGCAATCGCGATTTGAAGCGAATCTTGCCAGGGCATTGTATTCGGCGCTTGACGCAAGTGATGCACTCTTGGTCGCTTGCTTGCCTGAAGAAGATTTAATCAAAGAACGTACGCCGCGAGCCCTTGCGGTGGAACAACGCCTTTTCACCGCGTACAAAACGGTTCCCGATCTAAAAGAACGAATAGGCCACGATCTATTGCCCTCCAAGTTTTCTATCTTTGGTGATCTGTCGGTCCTAAAAGAGTTGCAACAGCAGCTTTCTGGCCAATTTTCCCAACGCATAACAACCTATGTATCCGCGATCGACTGTTTGGACGTCATGCCGGCAGAAGTTTCCAAAGGATCTGCACTCGAAGTGCTGATGAGAACTTTACAGCTTAACGAAGATGAAGTTGCCTGTGTGGGAGATTCGTACAATGATGTCTCGATGTTCTCTGTGGCTAAGCATAGTTTTGCCATGCACCACGGAGATCAGGGTGTTCGGGAGCAGGCGCGCCATGTCACCTATAGCATTGCCGATGCCGTAGAGCACATCACACTGAGATAACTCGTGACAACGGGAAGTACTATTCGAAGACTGACTTGACCATAACGTAACGTAAAGGTTTTGACTCAAGCGAAATCGGTCAAACCATGTCCGAAGTTGTTGCCTACGGAACGGCCGTAGTAGCTCGCGAGTCTTAAACCGTGATTGCTGAGCGGTTAGGCAAAAATTCTTCACATTACATTCCCGTCACCTTTGCTCATACAACTACGTCTAATGAGCGAATGAAAATAGTGAAATGGGGGAATTTTTGTGATGAAATTGAGTAAAGTTGCGATCGCTGCAGGCGCGCTGGGGTTGATGATGACGGCAGGCGGATCTCTGCTGTCACCGGCATTTGCCATGGGTATACCGCAAAATGGCACCATATCAATCTTACAGCCGGGAACGGTCACCGTGGAAGGGGTCGCAACAGATACTTCCTTTAAAACGGTTACGCTCGTATCAACAAATTACACAATATCGGACTCTACGATCACTTTAGTGAGCCGCGATGCCGTCCGTATGCAAACCACCCTGATAAATCGCCTGGCAAAGTTGGGTATTCCCCGAGGCGATATTCAACTGTCGTCACCCTTGACCAATTACAATCAGAATCAAACCCAAAACCCGAGTCAATCCCAGCAAGTTACGGTAATCGTCGCCAATCAAGCAAAAGTATTGCCTGTCACGACAACGCTTGGTACGTACTCGCCGATTTTTGTAACCAATGAGTATACCAATACTCAGGTTACTGCGTTGAACCCAGCCGCCGTATTTAAGAAACTGTATGCGAAGGCTATTGCCAACGCCAGACAACAGGCGGTGGCCCTGGCTGCGCAAGGCAATGAAAAAATTGGAGCAATACTTAGTTTATCAACCGTTCCGTCTCAAGCCATGATGCAATCCCTATCCGGCCCTTACCCGAATAGTCCCACGATATCCGGGCTGCAGCTAACCACTTACAACAACGGACAATCACTGGCTCAACCGGAACTTTTAGCGCAAATTTTCGTTACCTTTGCTTTGCAAGCCAAATGACACCTTGATACTGGCAAGGGGCAAGGATACTCATCTTTGCCCCTGTTTTTTGCCGCCTTACTAGTCGCGCGTCTTTACCACGAATGCTGATCGGGCATAAGGTGAGTTACAACATTCGTGCAAGAGGTGTGAACCATGTCCAAACTTCGACAGGGCTCGTGCATCGGGATTCTCTATAAACCGCCGGCAGGACAGTGTAAACAAAACCAGTGCCAGACCTATGACGGCCATTGTCACTGTGTGCATAACGGACGATTCGTCGGTGCAGTAACGAAACTGGGAACCATGAAAATTCATCTTTCCAAGACAATGAACCTCACACTGCTATCACAATACACAGGAATACTGATTCGACATTGGAACAGGCCAAGCCCCACCAGCAGCGCCATCTTTCAAGAATACTTGTATATACCGAACTTTCGCTTGGAGAATGCGTGCGTAATTCCCTTTGCCAAACTGGATCACCCGGTTCCGATACCTCCAGGCAATCCATGCTCGCAACCGAAAAAAGGTCAAACACGCAAACCGCACACCATCTATCCCGGTGACTGTGTGGGCATTCATTTCAAGAAAAAAAACGGCTCTTGGGACATCAAAAATGGCAAGTACCTATTTTGGGAGCGGGCAGGCACTCACTGCACATGGAATACGACAAGCAACAACCATCCGGACAAAGTATGGTATGCCCACTGGGTAGTTAAAAAAAAGGCCCCCCACTTTCAATCCGCGGCCGCAAACCGCGGACCAAAGTCCAACCAAATGGAAACCAACATCTCTGTTCATCCGATAACAGGGTACGATCCGAGCGAGGGACAGACAATTTCCATCACATTTTTAAACCACACAGCAAAAAGTCGAGTCGTAACCTACAAATAACCAACTTGGCACCCAATGCCGTGATGCCATACAATCGCGAGGGACACATCATGCCAACAAAGTCGAAACCAACGCTGACAGATATTTCACTTAACGTGTTAAAAACGAGGCTTAAGAGCGAGAAAAAGAAAAACTTCAATTTCGTCTTTTTTGGTGACAGCTGGTTTGACTGGGGTGACGCCAGCAAGAGTGGAACAACGATGAATACCGCTAAAAAGGATGCCATTTTACGTTATCAAATTGTCTTGTCCTCTTTACAGGCCGCCACGAAAGTAAAGCCTAAACCGCTTTTTATCCTTTACGGCGGTGATGCCGTGCGTTCCGGTGCGGTACCTCAACTCACGTATTTCCGCGATACCGTAGCCAAGTTTGTGCAGAAACACAAGATTCCCTTCTTCCTGGTACCCGGAAACCATGAACGAAACGGCGCGGGAGGTCCACTTACCGATTATCAAAACATCATTGGGCCAAAAAAGCATGACAAAGCGCTCAAGGAAAATAGCCTGAACTATATCCTAAACACGCCTGACTTGCGAATGATCATGTTAAATGATATTGGGCCTGTTTCCGGAGGTACCAAGTTCGGCATTACTTCGCAAGCCTTGAGCACCTTTAACAAAGGGATCAAAACGGGAAAACGCGTCTTGGTCGTCATGCATGTTCCGCCAAAATCGGGTTCCTTCTCCCATTTTCCAACCGATGAGGCGTTTGCGGTAACAACGCCAAACGATAAGCAGTTTATCGCCACTCTGAAAAAAACGGATCGTGTAAAGCTCGTGCTGGTAAGTCATATTCACAATATCCGTCTCAAAGGGAAAATCGCAGGAAAAGTAGCTGTCTTAAACGGTAATGGCGGTGCAGGAACAGACACAACACCCACACCCCATCCTGTGACAACCTTGTTTCACTTTGACCAAAAGAAAAAAACGATCGCATTTAAAGGCGACAAGACGGTAAAAGTCAATACATTCTTGAAACCGACAAAAGTCTTTATTGCAACGACAGGAGGAACTATTATCACGATTCCGATCAAGTCTTGACAGCAAAACGATACAGCGGTTCATGTGCAGAAAAAGCGCCTGAAGGCAAAAATCGCTTCATGCGCCTTTTTTCTGTTCTTAGATACCCGTACGTGCCAAAAGAGTGAATCCGTACATTACCATTTAGTACACCCTTTGCTTCCTCATAACACGGTATCGAACTCGGGGGCAGTATGTTTATAAAGGAGGTGTCATCCATGCAACGTGACAAGGAGCTTGGTGACTTTACAAAATCGGTTGAAGCCTTGCGCAAAGAACGATTCACACCAGGCGTACGCAGCGCAAGACCTGGCATAGACCCTAACGTCTATCAGCGACTGCTAAAAATCATGCGCCCTGTAATTCAAGCCATGCTTGACGGCGATTCGCTGCTCTCCTTGCAGTCTGAACCGTCATCACAGTTTCCCGGGTTTTACCTCGCCTATGCGAATTCGCATCCATACCACATTGTCGTTAAGACCGCAAATGAACACGAAGTGAGTTTGCAAGTAGCGGTCAGCCGTCCATCTGTCGCGCCGCAGGTCTATCAAGGACCGCTTGACGAGCAGGCCATACGGCAAGCACTCATGGAGTCACTGTCAGCTTGGTACAAAGCGCTGGCGTAAAGCCATACGGTGCTAAAAATCAATGTTTCACTCAGTTTATCAGCCTGTCTCAGCGCTCTTTCGCTGCATATATTGACAGTGAGCCAAACGCAAAGAACCAACCGAGCTTATGAGATATATCGGCTGTTGGTTCAAGCCATGAGCTCTCACAGCAAAAAGCGGGGGGTGACCACGACTCGGCGCTCATCCCAGAAGAACGGAGGTGATATCCAGATGTTCCCATCCCTGTTGTATCAGCTTTCACCAGGCACCGCGGTCCGCGTGTGGTTCGACAACGTCGGCTTTACGAGTCCTAATGGCGTTCCAGCCACCTTTCTTGGAATCGTCAGCGGTAATACTGCCGTCTTTCGCATCACAGCCACGAGCCAGGTAGTCTATATTCCAAATGGCCAAGTGCAAGCCGTCTCTGTGTAACGTCAAACCGTGCTGCGCGTATCCAACAGGGAACTGTCGCAAAAGTGGATCTTCCACTTACGGGGCAGTTCCTTCTTAATTGTTGATGAAACTCTCACGCGTATCTCATACACGGCAAAAAGACCCGAGGGTGGCAGAATCGCAATATGTCAAACCGTGCTGCGCGTATCCAAGCGCTGTCGGAAGGACGTATACGCCACTTCGAGTCTCGAAAGAAGTATATGCGCCCCGACGCAAGAAAGTACCGTTTGCCCAATACGATTTACGTACATAGACTTCGCTCCCCGGGCGTGTAAAATCAATATTTTGCTCAGTCGATCAGCCTGTCTCCTCGTATTTCCACCGCATATAGTAACAGTGTACCAAAATAGTTTATCCCTCAGGAGGTGACGTCTAAATGTTCCCATCCCTGTTGTATCGCCTTTCACCGGGAATTCCCGTGCGCGTATGGTTTGATAATGTCGGCTTCACAAACCCCAATGGCGTGCCGGCCGTATTTCTCGGTATTTGTGCCGCAACGGCTGTATTTCGTATAACAGCAACCGGCCAAGTAGTTTATATCCCAAGTGGTCAGGTGCAAGCCGTCTCTGTGTAACGTCAAACTGTGCTGCGCGTATCCAATCTGGCGGGAAAGGGTCTGCTCCCTTCCCGCCAATCGTATGGGCTGCACAGCGATTGCTGGATTGTACTCGCCTGAGTGATCAATGCAACTTTTTTTCGACTGCTAATGTACCTGGCATGTGGGGTCCCACGATCCGAAAGCCATTTTTTAACGAGAATATGAGGGATTGGTTATTGGCATAGTGGATGTGTCCGATGATGGCGGTTGCCTTGTTATCGCGGGCTTCCTGTTCTCTGTGCTTTGCCACAAGCCTGCGAATGCCCTGATGCTGCGCTTTTGGAGAAAGCACGACGGCACTTACATAAAGTTGACCCGTGGGTAAGATAGTGTAGCTGTAGAAGCCAACAGGGCGCTTATTGTTTTCAATCATGGTCGTGATTTGATTGCCGTCAATTTGCTCAAGAACCATCGCCTCTGTCAATGGATGCCCGGTAGATTCTTTGATAATTTTTTCCATTGTTTTCATGGAAACGGAAACGAGAAAGTCATTGTCTCGGAAATTGCGCGGGCGGTAAGTAATATCCATGCTTAAATCCCCCTGCCAATCGTTTAGACGCTAGGTGCTCGTCGCTTCGTGCTTGGTTTATCTGCCATATGATGTATTCATACGCGGTCCATGCAAAAACGGTGTGCTGTAACATGATCGATTGATCAGCAGGGGGGCACAGAGGTCCATGTCCACCCGTGTACCAGTGGCATTTATGACTTTTTTTATTCTTTTCATGCTATGGGATACTCCGTTTGCCAATCCACCGAATATGAAAGCGCCTTGGCCAGATGGCATGACCGTTCGCTGCAACCAAGGCAATTTCGGCGCGTTCTCACACAACAATCCACTGTCTTTTTATGCCTGGGATTTTGGCTTAGCCATGGGTACACCGGTGTTGGCCGCAGCTCACGGCTCGATTTACGCGGCGGGCTTTAGCCAAAGTGGATATGGAAATTTCATCATGATTCAACATGGTAACGGTTTTTATTCCATTTATGGGCATCTGAGCGAAATGAATGTCGCGATCGGAAAGCAAGTTGTTCAAGGGGAAATTATCGCGTATTCAGGCTGTACAGGACTGACAACTGGACCACATTTGCATTTTTCGATCATAAACAGACGCGGCTACAGCCTGCCTTCAGAATTTAGCGACATCGGCATTCCAGAAGAAGGACTTTATTACACATCGCAAAACGGTTGCAAAGAACGTCCTTGAAACAATAAAAACCCCAGCCGCAGCTGGGTATTCTATCGAATTGATCAAAATAGGTTAGTACATCGGATAGCGTCGCACTGCGCCAGGATATTGCGGGTTGACCATACCCGGGCCAACTCCTGTACCAGGCATTTTAGGACCAACCATGGGTCCACCCATTCCTGGCCTCCTGACACCGGGTACAGTCGTATTCAGGTATGGACCCATACCGGGACCGGGGCGCATCATGACGGGCCCACCTCTTCCACGACCTAAAGAACCGCCAAGCATCATGCCAAAAATCAGTGGCCCCCAGCACAGCGTGGCATCGACATCGTACTGTTTTTTCTGATCCTCTTTGTCATCCTTCACGTTCGCTTCACCCCCAACATCCATGTCCTTTATCAGGAGACCCCTTGCGCTGTTACTATATGAACGCGAATTGGACTTCGAGCAGGCCAACGTACGAGTCGATAAACCTATTTACAATCCACTTGCCCTAAGTGGTCCACAAATCTCGGATCATAACCCCTTGGGAACAGGAAATATGTCCACAGCGTGTTCTTCCAAATCATATTGACACATAGTACCTTTTGATACACTATATAAAAAGACAGTTACATTCATTTTTTTGAAGGAGATGTGCTGACATGAAGACGTTCCGTGGGGCACGGTGGTGGGCGCTTGGTGCTATGACGCTTGGCGTTCTGGCCGTTGGACTTGACTTGACGGTGCTCAGTATCACCTTGCCGACGTTGGCTCATGCATTTCATGCGACGGAATCACAGCTTCAATGGTTCACCGCATCCTATGCACTTGCGCTCACCGCAGCTATTTTGCCTGCAGGCTTGCTGGCAGACCGCTATGGAAGAAAACGCGGCCTGTTAGTTGCCCTTGGCTTGTTTGGACTTGGTTCCATCTTTTGCTCTTACGCCCCTTCAGCAGAGGTATTCATTCTTGCCCGCACGTTGCTGGGTTTGGCAGGTGCCGCTATCATTACAATGGTTTTATCCGCTTTGCCTGTACTATTTTCCGAATCGGAACGGCCGAGGGCTGTTGGCATTTGGGCCGCGGCAAATTTTATCGCCATGCCAGTAGGTCCGATTTTAGGTGGGTGGATCCTAACGTACCATTGGTGGGGATGGGTCTTTCTCATGAATGTTCCTGTTACAGTAATCGGTATTACCGCAATCCTTGCCTTTATGCCTGAATTCCGTTCTTCCAGTCGGCCAAGTATAGATTCCCTAGGCATCTTGCTGTCAAGTCTTGGCTTGGCAGCCCTGACCTACGGTATAATTGAAGCGGGTGAGTATGGCTGGAGCGACTACCATACACTTTTGTATCTATTGTCCGGACTCGTTGTACTCTTCGGTTTTGTGCTGTTTGAGCACTGGATAGGCGCTCGAGACGGTCAACCGCTAGTGGATCTTACCTTGTTTCAGTCACGAGCGTTTGTTTCCGGTGTCGTTCTGATGACGCTTGGTACGGTCCCCATGGCTGGATTGCTATTTATTGCGCCACAGTACTTTCAGGGCATTCTACAATTGACGGCTCAGGGTTCAGGCGTTCGACTTTTGCCACTGATTGTCGGCATGGTTGCAGGTGCTGTGCCAGCCGATCGACTGGTAGCTAAGATCGGTGCGAAGTTTACCAGCGCCGTCGGGTTTATCGTGTTAAGCATGGGTAGTTGGATGGCAGGTGGCACTGGCATCCACGCGTCTTCTTGGTTTATTGCCGTATGGATGGTCATGATCGGAGCGGGATCGGGTATGGTCATGGCAACGGCGGTAGCGGCGGCACTCATGGAGATAACACCAGAGCATAGCGGAATAGCAACGGCATTGATGCAGGCCGTAAAAAATCTGGGGTTACCCTTTGGAACGGCGATACTTGGCAGTGTTCTCAATCATACGTATCAAACCAGCGTGAATGTGACCGGACTTTCACATGGTGTCCTTACTGCCGTAAAACAGAGCGTTTTTGCGGGTGACCAGATTGCCTATCATATGCGTTCGATTTCCCTTTTGCAATCCGTGTTTGCCGCGTTTGGCCAGGGCATGGATCTCGCGTTTTTCATTGCCGCAGGGTTTGCCGTGGCCGGTTGCGTGATCGCACTTTTGCTGATGCCGCACCATAATACCGAACACAAAGGCGCTGCCGAGGCGGCACACCAATAGGTCGACATAGGTTTGGAGGTAACTTCCTTGAATCAGGACGGACCGCGTGAGCTGGGATTACGCGAACGAAAGAAGCGTAAAACACGCCAGGCTATACAGCAGCAAGCTCTGCTTTTGTTTCGCGAACAAGGGTATCATCAGACTACTGTAGAACAAATCGCGGAGGCTGCTGAGGTATCGCCCAGCACCTTCTTTCGTTATTTTCCCACCAAGGAAGATGTCGTCTTAAACGATGAGTACGATTCACAGATTATTGAAGCGTTTTACAACCAACCCGCGGATATAAACACGGTTCGGGCACTTAGAAATGCGATGGCCGTAGTTTTTGGCCAGATGTCGGAAGAAGAACAGCAAGCCCAGATGGAACGGGCACGACTTTTGATGAATGTACCGGAACTGCGGGCAAGTTTTTTTAACAATCTCGCTGAAGGGATCGATTTGATTGCAAAAGCTGTGGCAGAGCGCATGCACCGCGGTCCAGAGGACTTTGCTGTTCGCACACTCGCTGGGGCTTTAATGGGTGTCGGTATTTCGGTCTCTTTCTTTTGGATGGAACATCCTCAGTTAAATATAATGGAGATTTTAGATGAAGCCTTTCGCTATATTGAGTCCGGCTTCCCTTTGAACGAGTAGGCCCGACCGGCTGATTTGCCGGGGGCCCCCGCGATAGGCGAGAAAATCTGGCGTATTTTCGTCCAACTTACCCTTGCCGCCCCAAATACGCTTGGTCTGCTGGCTTATACGATTCCCATCGGCGAAAAATGGATGGCAGATGGATATAAGCCAGTCTAGAAGGCTAATTCAAGCCGATCATGGAGTCCGGTACTATTAAGCCAGATAATCTGGACAAATTAGGGCGAGGGGTAAATCCGCACCCCTACAAGGCCGACACAGGACACAGCCTTATACGGGCGGCATCGAGGACTGCAGCGAGAAGCTGAAGAATTGATGCAAATAGCGGGCCACACCGTCGTCATTGTTGGATGCAGTACTATCGCTCGCATGAGCAACTAGCTCTGGATTGGCATTACCCATGGCAACGCCAATATCGGCCGTACGCAACAGGTCTGTATCATTGAGTTCATCACCAAAGGCAATGACGCGCGCAGAATCTACATCCAGGTAACGTTTCACAGTTTGCAGCGCGGTTGCTTTTGATACCCCGTGAGCCATGACTTCGATAATGGTATGTGGTTCATGCCAAGCACGGCATTGCACATCATGAAGCGAAAGAGCAGACGCCATCGTAAAAAATGACTCATGTCTTTCGCGCGGAACACTTAGCAGTAAAGAACAGGGCGATTCAGGAAGGCGGGTACCGACCGCCCAGTCTCTCTGAGAATCTGAAAGATCGTCAGATAAAATAGCAGCCTGATAAAAGTCTTTCATTTCCTCTGTCCATCTCAAGGACGAATGGAAAGGGACCTGATAACACGTCATGCCCACTTCAGCCAAAAGCGCAAACCCACCAAGTTTTTCTGCGATCGCTGTCAGTTTGTCCGTAGAATCCAGTGAAATAGGTGCTTGTGACAAGACACGTGCACAGCCTTGATCCCAAATCATAGAACCATTTAACGTAATGAGTGGGGTTTTCAAGCCAAGTTCCCGGTGATAGCGAAGCGCCGTGCGCAAAGGCCTGCCTGTAGCGATAATCACCGTATAACCCAAATCAATGGCCGCACTCAGCGTTTGCTTGTTGGCTGCACTAATCGTATGATCAGAACGAAGCAGAGTACCGTCGAGATCGACGGCAATCACCCAGGATTCTTGCATCGGCACAAATCCCCTCTATGTGAGTATTGTGGGTACAGCATATCGCATAGATGCCATTTGTGCATCACGGTAATGTTAAGATCACGGAAATGTTGGATCACGCAGGATAAACCAAGTCTTCGGCGGTTAACTCCTTGATTTTCTGATAATAGGCTTCACATTCTGCTTTCGCGGCTGGCAATGACAGCGATTTGTAATTTCCACATTCTATCGCGCTTTTTCCAAAAACTTCACCATCGTGATGGATGATCTGCAACAACACGGACCTAATGGTTTCTAGAACCTGTTCGTGTACAGCATTACGTATCAACAGATAAAATCCCGTTTGACAACCCATTGGGCCAAAATAAATGACAGAATCTTTCATATCCGAATTTCGAATATACGTGGCAAACATATGCTCTACCGAGTGCATCGTACTGTTATCCATTACTTCATCAACGTT
>JAKACU010000204.1:0-1219 GCA_021821185.1 Bacillota bacterium
TGCCTGCCGTTTCTTACAGCGTCCTTGCATGCGGCAGTGCTTCATCGTGCAAACCAATTAAAAAAACGTCGTCAAATTCGAGGCCTTTAGCCCCATGAAATGTAGTCACAACAATATTTTTGAAGAGTTTATGCTCAGACAGTACATCAATCATAGGATTCAATTGCCGATTGGTGCGAGCTAGGACAGCAATCGTCACTGTCGGCTCTTTCTCGGCTATTTTTTTGATCAACCTTGCGAGATATTTGGCTTCGTCCCATTCGCTGGCAAAGGAAAAGAACCGAACTTTCACGCCAGACCCTCGCGTACCCATGAACTCTTTAGGCTTTCGTACCGCATTGTTGCTGATTAGTTTCGATGAGAGGCGAATAATTTCGTCTGTTGAGCGAAAATTGTGACGCAAGATGACTTCAGGACATCCTTCATACGTTTCGGTAAACTGTGAAATAATGTGCGGCAAGGCTCCGCGAAAGCGATAGATGGATTGATCATCATCGCCGACTACAAGAACATTGGGTTGCTGACTGACCATTTTGCGCAACGCCAGCCACTGAACCTTGCTCGTATCCTGAAACTCATCAACCATAATGTGAGAAAATGATGACGTTACCCCTTGCAAAAATTCCCTGGATTCCTGCATAGAACGATAAAATGCGAGCAAAACGTCATCGTAGTCATACGCGTGATGCGCCGCTTTTAGCTGTTCATAAGCTTCATAAACGCGTTTGACATCCTGATGGAAAGGATCCTGAACACGCAGCTGATCAGGAGCAATAAAAGCATTTTTCAACTGAGTAATGGCTTGTAATAAACGCCTTACCGAATCATCAAATGTCGGCATCGAAAGGGTCCGTAAGACTTCACGTACAGCCGCTGTCTGCTGTCTTTCATTCCAAATCGTAAAGTCAATACTTAAAAAGCGAAGCAAAAAGCGTAAAAACAAAGAATGAAAGGTGCCAGCGACGACAGAAGCGAGACGCGGTTCTCGCTTCATCAAACGCTGTTTCAGTTCCTGTGCGCTGCGTCTTGTGAAGGTAAAAATAACGATCTTTTTGGGATCTATTTGGTGCACCTGACACAGGTGTAATGCTCGCCAAGTAATAACTGTTGTTTTTCCGCTGCCAGGACCCGCATAGACCATCATCGGTCCATCGCCGTGAGAAATAGCGCGCCTTTGCTCAGGAGTAAAATGCACCTGCTGTGCCTGCGCTTTCGCGAA
>JAKACU010000204.1:1229-2518 GCA_021821185.1 Bacillota bacterium
CGAAAAACTGTGCCGTATTCACGAATCCCACACCTGAAGAATGTTTTCCACCATGTGAAGGCGCTTTTGCAATGCCTGTTTTCGGACAGACAAATCAGCGATACCAGGCAGATCTTGCTGCAAGAAACACGCAAACACCAGCCCTTCGATCTCCCTCATCTGCTGTCTCCAAAGCTCGGTGACCACCGCCAAGCGGCGGTGACGTTGACGAGGATCTGCGATCGGTGCAAAAGGCTCCATACATGAGTTCCTTTCATGTCATTTAGCGAATTCGCACAGACCACCGAGCAATAAACTGTTCGAGGTCTTTGATAAATTCCATCTCCGTTTTGCGATTTTGCATCAATTGAGCGATACCATCCAAATTGTCATCGCGAAAAAACTCCAGGACTTGCTGCTCAAGCTGTTGTTCATCGACGGTACCTTCTGCTTCTCGCAAGCAGTCTTGCAACAATTCTAATGTCACTTTGATTCCTGATGTCTGACCCGTCATGTGTAATTAACCTCCAAGAATATGCTTGTCTATCTTAAGTAAACGTAAGATGCCTTTACAAGACCCGCAGCGGTAACGTGCTGTATTGACCGTGCGCCTGCGCACATACAGCATGCCGCAGGCAGTACATTGATAGGTTTTTATCGTACTTTGTTTTCGACCAAGTCCAGTTGGCTTGGCAAAGCGAGAACCGCCCACTTTTTGTAAAAGTGCTTGAAACTCCTGATCGCCGTGCCGGTATCCGCGACCCATAAGATGTAAATGATAGTGGCACAGTTCGTGGCGAATCGTTCCTACCAGTTCAGCAAAACCATGCATGCGTACAGAATGCGGATTGAACTCAATGTCGTGTGTCTTTAGCAGATAGCGCCCAGCCGTTGTTTTTAGCCTTGCATTATATCGGCAATGATGGCGAAATGACAAACCAAAATCGCGTAAGGAGATCGCCTGAACCAACTGCAAAAGCTCTTCATCCGAGCGTGGAATGGTATCAGCCATCGAGATCCCTTGCCTTTCTGCGTTACCTTCATGGTACAATTCTCAGTAAAAGGGGGCAAGTATCATTCGTACATTCGCCATAGCAGATTTGCACCTTTCCTTTGGAACTGATAAGCCCATGGATGTCTTCGGACCGACTTGGCAAAACCATGCACAGCGCATTCAAGATGCGTGGCTAAGTACCGTAACAGAACAGGATTGCGTACTTATACCCGGCGACATTTCCTGGGCTATGCGGGAGTCAGAAGTCATTCCTGATATGAGATTTTTGCAATCCCTTCCTGGTACAAAAATACTT
>JAKACU010000205.1 GCA_021821185.1 Bacillota bacterium
CTGGTGGAATATGTGCATTACACATTGGCTTCAAACCGAGTGATGAACAGGCAACAAACTAAGGTGGACGAATTGCTTTGAATATTGCTGAATTTTATCAAGGTATGGAAGGCGATCTTGCCTTTGTAGAACAGCAATTGCACGAACAGTTGCATACGACACATCCTGTGCTAGAAAATGCGTCAATACAGTTGCTTGATGCAGGAGGCAAACGCCTGCGTCCTGTGTTTGTCTTGCTGTCCGGCACATTTGGTCGGTATGATCGTTTGCGTTTGGCCCGTGTAGCCGTTGCTCTCGAACTTATTCATATGGCCAGTCTCGTGCATGATGATGTTGTCGATCATGCGCAAACGAGACGAGGTAGGCCAACAGCCAAGTCGTTATATGGTAATAAAATGTCTATGTATACGGGCGATTTTATTTTTGCGCGAGCCTTAGCTAACCTTGCTGAAATCGATGATCCACTTTTGCATAAAACGCTTGCGCTGGCAATTGAACGAATGTGCATCGGTGAGATTGAACAAATTCGGGATCTTTTTAAAACAGACAGTACGATGCGTGTCTACCTTCGTCGTATTCGGCGTAAAACCGCTCTCCTCATTGAAATGTCATGCGCGTTAGGGGCTATGGCAGCAGGTTGTTCTTCTACGGAAGTGGCGGGCTTGCGCCGCTATGGTTACTACACTGGTATGGCGTTTCAAATCACCGATGACATTTTAGATTTCACCTCCACCGAGCAGCGTTTGGGTAAGCCCGTTGGAAGTGATTTACGCCAAGGAAACATCACTTTGCCGGCTTTATATGCGTTACAAGATAATCGATATGGTCAAAAGTTACGAAGCCTTCTACATGAGGACTGTAGCACTGAAGAGGTTGCATCCATGGTTAAGTTAGTGATCGACAGTGGTGGTATTGGCTTTGCGCAACAGGTGGCCGATCAATATCTGGCTAAAGCCAATGAAGGGTTGGCAGTTCTGACGCCCGGTAAAAATCGAATTACACTTTCGGCTTTAGCGACGTTCGTGGGTAAACGAGATCACTAGGGAATATTTGCTTTCTATAGGCTTGCCTTGTTACAATGATAATCGTTGTTTTCATGTAGGATACTGTGATTAAAGTGAGGGATATCGATTGGAACGTTCATTTATTATGATCAAACCCGATGGTGTACAGCGTGGATTGATCGGTGATATTGTTGCGCGCTTTGAAAGCAAAGGATTTAAATTGGTTGGAGCAAAACTGATGCAAGTGCCATCGACACTTGCACAACAACATTACGCTGAACACAAGGAACGTCCGTTTTTTGGCGAATTGGTAAATTTCATCACATCCTCACCAGTGTTTGCCATGGTTTGGGAAGGTCCGAACGTGATCGCTGTTGCCCGGAGCATGATGGGTAAAACCAACCCCGTGGACGCTATGCCGGGAACGATTCGCGGTGATTATGCGGTAAGCGTAGGGATGAACATCATTCACGGCAGCGACTCACCGGAAAGTGCTGCTCGTGAAATTGCGCTTTGGTTTAACTCTGATGACCTCGCAAATTATGAGCAAACTATTTCAAAGTGGATCTAAGTAATCCGTTGATGAAAAGCGGTCTCCCTTGCGGCGACCGCTTTTTTATACTCTTGTGTATATCGTTTTAGGGGGACATTGCCTTGAGTCCGCGTGACTTCGATTGGTTTATGGACGAATTTTATCAACTAACAGGGATTAACTTACGCCAATATAAACGTCCACAAATGGAACGCAGATTGACTGCGCTGCGAGATCGGCGGGGCTTTAACTCCTTTGATGCCTACATGGGCGCTGTGTCTTCAAATTCTGCTTTATTGACCGAATTGTTAGACCGAATGACCATTAACGTTTCCGAATTTTATCGTAACAAATCTCGTTGGGATACCCTTATTGAGCGAGTACTCCCTACCATCCCTCTTCATAAAGAACTGAAAATATGGAGTGCAGCGTGTAGCACGGGAGAAGAACCCTATACGCTGTTATTGGTACTTTCTACAAAACTACCTTTGCAGCGTCTATCCGTCGTTGCAACAGACATTGATGAGAGGGCACTGACACGCGCAAAGGAAGGTCGCTATGTGAAAGATGTTATTAAACCCATTGCACCAGAAACAGTGCAACAGAATTTTCAGCTAACTTCAGATGGGAATTATATCGTGTCTAAGGAATTGCGCGAACGAATTACGTTTAAAAAACACAATTTATTGCGGGATCCGTACCTCACGGAACAAGATCTTATCGTATGTCGCAATGTCTTGATCTATTTTACGGATGAAGCTAAATGGCAAGTCTATCAAAAATTTGCTCACTCCTTAAATCCAGGAGGTGTTTTGTTTGTGGGAAGTACGGAGCAAATCTTTCATCCGGAAGCACTTGGACTCAAACAAATAGAACCATTCTTTTATCAAAAAACTCCATGAAACAAAACCTATTAATGTAATAAGCTATACGATGTGATTGAAATCACACCACGATTTCCCTGACCATGCTATTTTC
>JAKACU010000054.1 GCA_021821185.1 Bacillota bacterium
GTGAAGCCCATCGCTCCATGACTTCCATTTCAGGTTCCCTCCAAATCATGATAATATCTTTATGTCCGAAATCTGGAAGAAAGATACCTGTCAATGTTGTTCGATAATGCATGATATGTTTTTAGAAGTGTTCTAGTGACGACTAAGCCTATAGATGATGAAAATCAAGGGCGACAATATTTTTGCTAGATGCTCGTAATCTTTGTGCGATGGCTAGGTGTTCTGGGTGTACACCATAGGCTTCTAAGCTTTTTTCATCGACAAATGTCGAAGTAATCGCTGCGTCAAAGCCTTGACTACGTGCTGAAAAATTATGACCCACGTGATAGCTGACAATACCAAGAATTTTATCTTTTAACGTCAGCAACTCAGTAAGAATTTGCTCCCGAGTTTCTATTGCTATATCCTCTTTCCAAGCAATCATAACGATGTGTTCAATCAAAGTTGTGCCTCCTCATTTGTTGTCAAGAATAAGCCAATTATATGTCTACTTGTTACGCATGAACAGACTCGGTATCTGTGATAAACTAAAACATAAAGAATGGGGCGGAGGGGTTCGAAATGGCTGGAGAAGCGATTTTGGCTTTTGTTCCCGATCTCATGTTTTCCGTACGGTTGCGTGAGGCAGCGGCAAATTTACATTGCACGGTATCCGTTGTGTCAAACGACCAAAATTTTATAGATCGGTTACATGCAGTACAACCAACGATCGTGGTGCTTGACTTGGCGGCAGTGGGACCGACGCTTGAGTCCCTGGTACGGCAAAGTAAAGAGCAAGGGTGTATAGTGCTGGCTTATGCAGCACATGCCAAGCGGGATCTTGTGGCGAGGGCGCAGGCAGTACAGGTTGACCAGATTTATGCGAGTACTCGTTTTAAGATGGATGTGGGCAATATTTTAGGCAAGTGGTTGACAAGGTGACAGGATTGCAACTCCATATATTGCACACGAATGATGTTCACAGTGAACTTTTGTCGTATGCTCGTCTTGTCACTCAAATGCGGTCATTAAGGAAAAAGTTGACTGATGATGGGCTAGATGTACTGTGCTTTGAGCTAGGCGATCATATTGATTTATCAAATCCATTGTCCTACGCGACGATGGGCAGAATCAATGCGGATATTTTGAACGTTGTAGGTTATGATGGCTTGGTTTATGGCAACAACGAAACGGTGACAGTGGACCGTGCAGTATGGAGCGAGTTGGCAAGCATCTCGCAAACGCCAATGTTTTGTAGTAACGTGGATATGCCGGATAACGGATGGCTTGTTCCATCTGGCAGGATCTTTACGATGTCTGGTATAAAAGTTGGCGTTTGCGGGGTTACGGTGGAGTATAGAAACTTACTAGAGACAATTGGCGTTGCTTCGCGGGACCCAGTTTCTGTTGCGTTTGCCCTATGCCAAAACTTGCGCGATGCGGGTGCTGATGTGGTGGTTTTACTATCCCATCTCGGGCTACACATTGATGAAATGTTGGCTGATCAAGATATTGCCGCAGATATTATTGTTGGGTCACATACGCATCAATTTCTTGCAAACGGTATCCAACGTAAAAATGTGTGGATTTTTCAAGCTGGCAAACATGCAAAAGCTTTTGGTCATATCACCATCACTGTGGGCAAAGATAAGCATGTGGAGTGTATCTCAGGACGTATCGAGTATACGCAAGAAGCTATGCCAATGGACGCCGCAGTGGTACAAGTGATCGATTCTTACGTGCCGATCGCTCGTGATGAATTACAAAAGTTAGTGGCGACGATTCCTGCTCACGTGTCACACTCTTTGTTTGGTGAATCACAAATGGTGAATTTGTTATGTGATCAGATGAAAGAGACTTTGCAAGTGCAAGCAGCTGTCGTGAACGGTGGCGTGATAACGGCGGGGTTTCGAACGGGACCGGTAAAAAAGGGGGACTTGCTCGCTGTCTGTGCCACGCCCATGCGCGCTGTGGTGATGGACGTAACAGGTCATCAGTTGTTGCAACTTTTCACAGATAGTTTGCATAAAGATCTTATTGCAAGTCAAGGGATTGGATTCGGATTTCGTGGACATTTTATTGGCCGACTGCATATCTCCGGTGGGGAAGTAGTGATCGATCGTGAGTTGTCGGAGGAGGCATGTGATGAACGTGTCCTCACCATGGTGATCGATGGAAAACCTATCGATGTCACTCAAACATACCGCATTGCTTTGTGCGAATATGTTGCATTATCCTCATTATTTCCAGCTATTAAGGGTCCTGCATTCTCCTATCAGGCACCGATGCTTCGAACTATGTTGGAGAAGGGATTGCAGTCCCAAGCTATACTAAATAGCGCGAGAAAGCTCCGCTATCGACACCAGGATCAGATGATTCTTTAGGAGCAAATGAATATGCCGCGTTTTAAAGTTGACGTTCCTACAATTTTACACACACTAGAAGCATTGTATCCCGATGCGCAATGTGCACTACATCATAAAAATGCGTTTGAACTCCTGATTGCAACGATTTTGTCAGCACAATGTACAGATAAGATGGTCAATGAATTGACGCCAGCTTTGTTTGCCAAGTATCCTACACCACTAGCCCTAAGTGAAGCCGCTGTGCCGGACGTGGAGATGATAATCGCTCGGTGTGGATTATTTAAGACAAAAGCGAAAAACATTATTCGTACGAGCCAAATTCTTGTGCAAAACCATCACGGTGAAGTGCCTGATACACTCCTCCTTCTAACGGCGATGCCAGGTGTTGGTCGAAAAACGGCCAACGTCGTCTTGTCGAATGCTTTTCACATTCCTGCGATCGCTGTCGATACGCATGTACAGCGCGTTTCGAACCGTTTGGGTCTTGCCAACAGCGATGATGTTGCAAAAACAGAACAGCAACTTATGAAAAAAATCCCTCGCCATTTATGGTCTTCTGCGCATCATTGGTTAATTTACCATGGCAGATTGGTATGTCATGCACGTTCTCCTAAGTGTTCTTCCTGTGCTTTGCAAACATTGTGCCGATATGCATACTCTTTCCATCCGGGGGAATAGTAGCCATAGAACAATTGGTCTACGGTGCGGGGTGGATTTTTTTGGCCATATCAAGTTTTTTCAAGCGAATACTTTCTGTGGATGACCGTATTTTAGATCAAGAATTTCAACTAACCCCTATGACAGACGAAGATTCATCGCATAAAGCTGCACAAACAAAAGCTGGGAACGATCCTCAAAGAGCTTCTGGCAGACCTTTGCGTCTCAAACGAATGATCATCAGGTTTGGGGACCGGTATATGGCGGGCGATGTAACGTTACATACCGTACATGGTCACAAAGAGGTTATACCTATCTCGTATGCCGAATTGCAACAAAGGGCTGTTAAGCGGACGAGTAAGATGAACCAAGGATCATCGACAAATGACCCACCTACCTTTATCCAATACGCTTTAACGGACAACCAACATATCCTTGAGAAGGTCTTTCGTCTGCCAATCAATGCGGACATCGTCATTCGCAAATTCCGACTTGGCGGAGAGCACGTCGCTGATGCTATGGCCGTTTTTGTAGATGGTATTGCGGATAAGATAATTATCAATAATCACATTCTCGAGCCACTCATGATGCTGTCAGATTTGGAACATGATATTGCGTCCTTATCTTTAGAAGACCGAATTCAAAACGTTTTATTACCTGGCAATCAGGTGATGAAATTTTCGACGTATAAAGATGCGATTGAAAACATCCTTGCCGGTAGCACGGTCCTGTTTATCGATGGTGTCAATGTGGTCATTTCTGTGGAAACGAAGGGATGGGAACACCGGCCTGTGGGGATTACTCAGACCGAGGCTGCGGTTCGTGGGCCACACGATGCCTTTACAGAAAATTTCCGCTCCAATACAGGATTGGTTCGCTCCAAACTGCGATCACCGAATCTGATCACCGAGATGAGGCAGCTAGGTACGCTTGCATCTACGGATATTGCGATTATGTATATGGATGGTGTGGTTAATCCGAACATCGTAAATGAAGTGAAGCGCAGAATCGAGAGCATTAAGGTAGATTATGTGCCGGAAAGCGGCCTAGTAGAACAATTTATCGAGGATGCACCGATGGGCGTTATACCAAAATTGCTGTCGACGGAGCGCCCGGATCGTGTGGCATATGGTTTAACGGAGGGCCAAGTTGCTATTTTTGTGGGGCACAGTCCCTATGTGTTGCTTGTGCCAGTACTCTTCTGGTCTTTGTTACAGACAGCAGAAGATGCGTATCTGCATTGGCCGTTTGGTACCTTTATCCGGTTTATCCGGATCATTGCCTTATTTATTGCATTACTTTTACCAGCCTTGTACATCGCCGTTACGAATTTTCATCCGGAAATGATTCCTACGGAAATTATGCTTTCGATCGCCTCATCACGTGAACGGGTTCCGTTTCCTGTTGTGATTGAAGTGCTTATTATGGAGTTTTCTATCGAATTGATCCGCGAGGCGGGAATACGGATACCTTCTGTGATTGGACCTACCATCGGCATCGTCGGTGCACTTATTTTAGGGCAAGCGGCGGTAGCCGCAGGTATTATCAGTCCGCTTCTGATCATTATCGTTGCGGTTACAGCTTTAGGTTCTTTTACGATGCCCAACTACAATCTGTCTTTTACGGTGCGTGTTTTACGTTTTGGATTTATTGCAAGTGCCGCTGTCTTTGGTTTTTACGGAATCATTTTGCTGTTTATGGTGCTGATGATGCACGCGGTTACGTTGAAAAGTCTTGGGGTACCGATTCTTTCCCCGATCGCTCCGAGACGGAAGAGTTCATCGGATACGATTTGGCGAGCGCCCGCTTATAAAATGGAGGTACGTCCGAATCCATACTTTCCTCTTCGCGAAAGGCGGCAGTCACCCATGTCTCGATCTTGGAGTCCGCTTGCTAAAGATACAGATCAGATGGCACAGGGTCGAGGTGATGATGATGACAAAAAACGCAAATAACTCGTCGTCGATCCGCATCGGTCGAGTCGGCATTGCCGAACTTACAGCACTTATTACGATTTACTGTTCAACCGATGTATTCTTGAGTTATCCATCACGCGTTGCAGTTGAAGGTGCTACCGCAGCATGGATGATTCCACTGATTGCGGGTGTTATAACTTTTGCAGTGTTCTTACTCTTGTATCTGGCGATGAGAAAAACACCAACACAAAATTTGATCGAACTTGTGATGAATTCGTTATCACCGTTTATCGGTATTCCGGTCGCTATCGCTTTTAGCGTTTTCTTTTTCCTGCAGACAGCTATTGTCATGCGAGAGTTTACGGAAACAGTGGTAACCACAGTATTGCCGCGAACGCCATCGGAGATTATCGCTGCGAGTTTCTTGCTTGTGGTCGTGTACTATGCTTATAAAGGACTGGAAGGGTTGACTCGGGTAGCCGTACTTATCGCGTATATCCTTGGTGTAGGTTTGGTAATCCTGCTGGTTTTGCCATTGACGTGGTTTCATCTTCCTTACTTGATGCCACTTGCAGGGCGTGGCTGGAATGTTACTTTGATGCATTCGTTGCTAAATACAAGCGCCTTTGCCAATGTGCTCATGTTGGCCATTTTGTACCCAGCGGTGCGCAATCAGCAACATTTTGTACGGGCGGGACTCATGAGTATCCTCTTTACTGCGCTTACGATGTCCGCTGTTTTATTTGTCGTACTTGGTGTTTTTACAGATGCGGTCAGCGGACAGGTGTCTTTTCCTTTGTATCAATTGGCACGATTAATTTATGTCGGTCGTTTTGTACAACGGTTAGAAGCTGTCTTCGTTTTTTTATGGACGGCGGGGGCCGTACTTAAAATGGGGTTTGGCTTATGGTTGAGCGGCTACTTATATGCAGCGGCTTTTCGAATGCCAGTGTATCGTCCCATCTTGTTTCCCTTGGCTTTGCTGATATATGTATTTGTTTTTTTACCACAAAACATCATGGCTGTGGAAGCACTTGAATCAAGGATTATCGAGCCATTTGCTTGGATTGTAGAGCTATTAGCACCCTTGGTGCTCGTGATCGTTTCAGTAGGTATCAATCATCTGCGCGGCGCAAATCGGCAGGCACAAAGCTAAGTGCCTGCCTAGGGGGGGACAAAAGATTGAATGCAGTGGCATTTTTGCTTGAATTTTTGGTGGCGATTGCGGTCCTGCTTTATGCCTTGAATTTTATCCGCTGGCTCTGGCGCGGAAAGCATATCCTTTCGACAGTTGGTGTGAGTATATTGACACTTTTGGCCGGTGGATTAAGCATCACTTACTTGGTATCGAAACTCTTTTTTTGAAGAATCGATCCATGTCGCAGTAACTCACTTACTGTGACAAACTGATATCCATCTTTATGCAAACGATCTAAAATAATGGAAAGGGCTTCGACCGTTTGTGAACGTTTGCCACCGCCGTCATGCAAAATTAAAATATCCCCTGGATCCACATTTCTGATTACCGTATTAACGATTTTTTGTACACCTGGCCGAGACCAGTCCTTCGCATCCACATCCCAAGTCCACATAGCAATCTTATGATCGGTTTTACGCGCCATAGACAAAAATTGCATGGTCAGATGTCCACCAGGTGGTCTTAGCCACATAGGGCGGACACCCGTCAAGGATTGTACGGTCTTATCGCACATCGTAATATCAGACGTTGTAACTTCAGATAGCTGTCGATGGTTTTCCGTATGATTACCAATCTCATGGCCTTCATGTTTCATGCTTAGGAGTAAGTTAGGATACTGCCGGGCTACAGATCCAATGACAAAAAATGTTGCGTGGGCGTGGTAGTGATGTAATATTTGCAGTATTTTGGGCGTGAATTGAGGGCTTGGTCCATCATCAAACGTGATAGCAATCATGGGTTGGCTGGTAGTTATGGAATAGACGATCCAGCCGTCCCCTTTTTTTGTCCAATAGGGACTGCCACGGACGGCGCCCTGTGCAGTTTGTACCAGAAACGGAGCACAGCACAAAAGTAGGGTAAATAGATACTTGCGAAATGGTTTCAAGAAAGACCCCCCTCGCCGTTTAAAGGTAGTATGCCTAGTTTTACGCAAGTTCTGCATGCTTGCAGCAAGCCCATGGTCATGAAATAATGAGGGGACAATTGAGGTGAACGATTTGACACAAGTACAAATCTATACGGATGGAGCCTGTAGCGGCAATCCAGGACCAGGCGGTTGGGCGGCTATTTTGGTTTCGGGAGACCATGAAAAAGAACTCTCAGGCGGAGAATCGCATACGACAAACCAACGTATGGAACTTCAGGCTGCCGTCGAGGGACTCAAAGCGCTAAATCGATCATGCACAGTGACTCTTTATAGCGATTCAGCCTATTTGGTGAATGCGATGACGAAAAAGTGGTACCTTACCTGGCAGAAAACAGGATGGATCAACAGCAAACGCGAGCCAGTAAAAAATAAAGATTTATGGGAACAGTTACTTCATCAAGTCGGGATACACGATGTTCAATTTGGTAAAGTCAAAGGACATAGCGGTCATCATTACAATGAACGTTGCGATGCCTTGGCACGCGCTGCTGTGAAAAAAGTCTAAAGTGAAAGGCTGCCTATGACTAATTTTGAATTGTCACGAAACCAGTTAAAAACGATCGCTAAAGAGGTTGGCATTCAGGTTATCGGAGCAACAGATGCAGAACCATTTGATGATTTGATGCCATTTTTACAACGCTATTACGAGGAAGGACGCGCGTCAGGGTTTGAATACCCTGTTGCAGCTGAAAGAATCGATGCTAAAACTTTGTTGTCTGGTGCACAAAGTTTGATTAGCATCGCTGTGTCTTATATTACGCAAGAGACGAGAACCGTAATGCGTCCCAAAGAGCCGCGGGGGATGGTGTCCGTCTATTCATGGGGTAACGATTACCATCGTATTTTACGTGATAAGCTGCAACATTTGGCTAAAAAGATCGAAGAAAAGGTAAAGAGACCGATTCAGTCTGTTTGCGCCATCGATACGAGCGCACTTGTTGATCGTGCTGTGGCGGCACGATCAGGCGTAGGCTTCATTGGGAAAAATTGTTCGTTAATCACTGATGAATATGGGTCATGGGTATTTTTGGGGACACTTGTGACCGATGTGCTTATCGAAAAAATGCACGAAGACGTGACACGATGGGATGATTGTGCCGATTGCACGTTGTGTCTAACGGCTTGTCCGACTGGTGCACTCATTAAACCCTTTGAAATTGATGCGACGCGATGTTTATCGTATGTGACACAAATGAAAGGCATCATTCCAGAGGAATTTCGAGCGCCGCTTGGCCGTCGCGTATGGGGTTGCGATACATGTCAGACGGTTTGTCCTAAAAATAAAGGGAGTTTATTAGCGCAAGAGCCTGATTTTAGCCCGGATGCAGAGCTTTGTTTTCCTGACTTATATCACATTTTGTCTTTATCCAATCGTGCATTCATGCGTCAGTTTGGCCACACATCCGCCGCATGGCGTGGAGCGAACGTGTGGCGGCGAAATGCACTGATTGCCCTAGGCAATATGAGAGACCGTCGAGCGATGCCGTTTGCCATCAGCCTTTTAGATGACGCAAGACCGGAAATTCGTGCAAGTGCTGCATGGGTCATTTTACAAATTGACCCAGACAAGGGGCGAGAGGCAGTACGACAAGCTTATGAAAAGGAACCTGATGATGCCGTACGCCGAGATATGCAGTGGGCATGTGATGAATCTTCTGCACTTAGGTTTCGTGAGTAACCTTTTGCGCAAATTCATTGAGAAATTCATGACGACTTTCTTCTTCGAAGGTAGCCTGTCGGAAAGTTTTGAGCCATTGTTCGCGTGAGGCAAGAGAGACATCTTCCTGATCCAAGTACTGACGAAGAAGGCCCTCAATGCGAAATGGGAATGTCAACATGGCTTGCAAGATAAGATAATCCCCTTGAGAGAGTGGACGCGTGCGATTGTAGGCGATTAAAGGAGCCAGCAAAGTGACGTTTGACCACGTGCCATTTGCTTGCATGATGCTGCGAAGCAAATGGGCCAAGTCGATTACTCGTGGGCTGTAGCGCATTTTCTCAAAGTCAACGAGTTGAATGTAGCCCAATGGATGGAGCAAAAAATTGTTGCTTGTGGCATTGAGATAACAAAGACCGGGCTTTTGCTTAAAGCGAGTCAGTGTGATCGCAACATCAGATGTTTGAAGCAGGGAAAGTGCGCGGTCCGCATCGGTTTCTAAGCGCGATGCATGTTCTGCGATGCTATGTTCAATTTCTTTTGCGATAGCAGTGCGCCTTATGCGATGCAACGAGTACAGTAAAGCTTTTTTCTTGGTTTCAAGGTCTGCTCTGACATCTAATGTGCCAGGGACTAGAGAGGTTTTGTTTGTGGGTATCTCCAAGGATCGTTCATATAGTCTAGCCAGTGTCTTAGCACAGGATCCAGCCTGTCTGGTGGATGTGAGACGTACTGGTTCGCCGAAAAGCCATTCGGATGCATAATAGGTGGCTCCATTTTCAACAACATAAGGAATGCCTTGTTGTGTCCGGAGGATACGCGCACCAGAGGTGAACCCTTTTTCATGCAATTGGTCGAGTGCATCTGCCACAAATGAGACGTATGCACGATTGAGACGTGTTTTCTTTAAAGCGTAAAGATTACCAGATCTTGTTTCGATTTGCCAAGTGCCTTGTACGCGGCGAATTTGCGCTATGTCTTCCTTGTAAGCTGAATGAATTGCAGCTTCTAAGGGTTGTGAAGTCTCTGACTTTGTTTCTCTTGGCGGTGCGTAAGCCGTATTTCGCATCATAGCGTTAGTAGCATGGTTTCCACTGGGACGAATGATATTCGCTGTTTCGGGGTTTGCCTGAGAATCCTTCACTACTGAATGCAGCATTTTTTTAGGTGAATTTTTCTGGGTCTTACTGTGAAAATGCGCCTTTTTATATGGCATGCCTGATTTGATTGACTTTGAAGATTTTGGTCGTGGCAGCGAGGCAGGTTGATGATCTGGTGCAAAAAACTGCCTAGCCACTCTTCTAGCGCTGGTCATTGGATCCACTTGACTCTCCTGATTCTCTTGATTTTCTTGATTTTCCTGCCGCAAAATGGCTGGTGGTTTCGTTAGCTCGGACCACAAGGTTTGCAGCCAAGGAGGAACATTGCCTGTATTCACTATGACACCCCCCTGCCCGGGCAATTACCCTTTGCCTTATCGTATGACAGAGTGAGGCTGATTGATCAAATTGGACATGGTATCAGCAAACGTCGCTGCTTCTTTAGCATAGCGAAGGACATTTTTTTCATCGTAACGATCGACAGGGCCAGAAACCGATAATGCGGCGATCACTTGACCCGAGCGATCTGTGATCGGAACAGCCACTGCAGCCGCGCCAAGTTCCCTCTCTTGAATACTTACAGCATACTTTTGTTCAAGGACCACAGCCATTTGCCGAGATAGTTCGTCAAAGGCGAAATCTTGCGGGAAGGCATGCATGCCTTTAAGTTCCTCAAGTAAAGCAGGGCCACTATAGGCAAGAAAAATTTTTCCCGAAGCACCAATGTAGAGTGGAAAACGATGTCCGATATTGGCCACTCGGCGAACGGCCTGCGTTCCTTCGACGGCTTGGACGCGAAGTCTTTCTGCTCCGTCTCGAATGTAAAGACTAATCGTCTCTCCAAGTAGATTCCGCAGTTCGGTCATTAATGGCAATAAAATAACCGATAAATCTTCTGAATGGTGAACATGGGAGGCCAATTGTAATATGCTCCAGCCTAGTTGATACATGTCGGAATGTGTATCACGCCGCATAAAACCGCGACTTTCTAACGATGACAGTAGACGATGGACCGTACTTTTATGAAGGCAGACGCGTCTTGCAATCTCCGTTAAACCGAGTTTGTTTTCGTCAGATTCGGTAAAGCAAAGTAAGATATCCAGTGATCGTTCAACGGCACGTACGGTATTGGTGCGTTCCATAACTCATCTCTCTTTGTGTTTCGCCTGATAAAACACGATATTGGCGATAGTGTACCACAATGGGCTCTAGTCAGCATACATTGGTGCAGGAGGTGCGCCTACTATGGAAGACACATCGAAGTTTGTAAAGCAATGGTTTTCGCAACGCAGCGCCCGGTGGCTGCCTGGACATGGCACGATGATGGATGAAGAAGCTTTACTCAGGCAAACGATGAACAGACGACGTGCTGCAATCGATCGCAAGGTGATTACGGACGTACAAATTACAGGCAGTCGGAACCTTGATGATGAGCAATCGATGATGGAGATTGACGTGATTGAGTATATCCGGTTTTTGTATGAAATCGGCGGTTCGATAGAACATGAAGAACGTTTTATTCCTCATGTATTGACTTGGAAACGAGGGGAAGCTGAGCCGATTGATCATCAACAACTGAATGAAGCGGTACATGAAGGTACTGAATTGATCAACTTCGATAATGATGCCGTATTCACGAACAGGGACTATCGATTCCTATATGACCGTGTCCTTGCTATCAAATATGCGGAACGATGGTGGAATGAACGCAATCGTGAATATATCAATATGGGCGTAGATTGCACAAATTACGTGTCGCAGGTATTGCATGCAGGAGGATTTCCCTTTACAGGGGGTATGCCAAAACGTGCAGCAGGCTGGTGGTACCAGTTTGGTTCGAAGCCTGATTGGAGTTTTTCGTGGTCGGTCGCGCATGCCCTAGCTCTTTTGATGATAAATCACCCGGAGACATTTCATGCACAAATTGTTGATCGACCGGAGAACTTGAACATTGGCGATATGATTTCCTATGATTGGAAGGGAACGGGACGATATACGCATAGTACAATCGTAACGGGCATGGATGCCAATGGATACCCACTCGTGAATGCGCATACGGTTGACAGTCATAAACGATTTTTCTCATATGAAGACAGTTACGCATTCACCCCATCAACACAGTACCTTTTTACCCATTTTGCGGACTAAAAGCGGCACTCATTGCGGTTGTCTGCCGTGTCATGTATAGTAGGCACGGAGGATTGAGAGCTATGCATATTGTCATGTTTGAACCGTTAATTCCGCCGAATACGGGCAATGTTGCAAGAACCTGCGCGGCAACGGGAACCGTGTTGCATCTGGTACAACCGTTAGGATTCCAGATCGATGACAGATCTTTAAAACGTGCTGGATTGGACTACTGGCATTTAGTGGATGTTCGTTTGCATGATACGCTGCAAGAAGTTATTGAAGAAGCAGAAGCAAACGGGGCCAATATTTACTTTTTCACCAAGTTGGGAAAGAAAACGTATAGCGATGTACGCTATGAAGCTTCCGATTATCTTGTCTTTGGCAAGGAAACGACTGGATTGCCAGACTATATCCATGCTATGTACCCCGATAAAGGGTTGCGGCTTCCTATGGGCCCGCAAATGAGATCCCTTAACCTCTCTAATACGGTTGCTATTGCGTTGTATGAGGCGTTGCGGCAACTTAGCTTTCCTGGCTTGGGTTAAGGGATGGGGTGAAACCACGCAGGATCCACTGCTCCAGATCGGGTGCAAGAATCGAAAGATCCATGTTGGGATCAGTAAATAAATGGTGTAATGCTGCCATACTAATTGATCCAAAGATGGACCATGCCCCGGTCTGGGGATCGCCCGGCAAAAAGTCTCCTGATTGTATCCCTGCTTGTACGATACCTTGAATGGCGTTCACATAGTGA
>JAKACU010000055.1 GCA_021821185.1 Bacillota bacterium
TTGGTGCTGCGGATGCATTGTCTGCAGCGCGTCCTGGAGCGCGAAGAGAGTCACTTGATGTGTATCTGAAACGTTTAGAGCGTCTAGAAGAAATTGCATGTTCGTTTGATGGTGTGGACAAGTCGTACGCTATTCAAGCAGGGCGTGAAGTTCGTATTATTGTGAAACCAGAGCAAGTTGACGATGCTGAGTCCATTCGGGTTGCGAGGGAGATCTCAAAACGGATCGAGGATGAACTCGATTATCCCGGGCAGATCAAGGTGACAGTCATTCGAGAGACACGGGCAGTAGAATACGCAAAATAAGGCGGCCGAAAGGCTGCCTTTTTTTCAAATGCAGGGGATGAATCGATGAAAATCTTGTTTATTGGTGATGTTACAGGCCAGTCGGGCGTAACTTACGTGCGAGAGGTTCTGCCTACTTTGATAGCGAGTCACAAGCCGGACCTTGTTATTGCCAATGGGGAAAATGCCGCGATAAACGGGCGTGGTATCACGGAACAAGCGGTAGAACATCTCTATGACAGCGGGGTTGAATTTGTTACATTAGGCAATCACGTTTGGGATCAAAAGGAAACACAGCAACTTCTTGACGGCGATGAACGTATCATTCGCCCAGCCAATATGTATCCTCGCGCCCCTGGACAAGGCTACGTATATTGCAACGTGAATGGGCAACAAGTGGCGATTGTCAATGTGATTGGAAGGACCTATATGGGTCTTTATGATTGCCCTTTTCGCACCATGGATGAGATTTTACAGGAAGCGCATAAATTCACGCCATTTTGCGTTGTGGATTTTCATGCAGAAGTGACCTCGGAGAAACTCGCTATGGGGTATTATCTTGACGGCAAGGTCTCAGCGGTGATAGGTACTCATACTCATGTACAAACGGCTGATGATCGTGTGTTGCCCCATGGCACGGCCTATTTGACTGACGTTGGGATGACTGGTCCTCGTAATGGTATTCTTGGCGTCAAAAAAGATTTGATTATCCAACGCTTTATTACGCAACGTCCCGTGCGCTTTGAACTCGATCCAGGAGCGAGACAATTTAACGCTGTCTTACTAAAGCTAAATGACCTGGGAAAAGCAATTTCTACGGAGCGGATTTTTATCGCAGAGTAGGGAGTGACGTCATGGTTAAAGGTCACATGGTGATTGATGGGCACGCTGATATCTTATTTCGCATGGGCAAAGAGAAATTGGATTTTTATGATGTGAATTCACCACTTCACATGGGGTATCAGCAGATGAAGAAGGCGGGGGTTGATTTACAGGTATTTGTCACGTTTGTTGATCCTGCACGACGAGCAGCAGAGCAACTTGTTGCAGTACTTGATTCAATACATCGGTTTCATCAACAAGTTGAGCGACCGGACGGTGTGAAACCTATCTATGATCGCACGGGGCTTCATGCGATCTATGGCGACACGGCAAATCCTCATGCCTTATTATCGTTAGAAGGAGCCGAATGCCTGGATGGCAGATTGAGTATACTTTATGCTTTATTCACACTTGGAATCCGTATGATAGGTTTGACATGGAATCATGCCAACAGTGTCGGCGACGGCGTCGGTGAATCTCGTGGGGCAGGGTTGACTGACTTTGGTAAAGAAGTTGTTCAGCATATGCAATCACTTGGTATGGTCGTAGACGTATCGCATCTGAGCGAACAGGGTGTTTATGATGTGGCCTTGCAGGCAACATCACCTATCATCGCATCGCATAGTAACGCACGGCACGTGTTTGAGCACCGTCGAAATCTTACTGACATGCAAATGAAGACGATCGCGGACACGGGAGGCGTTATCGGAGTGACCTTTGTACCGGAATTTATTGCATCACATAAGAAGGTTACTATGGATGATCTCATACCGCATGTCGAGCATATGTTGCGTGTAGCTGGTGTGCATGGCGTCGCGCTCGGTTCGGATTTTGACGGAATTGATCGGACGATGCAGGATTTGCGACGCGGGTCAGACTATCCCAGGTTTTTGGAGCGGTTAGAAAAAGAGTTTGGCCCAGATGTTGTTCGGCTCATAGCGTACGAAAATATGTTTCGCGTCCTCGATAATACATTACCGTCTCAATAAAGCGCCTAAATTGGGCGCTTTTTTCGTGTCATCCGAGCCTTTTGCTTCATAGGATGTGTTGCATGTGGGCGGGAGCATAGATCCATTTCACCAACGATGGGCGTTATGCATATCTGTAGTAGTACAGAAAACGGGCTGACTTTTAACAAAGTGTCCCGCCCCGCTGTAATGACGTAAGCGAAAGAGGAGGAAACAGCGTGGTGTTCTCCAAAGATACGGAATGTCGTGAGATCATCACCAGTGCCGTGTGTGGCAAAGCCAATAAGTACTCCCAGTCAACGTACGTAATCCGTTCGGTTCATCAGCCATCGACGATCGGCGGATGCTGGGTGATGAACCACACGTATGAAGGTGCACTGGTTGGCGATGTTGTAGAAGTACACGGTCGCTTTGATGTCAACGTATGGTACTCGTATGAAGGGAACAGTGAAACGGCTGTAGCCAAGGAAACGGTATCTTATGTGCAAGAAGTTACACTAGAAAACGTAGATCCTTATTGCTTTCGTGATGACTTAGAGGTGGTCGTTAAGGTTAATGCAGAACCTAATTGCCTCGATGCATCGATTGTGGACGATAGCCATGAGATCTCCGTGAAAGTAGAAATGGAACTTGTCGTCGAATTGGTCGGCAAAACCAAATTATTTGTCTTGACCTGTCATCCTAGCGATAAAAAAGATGCGTTCGACGAGGATAGCAGTCTTCTTGACGGTGATTCTGAACAATAAGGTGCGTAATCGCAGTTGGGGGTTTGGGGGCGCCATGCGCCCTCTTTTGTGTCTTGGCAAGGGGGGATAGCCTTGCTTGTTACAAAAGTCTACAGAAAAAAAACGGGGACAACTTTACGCATCAGGAGAAATGGGCGTCGACCGTCGTCTACCCCGATGCAGATGGTTCGTTACGCTAAACGAATTATTGAACTCCCTGTCGTTCACGGCAAGCATGGAGACTTTGTTGATCTGCGTCAAAAAGAGCGAAGGTTACTGCGTTGCCCGCTTGTAGGCCTGCACAGTAAAGTCGATACCGATGATGTTTGGCGTTTAGGACCAGCTATTGGGGTATACGCCTTGCGTCATTTCACAAAAGGAACACTATTTGGGCCGCAAACACAGATGTTTATTTCTCTGATCCAACTTGGGCGACGGCTAGGTATCGATATATTTGTCATTCCCGCTGGGCATTTGGGGCGTGACCTGACAGAAGTTTTGGCATATCGCTATGTTCAATCTGGTGGATGGCGACTCATGCGTTGCCCTTGGCCCGATTTTGTGTGGCGTCGAATGACTGAGCGACCTGTAGCCATGGCAAGCATTCTTGATGAAGAGGAAAACATTTTAGCGAAAACAACCATTCAAGGCGTTTTACCGCGCAGTCGCTGTGATAAATGGACGATTCACACATTATTAACCAAAGAGAATGGAATAGCAGACTTCGTGCCTGATACTATCCTTGTCACGGAATTTGACCAAGTACTACCTGCCATTGATTCTCTCGGCGACGTTTATATCAAACCTGTTCGTGGTACGCAGGGCATGAAGATTGCTCGGATCATACAACAACACGGCGGTTATCTGTACCGAGACCACGAGTCACATCAAAGTTTTGAATGGATTACGAGTGAGCGAGATCTTTTACTGCGGTGGGGACAACCACTATCACCTCAGCAGGGATATTTAGTGCAAAAGACGGTTCCTCTTATGATGACGCGCATGAAAGATCCTTTTGATCTGCGATATCTAATTCAAGCTGTGCCTACAAAACCGGCTGTATGTACGGCTACGATTGCACGTCTTGCATCAAATCAGGCACTTACCACCAATTTGCATACCGGAAGTCGCGCTGTCACGATCGATACGCTTAAAGGACTTCTGCATCCTGAAGATACGCGACGGTTTGTGAAAGGCGTACAAATGGGTGAAATAATCGCCTTGCTTGCTTTTCAAGTCTTGCAGCAAAGGCACCCATTCTTGGTAGAACTCGGTGTCGATATTGCCTTAGACTCCTTGGGCAGGCCGTTTTTACTTGAAGTCAATCCTGTGCCTGGCCGTAAAATGTTGCGCCTGCTTGATACAAGACTGCGACGTTTGTCACTTTTACGGGTCCTTGAATATGCTATTTGGAGCACAGGATTTCAAGCCTAAGGGGATAAACTGCATGGGCAAACCTTACCCAATCCTAGGCTTTATGGCTCATCTGTTGGTGCGCAACGGTCAACTCATAGGCAAACAAGCCGCTGTCTTGCAAAAGTACCTAGACGTTGCATGGCGGTTTAATATGCCAGCCTGTGTTTTTGATCCTATCGATGTCAATATGCGTGATCATCGTGTGCTGGCGTATCGGATGTTAGCACATAAAGATGTTGGCGACAGCGTGATGGAGTGGATCGAAGTACCTGTACCCCCTGTTATTTACGATCAAATTGCTTCAAGACGATATGAAAATGAGCCGCACATTGAACCGATTCGTGAGTATTTGCGCGCACATGCGACAGTATTTAATGATGGCTTTTTTGACAAATGGCAAGTGCAATCTTGGTTATCGAACGAAAAAGCCTTAGCGCGTTTTTTACCTGATACAGCTTTGCTTGATGGCTCTAAGACGTTGACACGTTTTTTACATGTGCACAATTCGGTCTTCGTGAAACCGATCCATGGCAGTTTAGGCATCGGTATTGTCAAACTTGTGCATGAAGAGGGGCAAATTCAAGCCATCTTGCGAACACGAACAGGTCATGTAAAACAACGAAGTTTCCCTCATGCAACAGCGGTATATCACTTTTATCGAAAACGTTGGTTAAAAAATCCGCACATTTTACAAGAGGGATTATCTCTCTTAACCGTTGACGAACGTCCCGTGGATATTCGCGTTTTGTTGCAAAAAGATCGAAACGGACGTTGGCGCAAAACAAAAGTGTACCTTCGCGTGGCGGCCATCGGTGAGTTCACTTCCAACCTGACTACAGGTGGTTTGGCGATACCGTTGTCAACCTTAGTCCTGATCGAGCAGGGATTGTCTTTATCACGCCTCGAACGGCAAATTCGCCTGTTGGCGACACTTATCCCTGTAACGTTAGAACGCGCATCTGGCCGACTGCTCGGTGAACTTGGCATTGATCTTGGTGTCACACAAAATGGCAGGCTTTCCATTATTGAAGTGAATTCAAAACCTTGGAAGGCCCCTGAAACTGTCCACGGATCGACGCAATTGGTGGAGTTATCTTTTATACGACCGGTGCGTTTTGCGATCCATTTGGCGAGGACTGTGGATGCGAGAGGGGAGACACCGTCGTGACTTTGTATTTATTGCATAATGGGCAACCATCAGCAAGACGACTTGCCAGACGCGTGCCAGCTATACAATTGATCACCAGTACGCAAACAGTAGGGCGAGAGGATGTACTTATTCGCTATGGTAATGAAAGAGAACCTGACGCGGGATTTTGGACCGTGAATCGGCGAGATGCTCTCATTTTGTCCAATGATCGCTCAGCTTTTCTCGATGCAGTTCATCGAGCAGGTGTGCGCACCCCAAAGATGTTTCCTTTAAAGGAAGTTCAATGGACGCGCCATTATCGAGTGGCCGTTTTTAACTTGCAAGTGATCGCCTGCTTTCGGACGGAAGAAAAGGTCGTGTGGTTACATCGCCGAATTCATCAAATCTTAGACTCTTTTGAGGAAGTTAATCCAGATTTGGATGACCAAACGAAACGGATTAGTTTCCTTGCCAGTCGCGCCGTACACGCTTTAGGTCTGGAAATGGGACTCGTGAGTATCGGAGTTACGCCACATGGCAAATTTGGGGTCATCGATGTATCGGCCACGCCGGTTTTAACAGGTAGGCTACTTGATATATACAGCGAGGCTGTCGCAGATTATGCGCGACAACTTGATAGACTCATGGCTCCTGCTCTAGATCGCTCTTTACTGATCGGCTCGGATCTGGAATTCATGATGAAAAATCGCAAGCAAGGCATGGTTCTTGCTAGTCGCTTCTTTACACCGCAAGGACGTATCGGCTGCGATGCGCGAAGTTTGGGGGGTGATAAGGCAAAGCGACCTCTGGCAGAAATTCGCCCTGAACCGGCTTCATCCCCTGAACGTTTGTGCCAAAATATCGATCAATTGTTGCGACAAGCAGTTACTGTGGCAAAAGGGAAATATCCTACGTGGATAGCGGGAAGTTCTCCTTTTGATCGATTTTCGTTAGGCGGGCATATTCATTTTAGCGGATTACCGTATTCCGGACGGATAGTAAATTTGTTGGATGTTTATGTAGGTCTTCCGCTCATGCTCATTGAAGATCCACTGACTGCAAAACGAAGGCGACCAAAATACGGTTTTCTAGGCGATATTAGGCACAAATCTTATGGAGGGTTCGAGTATCGCACGCCCGGAAGTTTTCTTTTGGATCCAGGGATCACCTTAGGCGCATTTGCGTTAGCTTTTGTTGTGGCGAAACATCACTTCACGTTGCCTTACCTGCCGCTACACACACCGGACAATATGCGAGCATTTTACCGCAACGATCGTGATCGACTTTTATCTATGGCAGAATCTGTTTACAGAAATATCCGTGAAACAGTCACGTACCAACAATATAAAGATGCCATTGACCCTCTTTTCATGATGATACGCAACGATGAAGTGTGGGATGAGTCTATCGATATTCGCACGGCTTGGGGAATTGATGCGAGTAAGAACAGGAAACGCAACCGATCGGTTGCTGTGTAGGTGAGACGCATATGGTAAAGAGAAACAATATGTCGCTAGCTATTTTAGTGGGTGAGCAAAATTTTCGCTCCCCATATGTCCGCTCTGTTTTACAAAGCGCAAAAGAACAAGGCGTACTAGCGTACGTTGTTACGGCAGAGAATATTATTCACCAAACGACTTTGCCAAGTGTGATCTACAATCGAGTACCAACGCGAAAGGAAGAAGCATCTTTCGCTGTCGTTCGGGCCAAAGCATTCTTTAAACAGCGCTTTATTCCTTACTTTAACAGTCGTTTTTTTAGCAAGCGTGAGGTAGATGACGCATTACGTGAAACAAAGCAGGCAGATTTGTTACCTGACACCATGATGGGCGGCGAAGATAATGAATCTGTTCATACCATGATGAACCGCTATGGGACATTATTTTTAAAGCCAGTTGCAGGGAGTTTTGGAGAGGGTATCTGTCGTATCACAGGAAAGGATGGTCAAATTCAAGTCAATTATCGACAAGGGACGCAAACGGTAACGCGTTTGTTCTCTACGTTAGATGAAGCAATGAATGCAAGCAGGCAGCAGATGGGGCACGTGCCGTTCTTGATTCAAGAAGAAGTGCCTTTAGCTTTATATGCCGGCTGCAAGACGGATTTTCGTGTGCATCTTTGTCGGCGCAATGAGTCAGAGTGGGAGCCAGTTGCTATTGCAGCGAAAGTAGGGCAACGGGATGCTGTTACGACACACGTGCATAGCGGTGGACAGATTGAGAATGCAGGCGTCGTGTTAGATGCCTGGTATGGTAGACAGTCTAAAGCCGTCCTTGATCAATTGGCTGATCGCGCGGTCTCTGTGAGCCAGACTCTGTGCAATACGTTACCTGTACAATTGGGTGAATTAGGGCTCGATATGGGTATCGATCAAGAAGGTCGCATTTATCTTTTTGAAGTCAATGCGAAACCGGGGCGCATTATCTTCACGCATCCATCCCTACGAAGCGCAGGTATGTTGTCCCGGCAGTATGTGTTGGCTTATGCAAAATATCTCGCGCAAAAATCAAATGCAGGTAGCGCATGGATGGTGCAAAGTACACATGACTAATCAGATAAGCATACTTTGCGCAAGTCGATATGAAGATCAGATCGGCGGCAATCTGGCCAATTTTCGCCGAGTGATTCAGGCTGCCAAGTCGCAAGACGTCGTGTGTAAGGTCGTTTCATTGCACCCGAATTACTCATTGACGTCCTATCGATTTGATGATGAGACAACAAAATTTGTCCGCGTGGATAGCACCCCTTCTCGTGTGTTGTACAATCGAATTTCTACGCGAGCGCTGGAAAATCATCCTGTCGTGCAACGTATGCTAAATGACTTCATGTCGGCAGGACACGTGATCACTAATCCGCGATTTCTTACGAAAACGGATCTTATGGAAGTATGGCAACAAAACAAAACGATGCGTCACATGATTCCTGATTCTGTAAAATTATCGACATTTACAACGTTGCAACATTTTCTTGACGTCCACCATCAAGTGTACGTTAAACCGGTTACAGGAAAAGCTGGCATAGGCATTGTTTATCTTCTTGCAAAACCTGGGCAGCGAATCGATGTTTATGAGCAAGGTCCAGGGCAATTGCATCATGTTGGTATTATGCCAAGTAAGGAGTGGTATTCTCGACATAACCAACAACATGGCGGGCATGCCTTTATCCTTCAGGAGGACGCGAACCCCATTCGCTTTGCGGATCGACGCTTTGATTTGCGTATGCTTGTGCAACGCGACGAGCATGACCATTTTCACGTATCAGGAGCTGGCATAAGACAAGCGCAAGCTCGGTACAGCATTACCACGCATGTTCCTAATGGAGGATCCATTCTGACCTTATCTGACGTGTTGCCAACGCTGTTTGCTACACGCAGTAAGTCTGTTCAAGAAGCTGCTTTCTTGGCTGCGACAAATGCTGCTTATGCCGTTGCGACCTTGCCAGGTGTGTGGTCCGAAGTTTCCGTTGACATGGGTTTGCGCAAAGATGGAACACCCATTTTGTATGAGGCAAATGCTAAACCTATGAAATTTGATGAACCAAAAATTGAGCATCAGTCAAAGCAACGTATCATACGTCGCCTCGTATCGCTTGAAAGTTCCGGTTGAAGTAGGTGTTTTCGGGGTATACTGTTTGATAAATCCTGTTGAAAATAAGCACAACTGTTGGTAAGATAAAAGTCACCTGCAGTGTACGTAGTAGGCCACATGTTTTGAACCGTATGTGTTTTAAGGGGAGACGGATATCCGTTCTGTGCTGACACGCCCTGATGTTGAGGGAAGTCAAATAGTCAGAATGCTAGTCGCCCACCTGCGAGAGCAGGTTCGAAAACACCGGCCTCCGTTACGGCACAGGCGGGTGAACACAAGGAGCATCGTGATGCTCCCTTTTTTATGGTTTATAATTTTTTATGGCTTATAATATAGATAGAGTTTAGTGAAAAGGGAGAGATTTATGGCGGATCTTAAGATCGATGTTGAACAACTGGATCTGCGCGTACATCGGCCAACCATTGCGCAACGCGAAGCGATGGCCATGGCAGAGCCTGTTCGTCAAGAGTTGGTTAACAAGTATCAAGGAAAACGATTTTTATTGCGTACGTACGGTTGTCAAATGAATGAACATGATACAGAGATCATGGCGGGATTGCTTCAGACGATGGGATATACGGCAACGGATGTCGAAGAAGAAGCGGATCTCATTTTGTTCAATACCTGTGCGGTCCGTGAAAACGCAGAAAATAAAGTGTTCGGTGAAATTGGGCGTGTGCGTCCTTTGAAACATCGCAATCCTAACTTATTGTTAGGCGTTTGTGGATGCATGCCCCAGGAAAAAGCGGTTCAAGATAAAGTACAAAAAACGTATCCCTGGATCGATCTTGTTTTTGGAACGCATAATCTGCACCGTTTACCAGATCTTGTAGAAACAGCCATGAACAGCCAAGAAATCGTGATGGAAGTATGGGACCATGCGAAGTATTTGGTCGATGATCTTCCTAAGGCGCGACAGGATGGTTTGCGAGCATGGGTTACGATCCAATATGGTTGCAACAAGTTTTGTACCTATTGCATTGTTCCATATACCCGCGGTCGAGAAAGAAGCCGTACGTTGGAAAGTATCATTGATGAGGTGCGAGGTCTTGTTGAGGTAGGGTACCAGGAAATCACATTGCTCGGTCAAAACGTCAATGACTATGGATTGGATTTGGGTATCGATTTTGCCACATTGTTGCGTGCTGTGGGACAAGTTTATGGCATTAATCGAGTGCGCTTCACCACGTCTAATCCATGGAATTTCACCGATGAGTTGATTGCAGCTATAGCAGAAACCAGATCCGTTTGTGAACATATCCATTTGCCCGTTCAGTCAGGAAGCAATCGTATACTTTCGGTGATGAATCGAGGGTACAGCAGGGAGTATTACTTGCGTCTTGTTGAGCGCATTCGAGCAAAGATTCCCGACGTGGCCCTGACGACAGACATTATCGTCGGGTTTCCTTCTGAGACAGATGATGACTTTTACGCCACGCTCGATCTTATGCGTGAAGTTCGTTATGATACTGCGTACACCTTTATGTATTCACCGAGAACCGGAACACCGGCTGCGACGATGCCGAATTTGGTTCAAGAAGAGGTAATAAAACATCGCTTACAACAATTGATGGACGTTCAGAACGTTATTTCCCGACAATATAATGAACAGTTAGTGGGTACAGTTGCTGAAGTTCTTGTTGAAGGCGCAAGTAAAAAAAATGACGCCATGCTCCAAGGGAGAACGCGATCGAATAAGCTTGTTTTGTTGCCGCGAGAAGCAGGATTGATCGGTAGTTTAGTTCCTGTACGCATCGAATCAGCGAACACGTGGACGCTTAAGGGAACAGTGCAGAGGTGAAAGTTTTTGGCAGCTAAAGTATCGATGATGGATCAATATCGTATGGTCAAGCAGTCGTGTCAAGACGCACTGCTTTTCTTTCGTCTGGGCGATTTTTATGAACTTTTCCTTGATGATGCACTTTTAGCCAGCGAGCGGCTTGGTCTAACCTTGACAGGCCGCGGCACAGGCGACAATCGCGTTCCCATGTGTGGCGTTCCATTTCACGCGGCCGAATCCTACATCGCTCGTTTGGTTAAAGACGGATACCGTGTGGCGATCTGTGAACAGATGGAGGATCCTAAAACAACCAAAGGGCTTGTCAAACGCGATATCATCCGTATTGTCACACCTGGAACAGGGTTTGATTTTATCAAGGAATCCGATGTGCGTTTGCTTGTCGCTTGTGTGGGAGAGGATGTAACAACGGATGAGGTTACGTGCGCTGCCGTCATGGATCCTATGACAGGGGATGTTTGGAAGAAAGTTGGCAGTTTACAAGATCTCTTGCCTTGGCTGTCTTCGTTGCACATCGAGGAGATGATAGCGAGTCATCAAGCTTCATCTACTATCATGACATGGTCAAAGGAAGCGGCCAAACAATTGCATGCGGTGTTTTCACCGTTTCAGGACGATCAAGATGGTCAAGAGAATTCATCCCTTTCCTTACGTCCGGAAGATGTCCTTGTACGGTATGTTCGCTATACCGGTAAACGCGACCTTGTGCATCTTAAAGATCCCCAATATGTCGAAGGTTCGATGTATCTGCAACTGTCACAGGCAGCCATAACGAGTCTAGAATTATTGCAGCCTATCTCAACGATACGACGCGGGACCACCTTGTTTGAGACCTTGGACTTGACGCAATGCGCGATGGGAAAACGCAAGCTTCGTGAAATGATTGAACGTCCGTTTATTGATATCGCGGCTATTTGCCTGCGTCAGGATGCTGTTGCGTATTTTATGAAACATCATGTAACGATGCAAGAAATAGCAGCGCATCTCAAAGGTTTTCCAGATTTGTCGAGACTTGTTTCAAGGATTAGTTATGGAACGGCAACACCTCGGGATTTGGTGCAGTTGGCAAGTGGTCTTAAAAAAGCTCATCAGATAAAAATGATACTAAACGAGGCTGGTGCCGTCGGGGAATTACTTACTGTCATGGATGAGTTACATGATCTCATGGAGATCGCACAAAGCATTCAAAGCAAACTCATTGATGACCCGACAGGCTCCGGTAAAGAAGGCGGCATTTTGCGGCCTTTCGTTGATGAAACGGTAGATCATTTGCGAGAAGTGGCTCAAGGTGGTCGAAACTATCTTGCCATACTAGAGCAAAGAGAACGGCAACGAACAGGCATCAAATCATTGAAAGTTTCTTACAATAAAGTTTTTGGCTATTATATCGAAGTCACGTCAGCCAATGCATCGTCTGTGCCGGAGGATTATGAACGCAAGCAAACGTTAGTCGGTGCTGAACGCTTCGTTACACCGGAACTGCGTCAATATGAACAGGAGATTACCCAAGCGGATGAGCGCATCAAGGAACTCGAATGGGAACATTTTGTGGCACTTGTGCAGGAAATAAAAACGTATGTGCGATCGATCCAAGAGATCAGTGATGCATTAGGTAATCTTGATGCCATAATGAGTTTGGCTTTTTGCGCGGTGCGCTACGGGTATACGCGTCCGGAGATCGATCAAAGTGGGGATTTGGTGATCGAGGAAGGTAGGCATCCTGTCGTAGAACGCCATGTCGACGGAAATTATGTGCCAAATGTTACGT
>JAKACU010000056.1 GCA_021821185.1 Bacillota bacterium
AATTCGTTGTCCTATCATGCAAATACGGCTCCTCAAATTATCGCTATCGTTTACCCGCATTATAACAAACAGTGTCGCTTGCGAACACTCTTTTATGACGGTGCAGCCTTGTTGTCCAGTTGTGCAGCGTTTAAATGAGCCAATGCTCGGCAGCGTTGCAAAAAATTCCGTACCTCTTCGATAGAAATGCCAAGATATCTGGCTTGCGCCATAAGCTCAATCCATTCTGGATCTACCGTTTCCTCATCCCAACCCCGTACATAAGGATCTTGCATGCATCTAGCCCCCAACATGCGTGTCTTGGCACTTCCTGTTGGCAGCCCAGCGTTCATAGCCACTTTGGATCTTCTCTATCTTTGTCCATGGCCTTAGAACTGTGACTTTGCGTCCCTGCTTTTCAGTCAGGTTTGCCTTTCACTCGAAAGCATCCGCTGTCTTCATTCTATGTTCAGCAACGAAAAATAGGCAACATTTTTATATCTGCTTATTTCCTATTGTTCTGACATGTATTGGCAGGATTCGATAGGGGAGTTTTTGCAACATGACCAACCTCACATAGACTACAGAGCGCTCGCTGGCTGCGTTCCACCCTGGACCCCGTGGTCTCCGTCAATGTCCGGGCTGTACACAACGTTTACCTTGATGCTTCCGGTTGCCCCCTGGTAATCATTGTGAGCCGCCAAGGGAAAGCGAAGCATGTAGTTGATTGTGGCAGTCTGGCCCTGTCGGAGCTTGAACGGTGGGGATATGTCGCTCACAGAAAAGGGTCCAACCTGGATTAGCGACGCGTTGCCGTTCCAGCCCGAAATGCTGATGGAGTAGCTCAACGTGGCGGGGTTGTCGTCTGTCGGCTCCCCCATTGAAGCGTCGACTGAATGGGGGTAGTCAGCGAAAATGTCCGGGTGCCCGTCACCACCTCCGCTGAGCTTATTGTCCAGCTGTACCCACTCGGCCTCTTTCCCACTGTTGGTGATGGTTAACGAACCTCCGATCGTATCTCCTGGCGCCAGATTGTTCAGCGGAACTGTTCCGGCGAAAATTGAGCCCTGAGACATCTTGACGAGCGGAGTAGACCATTCGAAGCTTTGGGTCGAAAGTGTGTCCGCCTCTGCTGGCATCAGCGAGTAACTACCATAGGAAACCAACCCAATGCCCACAGCGACGACAATTGAGCGCGTAACGCTATTTGCCCGTTTCATACTAGCCTCCATAAGCTATCAATCGTACTGAAAAGGGATGACGCTACCCCAATTTTCAAGGAAAATCTCCCCCAAAGATGCAGTAAAGAGCGCCACAGTCCTGCTCACGCCGTTTTCAGGGCCTGCTAGGCAAGGAAAGTGACGCTCCAACGTTGTTGCCGCTTCCCATGTTTGAGGAACCGACTATTGCGCGTTCTCCACAACCGTATAGTGGTTGCCCGCCTGATCCGTGACGGTGATCACAGCCTCAGTCGGCTTCTCGCCAGCTGAACCGAGCCAATTGCCATAGGTCCAGTAGCTGTCGGTATAGCGGGTCGAGTTGCTGTCGCTCTCAACCGGCGTGGACAGATCCGTGCCGGTGTAGTTTAGCATGGCTGCCTGCGCCGTGTTGGTCTGCAGAAGCTTAGTTCCGTCGTAGATGTTGACCGTGATGCCCGTCACCTTGTCGGCTGCGGGCGACTGCGCCAAAGCGAATCCGACGCTGTAGCCAGAGTAGTTATAACCTCCGGAGCTCCAGTTCCACCCGCTTTTCACGTTAAAGTCTTGCGGCGTAATAAACGGCGTGCTGATCGACGTGGCAGAATTGTGGCTAGCCTGCTCCGCAAGGAACGAGAAATCAAAGACAAACGTCTTGCCCATCACTAGATTGTCGGCGCTTCGGTCCAGGGTTACCTTGAAAGAGATGTTCGCTGCCGCACTATTGGCCGACATGTAGACCAAGGGAATCGCTACCCACCCATTGAGAAGACCGCTCAACGGGCCGTCATACAATGACACGGAACTCAAGCCATTGTATACCACTTGGACGTTCATCTTTTGAATGAACTCGTCGTATGCAGGGGTGCCCGGTATACCAGGATAACTGGTATTTACTGTCGCCTGAAGATGGGTAACATTCGCAGAGATGTTTCCGTTGTTGTACAGGTCCAAGGCACGCGTCACAGAATCACCCGGCGCGAGCCCTCCTACCGCTGTCGACCCCGGGTTGCCCGGCTGATCATATGGGTAGGCCCCCTGCGCCACCGTATTAGACACTTGGGGTTCTGTGCTCGTGTAGAACATGGGCCCCGGAACGGTATCGCCATCGTCCCGGGCGGCTTTCAATTGGATATATCCTGCCGTAATCGTATTACTATCGCTGGCTGTCGCTGTAGTGAACATTGCGTAGGTCCCAAAACCGACTCCACCGACTATCCCGAGAGTACTTAACATCGCTGCTGCAATTAGCTTGCCTCTTGTAAAAACCAAGACCCTTTCTCCTTTCGCCAATTCTTATGAACGTAGGTTATTTTGAAAAGGGGGCGCGAGTGGCCCCCTTTTCAAAGTTAGAGCATTATCAGGACATGCTCTGCGGTGCATCGCCAGCGGAGTCGGTGTTGTTGCGAGCCTGGACAGAGCTAAACGAAAGGCTGAGTGTCCCACCAGCACTTTGATAGTCGTTGCCAGCTGTACGCGGGAAGTTGTAGGAATATTGAATTTCCGCTGTCGCACCCGGAGGAAGCAGGATATATTTCACGTCTGATTGACCCGAATTGTCTACATTCAGTGAGTTCCCCGCAGCTAACGTTGCATTAGGAACTAAATTTGGCACAATTACATCCGCAGCCGTATTTGTTGTGCTATTCCATGTCGATTCGGTTTCTGCGTATTCTGTGGCGGTATATGAGGCATTATTGTTGCTCGCATCCGTACCACCAATGGTGACCTTATAGGAAACGGTAAGCGGATTTTGATCCCCCGTACCGGCGGTTCCAGTAGCATTATCATCTGTTGTCGCGTTCTGGAAGATGTTTTGAACGTCCTTTGTACCGGTTTCTGTCGCCGAAATCTTAACCCACTCGGCAATTGTCCCGTTGTTCTTTAGCGTTACGTCTTGGAAATTGCTCTGGCTGTCCCCAGGGGCAAGTGGTCCAAAGGACTTGGTCGTACCCCAAATTTTACCAACACTGTTGTCGGTTATGTCTAGGGTGATTTTCCCTGCTGTGAAGGTGTTACTGTCGTTTTGAGCGGCGGTGGTAAACATTGCGAATGTTCCCCCCGCGATCATTGCTGCACCCGCTGCGGAGCTTACGAATGCCATTGCCAACTTTGTCTTGAGACCCATGTACAATTCCCCCCAGAATTTGTTCCCCTATGTAGGGTGATAATTGCATCCTCTCGTGCTTCGACAGGTTCTTTACCCATAAATGGCACTGAGTAGGATTCAAAAACAGCAAGTTGGGATCGACTGTTGCTCATTGAGCACTGCCGCGTTTTACTAGCGTCAATAGCCACAGATCACCTAGCGCGAAGTCACGCCATCGAGATCTTCGCTTGACTGCTTGGCGCGATCACCTCCTTGCTGAACTTTTTGCAACCTGGCAATCTCGCGAAACAAACTCACCATTGTACTCAGGACCAAGAGCGCTCCAGGTAAAATCAGCAGCAGCCCAACACCAAGTTTTGTCTTGGTAAAACTCAGGTAATAACCAAGATAAGGAATGGTGAAATTATCGTACTGCGCTATGACGTTGCCGGCTGGAACGAGGGATGGATCAGGCGCATTATTGGCGTCACCCTTGGTTTGAAACAGCAACTGCCCGTTTTGGTGCACAATTTTATGGATGCGGTGCGTAATGATGAGCTCGTTGGCTCCATACTCTTGATTCGGAGCCTTGAACGTGATGATGTCCCCGACTTTCAGGCTGTTCACATTCACCTTCGGCGAATCGAAGATGACAGATCCCGTATGAATGCGAGGTTCCATAGATCCCGAGAGAACCTCATACCACTGTTGACCAAAAATAGTGGGTGTGCCGTTACTGAGTCTTGAGGACACGGCTGCGTACATCGTTACAATCAGAATGACGCCTAAGATAAGCGTGATAAGATTACTTCCCCATTTCAAAACGCGCTTCATTAGCTAGACCCCTCTCGTGCTTACATTGAGTTTTTGTCGATGTTCTATTTACTTGGCATCGTTAATAATCGATCGGTAACTCAGGGTTACGGTGGTGTTTGCACCGACATGGTACGTTGCTCCAGTCACCGATTGATCCTTGCTGCCAATCTGAACGGTCTCAGGCATCAGCGTCATGGCTTGCTGAGGCGGCTCAGTATATACAGCTCCAGCGACAACCTCTGGTGTTATCGTTGCGCTTGGTTCGCTTGGCTGCGCATACGTTGCGTTGCTGACCTCCAGCGATGTTATCGTCGGTGCTTGGGTTGTTGGCTCGCCATAGGTTGCAAGGCCCACTGCCATAGGCGCCTGTGTCAGGTCTTGCGCCCTGCACGGACTAACCGTTGCATCGCTGACCGTTTCCGATGCGAGTGTCCCGTTTTGCACCGTTTGTTGGTCGTACGTTGCTCCACTGACTGTCTTTGCCGCAAGTGTTCCGCTTTGTACACTTTGCCGACCGTACGTTGCTTTAGTGACTGTCACTGCATCCGAGGATGGATTGCCAGACTTCGGTTTCTTGGCATCCTCACTGATCATTTTTTGCACGGAAGCAACAATATCGTCAGCCGTCGCAAGGTTGGAATGAATCTGACCGAGGTACGATAAAGCCTGCGACTCTGCTGTCTGACCCCACGCAGCCACACGCTCATAAGACGCGATCGTCGCTTGTTCGTTTGGCGTCTGTTGCATCACGGCCGCAACTTGGCTTTCATCCTGATTCGCGGCTTGCTCGATGGTATTGAAACAACCGGTTGCACTTTCATCCCAAGCAGCGATTTGATTCGCATCACGCTCTAATTCTGACAACACATCAGAAATTGGTTTATCAGCGGATCTTGCACTGTCCCGCTTATGTCTCATGGCAGCAAGCAACGAACCTGAACTCGATGTATCGCCGCCTATTTGATTGACCAGGTCGTCATACCAACGCGGAAAATGGGCTGCAGCTGAGAACGATACCGTACTGGTGGCTTGCGCCGTGAGCATAGCAGCGGTGCCTTGCGTCAGATAAGAAAGAATGAGAGAATTCAAGGACAGCCCCGTAGCGATGCCAAGCATACCGGCCCAACTTAGGTGCCGCCGGAACGCCTTGCGATTCCTTCGGCGTTCACGTTTTTGCCGTTCTTTGCGGGTCCGATAGATTGTTTCGTTGTCTTGGCTGCCGCGCATCACGTTCACCCTTTAAACCTTTGATCATGTCGGCGTTGTGCTTTATTTTTAAAGGCCGTATGTACGTTATTAAGAACGTTACGTTGTTCATTATATAGAACGAATAGGTTAATACAACCCCCTGAATTACTTGTTACGTTCGTTTTATAGGCATTATCTACGATTTATCTCTTGTTTTCTCGTTGGATCTTTAAATTGAAAGTTTCGTTTTGAAAAATAGTCGTTCTTAACTATGAACGTTTCAAGAATGTACCTGATGTTGCTTGGAACAAGACGCAACAGTAACGGAGTCATGAAATTCTATGTTTACGAGGCAGGCAGCACCCCACAGAACACTGGAGAACGCTTTACCATGGTTCGCGCCAGGATTTTTGGCTATCGGCATTCTTTTGTCACTGTTTTTTCACTGGAACCTCGCGATTGGGCTTCTCATCGGTTTTCTGGCCACATTTTTTCAAGCGCTGCGCTACATGCCAATTCTTTTGGTCTTGAAACACAGTTTTCTTGGGGCAAAAGGCCTCGTCTCTATTGCCGCTGCTCTGGTGCTGATTGCCATTGTCCTTGGACTGTGGGCTGATAGTGGTGTGATTCGGGAAGTAACGGAGGTTTGTCGCCTATTTGTGCAACCAAATAACGTGGTGTGGATAGGCTTTTTAAGTACCGCTTTGCTGTCCATGATCATCGGCAGTTCGATTGCAACCTGGAGCATTCTTGTGCCACCCATGCTGGCCCTGTCTTCTGCGCATGATATCTCTTTGCTGGCTGGCGCCCTGGTGTCAGGAGCCATGGTCGGTGATCGCACATCACCAATGTCGACAAGCCTGCTTGTCATGAGCCGGGCCGCTTCTCTGCCTCACTTTCCTGAATTAAAACAAGCCATAAAGTCTGCGATCGTCCCCTTTGGTTTAGCGGGGATTGCGTTTTATCTGGCCAACACCTGGTGGAGCACATCGCAGCCCCATGCGGCGTCGGCCAGCTTATTTGTGTGGTCGCAAGCATGGCTGCTGATCGCGCCGATTGTCGTGATCCTGCTTGCCGTTTTACGCGTACCGCTTTTGTGGAATTTCGCGATCGCTTCCCTGCTTGCTGTATTCCTGGCCCTATTTCATCCTGTCACGCATGGGCAGCTCCTTTCCATCATCCTTTATGGCGCAAAAGTATCGGTCTCAGGATCTCATGTGTCGGATCTTGGCGGCCTGAAGAGCATGATCAACCTCTGTCTCATCATTTTGTTAGCCGGAGCGTTTCAAGGGGTAACTGCACGGATGCGCGTGACCGAAAGGCTGACACAGGGGCTGTTTGCGCATGCTAAACGCCCCTTGTCAAGAACAGGGACGGCAATGCTGGTTGCTACAAGCTTTTCTTTGTTGATGGGCAGTCAGTCACTATCCATTCTGATGACTGGAAACGCACTGCTTGCGCAATTATCAAGCTATAACCTGCCTAATTCCCAAACATTGCAGATCCTAGCCGATACATCAGAACTTCTTCCGGCCATTATCCCGTGGAATATTCTTGGGCTGCAGGCAGCAACCATTTTGTCCATCCCGACGTTCTCCTATATTCCATTTGTCTGGTATATTTGGATTACGATAGCGTTTTGCGCCGTGAGTACCTGGCAAGCCCTTAAAAAGCAGAGCGTGCCGGTGTCTTGCCCGCCCGAAGAATCGACGAACAGCACATGAAAGGATGAACAAGATGCCGTTGATCGATATGCCCTTAGAGCAGTTGTATGCCTATCAGGGGAGCAATCCCCGTCCTGCTGACTTTGACGCGTATTGGGCACGGGCTTTAGAGGAGATGCGCACGGTAAATTCGTCTGTGCAACTGGTGCCAAGCTTTTTTGCCGTACCGCAAGCGGATTGTTTTGATCTGTATTTTACCGGCGTTCGCAATGCCCGCATCCACGCCCTGTACTTACGACCGAAACACGTGCATGAACCGCATCCGGCCATCATCCAGTTTCATGGTTATAAAGGCAGCGCAGGCGACTTTACGGACAAACTCGCTTATGTATCTTTTGGTTGGTCCGTCATTGCGATGGATGTGCGCGGTCAGGGGGGATCATCGGAAGATACCGGAGGTGTAAAGGGGACAACCGTTCACGGGCATATTATCCGCGGTCTTGATGAAGATCCGGATAATATGCTATTTCGCCACATTTTTCTTGACACCGCTCAGTTGGCAAACATCGTCATGAACTTGCCCGAAGTGGATCCCAATCGAGTGGGTGTCACCGGTTGGTCACAGGGTGGAGGGCTGACGCTTGCCTGCGCGTCACTCGAGCCGCGCGTCAAGCGCATTGCGCCCGTTTATCCCTTTTTAAGCGACTACAAGCGCGTGTGGGAAATGGATCTGGCCAAAAACGCCTACGAGGAACTGCGGGCGTATTTTCGCCGCCATGATCCGCAACACAAGCGCGAACATGAGATATTCACGCAACTTGGCTACATCGATATCCAGCATCTTGTCTCAAGAATCCAGAGTGAAGTCCTGATGGGCGTGGGCCTGATGGATGAGATTTGTCCGCCATCCACACAATTTGCCGCTTACAATAAAATCAACGCACCAAAAGCTCTCGAACTTTTCCCGGATTTTGGCCATGAGGGATTGCCTGGTTTGCACGACATTATTACGCAATTCATGATGGGATTATAGTAGGAAAAAGTCCACAAGGTCGCCGTGTTATCAGACCATTGCGGACTTTTTTATACCTAGGCGCGAGTATCGTTTACAAAAACGTGCGCCCAAGTGGAGTTTGTTGGCCATCGATGGAAACCGCATTGTATTTTTGTTGAAACTCGGCAAGTCCCTCCGCGCCTTTTTGCACAGCCCAGCGTTCCATCGTGTCTCGTTTGCCGACATAGTCATAAAAAGGCACACCATATCCGCATGACGTAACGGCCAAATGAATATCGGCGCGTATAATCTGACGAATCCCAGGCAGCGGAGTAAAGTGGCGCATCAGCGAAGCAAAACGCTCATCCGTCGGCAAAATGACTTCACCGGTTCCGTATAATTTGAGGATCAAGGGCGTTTTGTCAAACGAGCAAAACATAAACGTTATTCTTCCGTTTTCTTCAATGTGCGTACTTGTTTCATTTCCACTGCCCGTAAAATCAAGATACATAACTTCGTTTTCTCCTAGCAGGCGAAATGAATCATAGCCTTTTGGCGACAAATTGACATGCCCTGCTTCAGTCAGCGGCGCTGTCGCAACAAAAAACACGTGTTGTTTTGCAATGAATTCCTTGAGGTCATCCGTGATATAGGAGAACTTAGTGGCCATACCCTGCCTCCTTCGTGAACCTTTTGCTCTCCTATTCACACTATCTTATACAAAGACAAATGGTCAAGCACCGTGAACAGTATCGTATATTGCCAAAAGGCCCGGTATCGCGTAGATAACGGGCCTTTTTACCATCAAGATTGATACAGTATTTCTGCCGTAATGTTGGGTACGACAACCGCGCCGGAAACCTTCTGAAGTGGTTTTTCACCCACCCGATTGGCTGTCGCGGCGACGTTCCAGCGTCCTGCAGGCAATGTGAAAGATTGCGGACCATTCGGATTGTAGATGACAACAATGTTTTTCCACCGGTCGCCGTTGGCATGATTCAACAGTTCAAATTCCACGGTATTGCTGGGGCTCGGCAAAAACACGAGGTTCTTGCGTATTTGCGCCGCAGTCGTCATGCGAAATGCCGGATGGTCGTTGCGCAAATGGATTAGGCCAGCGTAGTAATTGAAGACATTCATATATTCCGCTTTGCGCGCCCAATTGAACTCGTTGACGGCATCCCCGGCATTGTAGCTGTTGCCGTTGCCTTGTTTTGTGCGCAGCATTTCTTCGCCGCCTTGCATAAACGGCACACCTTGCGACGTCATGACGATCGCTTGTGCGAGTTCATCCATATGTATGCGCAAGGACTTCGCTTTGCTTCAATTTATCCCAAAGCGTGTAATTGTCATGGCTTGTGACATAATTGATCGTCTCAGAAGGAGCAGCCGCAAAATCCTGAATTTGCGAATTGTAATAGATACTCCCGACCACACCGTTTTCAATGGCTGGAACGTATCCAGTCCCGCCCATGGCAAAACCCGGCTGCGTCACTTGAAAGACATTGCCCTCAATGGCGTTGCGAATATTGTCGTTAAAGACGGCAAGACCAAGTCCCTTCTGTTGACCCTTGGTAAGCAATTGACTTGCAGAAAGACCCGATGTGCCGCCTGTCCACGGCTCTCCGTACAGGATGATATGCGGGTCAATGGCATGCAGTTCCTGGCTGACCGCCTTCATGGTGTTGACGCCTAACAGTGCCATGAGGTCAAAGCGAAAGCCATCGACATGGTATTGCTGTACCCAATACTTCAGCGAATCCAGGATAAACTTGCGCACCATGGGGCGCTCAGCGGCCACTTCATTGCCAACACCGGATCCATTGTAATAATTGCCCTGATTGTCGGTACGCCAGAAATACCCGGGAACAAGACGGTTAAAGCCGGAACCCGCTATGGCGAAGGTGTGGTTGTACACAACATCCAGAATCACACCGATGTGTGCCTGGTGCAGGCTTTGCACCATTTGCTTGACTTGCGTAATGCGCGCCGTTCCCACAGGTGTTGTGGCGTACATGCCTTCCGGCACATCAAACTGGCGTGTGATGTAACCCCAGTTGTACGTATACCCTGGATCAGGGAACTCTTGAATCGGCATGATCTGAACATAATTGATGCCAAGTTGCTTCAAACTGTCGACGCCTGTTGCCACGTTGTCCGGACCATGGGTGCCTCGCTCAGTAAACGCAAGGTATTTTCCCGGATACTTGAAGCCGCCGTTTTTATCAATCGAAAAATCGCGGACGCCGACTTCATAAATGACCGCATCAACAGGGTTCGGAACGCCTTGGAAATGATCATTGTTCCAGCCCGGCGGGTTTGTGCTCGCCAAATTAACAATCATCGCACGGGTCGCATCAGGTGCAATGGCTGTGGCATAAGGATCGACCGCCGATTTTGTTTGCCCGTCAATGGTCACTTGATATAAGTAGTACCATCCATTGAGATTGCCGGGGACTTTCGCGTAAAACGTGCCGTTTGGTCCAGGCGTCATCACGACTTCATTTTCCGAAGGGCCGTCAGCCGATGAGAACAACTGCACATCCACCTCGGTAGCCGTGGGCGCCCACACACGAAATGTCGTGTACTTCTTCGTCCATGTGTTGCCAAGATTGTCTGGAGCGTAGTAATACTGAGGCAGATTCAGGACATCGCGCGGTGTTATTGGCAACGATGTATAGCCTGTCGCACTCAATTGCAGGGTGTCTTTTACGCTTGGCGCAGAGGCTAACGTCAGGCTGACAACCGAAGTCTTGACACCGTCTGACGAGCTTGGCAACGCCTGCTGCGGATTATTGATCGTATCGTAGACACCGTTTGTCGACGGAACATACGAGATCGTAACCGTCCTTCCACCGGCGGGGACCGTCAATGAAACATTTTGACTGGGGTAGGCGACGTCCCATGAACCGTTTAGCGCCACTTTATAGGAATACGTTCCGGCTTTGAGTGTTGCGGTGTACTGATACAAATTGGGATTGATTTCTCTCATTGCCGTCACAGGCGATGTTGGATCCCAGTTGTTTGCGGCGCCCACTTGCGTTTGAAAGTCACTGGCAACGGTAGCTTGTACCGTTTGCGCACTCATCACACTTGTAACTGGAATCGTCTTACCTGTCGTTGTGTCTTGTACCGCAAAGGTACTTTGCCCAATCGTGACTGGGCTATTGAGACTGGCGGTGACCGTTTGCGCTCCGTCTAAAAAGGCGCTGCTGATCGCGGGCACAATCGCTTTTTGCGCATCAGCCAGCGAATAGTAGACGTTGGGGTCACCCTGCACAAGCCATATTTCCGCTTTACCGTTTGTCACGTTGATGTAGCGATTCTGAGAGACATCCTTCGCCACCCAATCGCCTTGCCGAACAATAATACCGACTTGGGTATTGTTGCCCGGCACCGAAACCGTGGCAATTTGCCCAAAGGAATCAGAACCGTTAAAATTGTAAGCCGCTCCGTCCAAGCTCTTGGGAGCCTGCGGCCACAGCCACAAATTCCATCCACTATACGAGTTGTCAAAACGATGATAATGAACAATAATGCTGGTTGTTCCTGCTGTCGCTGCAAACGTTGCACCAGGAATAAGACTGGAGGCAACCATGAAGATGGCAAGAATAAACGTGCTTAGCACCGTAAGAAAGCGTTGCCATCTCTTTTGCAAAAATGCCATAAGCCAAATCACTCCCTCTGTAGTTGGCACTTTACCAAGATACTTGTAGTATAGCAGCCTATGGAATCGTTTGCATAGGTATTCTTGGAAAATAGTACACAAAGAGTAGTCAAAATAAGTGCAAATAAGACTCGCACGTTTGACAAGATCCCACCGGATTATCACGGCTTTTTGGCTGCATAGCGCGGCCCTCGCCGCCAAAGAGGCGAACGCTGTCTCCTCGCTGCATATCAACAGTAAAACCGGCGGCGTTGATCCTAAGCTCAATGCAGGCACGACACGCTGCAGACTCATCACCAGTACAAATCTTATTTTCATAGAGTTCGTACTTTGGCCGCACCATTGTGGGTGACAAGTTGGGCATGACAACGTTGGCACCGGCCTGTAATGCCAGCTCACGCCCGCGTTTATGCAACGAACCCATCGCCGTTGTTGCCGGTAAAAGTGCGTCAGGTACAAATAAGCGCGCGAAAGCGATCATCACCAATGTGTCTTGCACGGTTCCTCCCTGGCAATGGGCAAGCGGTGTAGCGTGATGCGGGATAAATGGTCCAATTCCAATCATATGCGGTTGCAACTGCGCTAAAAAGAGCAAATCTTCCGCTAAGTCCGCGCTTGTTTGCCCTGGCAGTCCCACCATAAATCCAGCGCCAATTTGGTACCCAATGCGTTTTAAGTTATACAGACACGCCCTGCGATTAGCAAAGCTCATCGTGGGATGCAGTTTGGCATAAAGACTCGGTGCTGCTGTTTCATGGCGCAGCAAATAGCGATCAGCACCAGCCTCAAACCAGGCTTGGTATGTTTCATAAGAACGTTCCCCCACCGATAAGGTAATCGCCGCATCCGCATATCGGTTTTTGA
>JAKACU010000057.1 GCA_021821185.1 Bacillota bacterium
AAAGATTAGGCTCTTTTCCTATGCAGTTACGTCACTTTTTGGGTGAATCATCAAATTCCTCATAAATCCGTACACTGCTTGCATTCATCGCCCCTTCGAGATTACGCCGTGAATATTTCAGGATCTTAATTGTATAGCTGAAGGCGTAGAAGCTTGTCAGGAAGTCTCGTTTTTACGTGAACGGGGTTGTGAAATTATGCAAGGATTTTATTATAGCAAGCCGTTATCCGTGCCACAATGTGAGATGTATATCCGATCGCTTTCCTCTTGATGAAGGCGGCTTAAAAGGTTCGTCGCTTGCTTTGGGTCACTACCGTCAACAATCACCGTTTCTTTCATAAATTATCATGAAAGCTATGGGAAATGGGGTGTACCTTTTGAAAAGGGCTAAAGTGGGTGCTGCGGTCGATCCATTAGCAGGTTTGAGCCATAATTTATTTCTCTTTCTTTTACTTCTTACTTTAGTTAATCTGCACATTATGTCGCATGAAAATGAACAAGCAAAAGAGCAAGCAACGGCCAGATGGGTGGCATGGGGTGTCATGTTTACCATGCTCGGTTTTTTCGTGATCACACCGGAACAAGAAGCAGCGGAAAAACGAATGACACGGCGTTAATTGTCATAAACCGTCTTCATCTGGGAAGGATAACCTTGTGCTTGAATAGGGGTGACAAGGTTATGGGAAAAGGAACTGACAAAGGGGAGAACACTCCACCATCGTTTGAGCAAAAACTGGATGCAGATCACTTCGTTATGAAGTCTCTCCTTGAAGAGGCGTTTAACAACTGCTCTGATATTGTCATTAGGGACATCATCTATGCAGGCGCCATTTCCGTCTTGATGATCTATATAGATGGATCCGTTAACACAGCCGAAATTGATCAAATACTGATGGGTGAAATACCGGTAGATGACGCAATTTCGCAACGATTACAAATGAAATTGACAGCCTTGGCGCCTTCTCAGATCGTACAAACGGTCGGTGAAGTGGTTGAACACGTAATACGTGAAAAAATGGCTATCGTGATTGATGAGACAAGTCAGGCGATTATCCTTGATGTGATGAAGCATGAGACACGCGGCATCGAAGAACCAACGAATGAAATTGCCGTACGTGGTCCTCGCGATGGATTCACGGAATCTCTGCGCATCAACACCAATTTGGTGCGACGAAGATTGCATAGTCCTTTGCTCAAAATGGAGTCGCGAACTATGGGGGATGTTTCGAAAACACCCATTGTAATTTCATACCTCAAAGGAATTGCACGTGAATCGATGGTCAATGAGGTGCGTGATCGCATCGATCGCATCTCAATTGATGCGATTTTAGGGTCTGGGTATATTGAAGAGTTAATCGAGGACCGCTCCTTTACACCATTTCCGCAAATACAAAATACAGAAAGACCAGATGTCGTTTGTGCAGGTCTATTAGAAGGCAAAGTAGCTATTTTCACCGATGCAACTCCATTTATTCTACTTTTACCGATGACGTTTTGGTCTGGATTACAGGCTGCTGAAGATTATTCAGAACGATTTTTATATATGACTTTTATTCGCTGGATACGGTTTACTTTGGTTGGAGTTTCGCTTTTTTTGCCCTCCTTTTATGTGGCTGTTATCGTTTTTAGCCCACAACTTATTCCGACGAATTTATTGATTAGTGTTGCTGAAGCACGTGAAGGAGTGCCATTTCCCACACTATTTGAAGTGCTGCTGATGGAGTTCATGTTTGAGGGTTTGCGTGAAGCTGGTGTTCGACTGCCAAAGCCTATTGGTTCAACTGTAAGCATAGTGGGTGCTCTTGTGATTGGACAGGCAGCCGTTCAAGCAGGTATCATTTCCGCTCCAACGGTTATTATTGTTTCCACGACCGGAATCGCTTCATTTGCTGTGCCTCGGTATAATCTGGGTATTGCTTTTAGGTTATTACGTTTCCCCTTGTTATTTCTTGCTGGGAGCTTAGGTTTATTTGGAATGACTGCTGGTGCCGCGATGATCTTGATTCATCTAGTCAATTTGCGATCGTTTGGTGTGCCCTATTTTAGTCCTATGGCTCCACAGATTTTTGAGAATCTCATCGATGTGGTGATTCGTCCTCCATGGTGGCTTGGCAGAAAAAAAGCTGCTTTGATGTCAAATGTAAAAGAAACTCGCATTCCTTCACAAAAAAATCCTTTCTCACGGAGAAAGGGGCAACGATTATAACGTGAAGGGAGCATTTAACATATCCAATTCTCAGATTTTCTGGCTCTTGGTCTCGATGGAAATCGGTATGGCTACACTTTTGACTATCACGATGGCGGTTCAGGTTGCCAAACAAGATGCTTGGATTTCGACTCTATTGGGATCGGCTGTAGCGATATTATTGACGTTTTTTTACGTCAAATTAGCGATGCGATATCCGGGTAAAACGATCATACAATTTAGCCAAGACATTCTTGGCATGTGGCTTGGTAAAATAATTGTAATACCGTATTTTGTAACATGGTATTCGGTTTTTGGAGCTATATTACGGCAAGTGGTCGACTTTATTTATTTATCGTTGTTTACGGCAACGCCAGTGTGGATTATTACAGTTGTTATTTTAGTGGTTGTTGCTTATATGACGTATGTTGGTGGCATCGAGTCAATCGCACGATGTGCCGAGGTTATCGGTCCGATTATTGTAGTGATGCTTATCATCATCTTTATTTTGAGTATCCAGGATCTTCATGCAAAGCGGTTATTACCGATCTATGCTGACACAGGATGGTGGTTGATCACAAAAGGTGCTATTCCAAGTATGACATTTTTATCTGAATCATCTATACTCATGGTTCTTTTAGCTTTTTTGTCTACACAGGAGAAGGCAATGTCAAGTTCGTTATGGGCAATGGTGGTTTCGATGGTTATTCTCTTGGATACCATCATGATGGTTATTATGATATTCGGAACGTTGGCCGAAAAGATGTGGTACCCTCTTGAACAATTAGTACGATACATTTATGTCATGGAGTTTGTTCAAAATGTCGATTCGATTTTTGTGATTCTGTTTCTTTTAAGTGGTTTCGTCAAACTAGCCATGTATTTGTTTGTAGCGAGTTACAGCACTGCACAGTGGTTTGGCTTTCAGAGTTGGAGAACAGTTATGTGGGTCGTCCTTGGCATTGGATATATCATAACTATCTTGTTTAAAAATATTGATGTAGCCACCGTGGAATACCCTTCCCAATTTTGGATACCTTATGTCTTTCCTATCTGTTTTATTGCGATACCGTTCATCTTGCTTTTAGTGGATGTCATTCGTCGTGGTATTAGGATAAAAACATGAAATTCCGAATATCTTTGATTATGATCGCAATCGTAGCTGTGGTCTTTACAACGGGGTGTTGGGATCAAGTCGAGTTGAATGACCGAGCGATTGAAATGGCTTGGGGCATTGATCAGGTAAGTAAGTCGCTTGTGGAAATAAGTGCACAGGTAATCATTCCTTCTCGAATGCAAGGGCAGTCATCACAAGGAAGTCAACAAAAAACATTTCAAGTAGTTTCTGGACGAGGAATAAATACGTTGGAAGCTGTTCAGGATATGCAAAGACAATTATCAAGAGTCGTATTTCGATCCCATCGCCGAGCCATTTTCTTTGGGGAAGATACAGCAAAGCAAGGGTTGACTGATATTCTTGATACGTATACGCGAGATCCGGAAATTCGTCTTCGTACTGATGTGTTTGTCGTCAAGGGCATGACAGCCAAAGATTTTCTGTCGGTTTCCTTTCCCTTTGAAAGTATCCCTGGCCTTGGCGCTCTGAAGGAACATACAGCGATGGGCGGATGGGGTACGGAAGTGTTTCTTGACTTTTTACTGAGTGTGAATAGTGAAGGAACAGCTCCGACATTACCGCTTATACAAGTTACTTCACAGCATGGTCGAAAAACTGGTTTTGAATACAGTGGAAGAGCCATTTTTAATAAACAGTTGCGTATGGTGGGTGAACTTTCATCAACACAAGCCCAATTGGCGTTCTGGATCAAATCGAAAAACAGGTACCTTACCATTGGGGGAAAGGTACCACCTAAGGGCAATGTGGCCATCGTTATCTTGAATCCTAGGTCCCATATTGTGAGCCACCTTGGGAAAAAGAGTGTCCGATTTGTGATTACGCTATACGGTGACGGTAACTTACGCGAAAATAACACGGAACTTGATATGAGTAAGACGGATAGCATCCATATTGTAGAGCGTGCGCTTGAGCGGCAAATGAGCAAACGCGCACTAGCACTTATTGCGCATGTTCAAAAAGATTATGGTGAAGATATTTTTGGTTTTGGAGATACCTTACATATACAACATCCATATTATTGGAAAAAAGTAAAAGGATCTTGGGATTCGATCTTTCGGCATGTACAGGTTCGCATATCGACAAGAATTAGCATCAAGCGGGTAGGTCTTACTGGATTGCCGTTGCACAATAGAAAGTGATTATCATGAGTCACTAACGGCGAGGATGCACCGCAAGCCTACGCTTGGTAAAAAGGAGTACAAAAAAACGACGCCGATTACTCGGCGTCGTCATCTTCTTCTTCAACCAAGGTATTATAAACCTTTTCTACTTTTGACCATTCTTCATCGTCTTCGATCGCTACAAAGTCGAGAAAGGGTTCGCCGTCTTCTTCCTTTTGTTCAACTCGGAAGATAAAACCTTCTTCCGAACTGCCATCAGCAGATACCAAAACCGCGTATACTTGATCCTCTACATCAAACGTTTCGGCGATTAAAAACTCATGTTCATTGCCATCTTCATCTTCTAAGATAACAATTTCGTCATCTTCGAAGCCTTCTTCGTGTTCATGATCATGTTCGTGATCATGGTGATGGTGCTGATCTTCGTCTTTTGCCATAGGGAACCCTCTTTTCTCTTGTTAAGTAAAACAATTCCATTTCGTACCATGAATTGTAGCCCACTCATCATAGCATGCCAAAAAAGGAGGGTCAAATGATGGTACAGTCTTACGATTTATTGACGATCGGTCAGTCGATGTAATCCTGCATGGGAAGTCATGCTGTCAGCAATCATCTCTGACACTGTGGAAAGTAATGCGTCGACAACAGCTTGAGCGTCCTGAAAAGCCATTACTTCAGGAATACTATCCAAGTCATCCAATACTTTTGCAATTTCCGGATCTGTCGGGTCAATATCGTCCGGACTTGCGCCCTCCTGGGCTTTATGTAGTCGTTGCAATAGAGCGTACGCCTGTTCATTTTTTAAGAGGTTTTCTTCAGTTTGTTTAAAGTTCTGTACTTCCTCCGTCTGCGCTAATAAATCACCTAAAGCATTAGCATGCATCAGAATCTGATTGCGATCTAGGGCCATAAAGTAAACTCTCCTTTTTGGATTCCGTCCATAAAATTATACCGAAGGTGTCACGAAAACGCACTTGTTTGAATGTCCTTTTGGCGGTATGTTAGTGACGAGAAGGTGAAAAGGAGGAACGAGTGTATGGTTTTGGGAGTTATTGTTGCCGTGGCGGGCACTTTATTTATGTTGGGCGTGTGCGGTTCAATTACAAAAGACAACGTGAATAAGGCGTTGCAAAAACAAGCAAAGCGCTGGGGTATATAAAGGGAGATGACGACTATGGCTCCTATGATTACCTTTACCAAGGCGGAGCATCATGCATTCTTTTTTGAAGACACCCATTTGATGATGATCATTTCCGGACGAGGGCGTCGAACGCTTTACATGATCGACCGCATCGATGGCGAAACCGTCGAATTGGACGATCCTGGAGAAGTCTATGAGAACCAAATTCGCGATGCGGTCGATGCTGTTTTTTTTGTTGAGTTAGCGGAACAGGATAAGCCGGTGAAACGATTGGTATTAGGCGCTTATTTCCCAGTTGATAATGCAGATTACGGCGCTTTTTACGATCGCGATTCCGATCAGAACACGATTTATTTTTTAAAGATTATTGGCCAAGGTGATATCGCCAGTCTAGAGGCAGTAGAAGATCCGCAAGAACATCAGGTCGTCTCAGATGCTTTCATGAACCGTTATGAGAACTTACTGGCCTGAGTCATTGGCAGATGCTTAGCCAGGATATTGTCATGGTTACGGAAGGTTGGCTGTGAGAAATGCCGATGCTTCTTGCGCCTCTTCTTCCGTAAGATGGAATGCCTGCGCCACATGCAAGATGTCTTGAGCTTCTTGACTCGATAGTACAGCGGATCGTTGCGTCTGCATACATACTACAAGCGTTTTACCGAAGAAATGATCGGTTGCGATGAGCACCAGGTCAAACTGGCTTTTCTTTCCGATGAATCCGACAAACCGACATGGATAGGTATCATCTTCGTCATACAAAAGATCGAGTTCGTCCGTAAAAGTCACTCCTTGTTGTGTTGCTCTAACATGGCAAGCGCTCTAGACAAGTCTATGAAAGCTGATTTGTCTTTATTGTCGAGCGCTTCATCAATCCTCTTTTGTAATTCCTGCTTGCGGTCGTCACGTTCAGTAAGCTCATACAGCAACTCATCGACGTAAGACGGAACTACAAAAGCAGGTAAGTTAATGTATAGATAAAGCATATCACGCGTACTGAAAAAAGCTTTAAGCGCGGTTGCGATCTCTTCTGGATGTGATAGCTTATGAGCAGAGCCATTCACAGGGATACGCGCAATAATGCCGTGCTTTGCGATGATAATAAGCGGAACATTTTCTAGCGCAATGGTCGTGACAGTCACCTGGTCACGGTATTGATGTAAGATGTCCACGATGGAGTTACCGCCAGTCGGCAGAATTTTCATGCGCAGCTCCTGAATCTGTGCCATGGTGAGCATAATTTTCGCCTCCGCACGGGATCTATCGTTTTATCCTATCATACGACATTTTATGTCTGGCTCAAACCCTTTGCGCACATCGAATTTTCAGGAAACAGATGTAAACAATGTATGACACTCATGGTTGAACCCATTTACAGGCGATAGATGGGGTGGTACCATAACCGTGATTTTAAGCGTGCGAAAGGTGAGAATCCTGTTGGCTAAAAAAGCACTATTACTATTGGATGTGCAAGATGATTTTTTAGGAAATTCGTTGGATTACATTGCGGCTTTATCGCAAAGATACCTTGATGAACATGCAAAAGACTATGATCTTATTGTTTTGACGTACTGGGTTCATGAGGACAATCAACATGAAAATACGCTTTTAATTGAACATGATGGGGCTCACGTAGTTCACAAGACTACCTATAGCGGGTATAACGATGAGACGGCAGCATTATGTAGAGAACACGGGATTCAAGAAGTTCATGTAGGAGGCGTTGATGCAGAAATGTCGGTTTTAGCAACGATGTTTCGATTGCTTGACGAAAAATTCGAAGTAAAGTTGTTAGAACGCTTGATTGCCTCTTATCATGGTCGAAACACGAGTGCCATGGGCATTGCGCGCCAAGTAATTGGTCAGGACCACATGCTTGCCGATGGTGGTCAACGCGTTTGGATTTGATCTAAGTTCTACAAGTCTAGAGCCGACGGTAACTGTGCGTCATTTTTTTTGAGTACCATGAGGTCTATGGTACAATGAAATTAGACGGCAGGTAGCGTCGGTTTTGTCTTGACAAAGGAGTGTTGGAGATGGCTGTGGTGCCGACAGTTATTGAACAAACTAGTCGTGGGGAACGGGCCTACGATATTTATTCGCGCTTGCTAAAGGATCGAATTGTGTTTCTTGGTACTGAGATTGATGATGAAATTGCAAATGCCATTGTCGCACAACTCTTGTTTCTGGCATCGGAAGATCCCGACAAGGATATTTTCATGTACATAAATAGCCCTGGTGGGTCAGTGTCAGCTGGCTTTGCGATCTTAGACACGATGAATTTGATCAAACCGGATGTCGCTACAATCTGTGTTGGACTTGCGGCCTCCATGGGCGCGCTTCTACTGACAGGCGGTGCTAAAGGCAAACGCAGTGCGCTTCCTAATAGCGAAGTCATGATTCATCAGCCACTGGGCGGACGACGAGGTCAGGCATCGGATCTGAAAATAGCTGCTGATCACATCTTAAAAACTCGTGATCGGATTAATCAATTGATTGCGGATACGACTGGACAACCGCTAAGCAAAGTGGAACAGGATACAGATCGTGATCGGTTTATGGACGCACAAGAGGCTAAGGACTATGGTTTAATCGATCAAATTCTGGTTCCATGACGAACCCCGTTTCTTTTTATGACTATATGCGATCGGCTCTGTATGGTCCAGATGGATATTATATGACAGAGCGCCAACGGTTTGGCAAACAGGGTGACTTTTATACGAGTGTACAAGTATCACCCTTGTTTGCCTATCTGTGGTCAGCTTTTATAGGGGATTTTTTTGCATCGGTACAAAAGGACGTCGTCGTTGCAGAACTTGGCTGTGGCGACGGCGGTTTTGCTGTACCTCTGCTAGATGGACTCTATCATGATGCGTTATTAGAGGACCGCAGGATTCGCTATGTAGGTGTCGATCTCTCGGCTGTGGCTAGGTCACGTGCGCAAGAGCGCGTGAATCAATGGATTCAACAGCAGCAAGAAAGTCGTATTCGAGATCGTGTTCACGTACTTTTCGTGTCATCTCTAAAAGACATACCTGAAGAGGAATTAATGTCCTATAAAGGCGCATTTGTTTTTGGCAATGAGTGGCTTGATGCGTTACCGGTGCATTGTGTGCGCGTCGTAAAAGAGTCGGTGATGGAGTTGTTTGTAGGTTCCAATCGGCCCTTTCATGCAAAAGAGGGACCTTACCGAAGTAAACGGTTTGCGACATGGTTTGACGTGACGAAGGATCCAGCGATTCGCCATTACGCAGATCGCTATCTTGTACCTTATGCGAGGCATAGAGTAGGTGGTTTGGTCGCGGAGGCACAGACGGAAATGGCCATCGCTATCCAGTCTATTTATAATCTGATTGACCCTATCGCCTTTGCTTTTGTTGATTATGGAGGTTATACCGAGGATGTACTTTCCGTCGATAGGCCACGAGGTACGTTGCGAGCGTATCGGCAACACGAATTAGTTGATGATTTTTTAGATCGACCTGGTTCTTGCGATATTACGTATGACGTTGATTTTAGTGCAGTCAGTGATGCTGTTGCCGAACTCGGCTATACGTGTGAACGTTTGCAGCGACAAGGTGCCTTTTTTCTTCATCTGCCGCGCGTGATGGAGTACTTTACGTGGTATGCGGCAAATCACAAAGACGCAACCAACGCTTTTAAACAACTGGTGTTGCCTGGAGCCATGGGTGATCGTTTTACCGTTTTGTTGGCAAGAAGGGATTTGTGACGGACGTATGGTCTATACGCGCTTGGCGATCATCTTGTTTATAGCGGCTTTGTTTTTTTTATTTCTTGGTGCTGTAAAAATGCATTTACTATAATTTGGTCGGCATAGTCACTTGGATTTGCCCCACACTAATACGCAAATACTATCGTGCGGAGGTGCCTTCATGAGGACGTGGCGATTACTAAGGCAATATTTTATACTCACGATGCAAATAGCAACCTTTTATTGGGCATTACGATATACTAGACCTACCAAGCGTTTGAGAACAGCGATGGTGTTATTGTCAGCCTTGCGTCTGCGATAAAAATTTATCTCTAAATTCGTTTCAGGGTGCATATACATGTTGGCAGGACCTCGGTGCACGGGAGGAATCGCAAGCATGAAGACCCTGAGACAAGATGCCTGGACTGGCGATGACGACAAGAGGTTAGCCGACATCATCTTGCGTCATATTCGCGAAGGCAGCACGCAATTGGCTGCTTTTGAAGAGGCCGCTGAGGCGCTTGGCAGGACTTCCGCTGCCTGCGGATATCGCTGGAATGCATGCGTGCGCAAGCAGTTCAGCGAAGCGATCGATATGGCCAAATCCGACCGAAAAGAGCGGCGTGAAGAACAAAATCAAAATGATATGTGGCACCAGGAACCGACACAAAACGAGATGGAAACTGAAGTCACTTGGAATATGGTATTTCGATTTTTGCGTCAACATCGACATGATTATCAAGTTTTGCAGACTCGCCTACGACAACTCGAACGAGATACCGATCAAATCAAATCCGAAGTCGATCGTCTGCGAAAGAGTAAAGTGGAGTTGCAGCAACAATTGCGCACATTATCAGATGAACATCTCGTGATGAGTGAAGATTACCGCATGTTATTGAGCATTGTGGATCGTGCTCGTAAAAGACAGCAGCCAGATCCTCATGATCCATTATCCAAATTGTAAAAAAGGAGCCACGCAGGCAAGCGCGCGTGGCTCCTTTTGACGTGGCGAGCTTTATTTCGCCGCCTTATCGAAGTTTGTTGCAACCTGTGGCCAATTCACTACATGCCAAAAGGCACCGATGTAGTCCGCGCGTTTATTTTGATACTTTAAGTAATAGGCATGTTCCCAGACGTCAAGGCCCAAAATAGGCGTCTGTCCTTCACTTAGTGGACTATCCTGATTCGCCGTGCTGACAACGGCAAGTTTACCTGATGGATCCACGACGAGCCATGCCCAACCGCTACCAAAACGTGTAGCTGCAGCTTTAGCGAATGCTTCCTTGAATGTTTCAAAGCTGCCAAATGCTTGATTGATAGCATCAGCGAGTTTACCTGTCGGAACGCCACCACCTTGTGGGGACATAACCGTCCAAAATAAGGAATGGTTAACATGGCCGCCGCCGTTGTTACGAACGGTCGCTCGAATCGTTTCCGGAACGGATGAAAGGTTAGCCAAAAGTTCTTCAGCAGATTTACTTTGCAGATCAGGATGCCCTTCAAGCGCGTTATTCAGATTGTTTGTGTAGGCGACATGATGGCCGTCATGGTGTACGGTCATGGTTTTCGCATCGATGTATGGTTCGAGTGCATCGACTGCATATGGAAGTGCTGGTGTTTGAAATGCCACAACGATCCCTCTTTCCTGTGTTTCACCTGTGAACGAGCATGACTTTTTTGTGACTAACTCGTTACAACTTTTAGTATACCATAATTACATCGTCGCGATTAATCCATCATTAATTTCTTCGATAAGATCTTGGATATTTTCAACACCGACGGAAATTCGAATAAGCCCCTCTGTGATGCCAAATGCCAAACGTTCCTGTTCGGTGAAACCACGATGGGATGTGGTCCACGGATGAGACAAGCTCGTGGTTACACCAGCCAAAGACGGAGCGAAAGGTAACGAAGGTGCAGCACGCATGAACGCATTGACTGCATCTTTATTGCCTTTGAGCCCAATCGTTACAATGGCGCCATAGAGTTCTTCGGCAAATTGGTTTTTAGCCAAGTGATGCGTGCTGTGTGTGGACAATGCTGGATAATACACATGTTGCAAGCGTTCGTCGTTAGCCAACCATTTAGCTAACGTTTGCGCATTAAGACATTGCTGTTTAAAGCGCAATGGCAGGGTTTTAATGCCTCGCGCGATGAGCCATGCATCAAATGGTGCGAGATTGGATCCCAGCGTAGCAATCACGTGGTTGGCCTGTTCGATAAAGGCATTTGATCCGCAAATCACCCCACCGCTGACATCGCTGTGACCACCTAAATATTTGGTAGCGCTATGAACAACAATATCGGCGCCAAGTTCTATGGGGCGAACAACGATCGGTGTGGCAAATGTATTGTCGATCATTAGCAGGGCGCCCGCATCGTGCGCAATGTCGGCCAGCGCTTTGATGTCCATCACAGACAATAAAGGGTTTGTAATGCTTTCACCGATGATCAACCGAGTAGCTGGTGTCAGTGATGAAACCACTTCGGAAAGATTAGTGAAATCAGCTAAGGAAACAGTTATCGAGAAACGATGTAAAAGTGTTCGCAATAAAACGAGCGTTCCGCCGTAGATCTCGCGCGATAACAGTACATGATCACCGGCACTACATGTAGCCATGATGGCGGAACTAATCGCCCCCATACCGGAAGCGCTAGCACAGGCATTTTCGGCATGCTCTAGTTGTGCAACTATCTCTTGCATCGAGACGACATTGGGATTTCCATTGCGCGAATACAGATATCGTCCTGGTGGTCTGTCAGTATAATATTCAAGCACATCATCCACATCATCAAAAGTAAACACCGATGTTTGGTAGATAGGCATCGATTCTGGACGTGGCCATTCGTGATCATGGTGACGTTCGCCTGTGCGAGCACTAATCGTACTGGCTTGTTTATTGTGGTCGTGTTGTTGCAAGGTTCATCGCGCTTCTTTCAAGTGGTTTCTTGGCTTCCTATGTAGTATACAACACGATGCATGCTTGCTAAAGA
>JAKACU010000001.1 GCA_021821185.1 Bacillota bacterium
AGGCACGCCGCCAGCGTTCGTCCTGAGCCAGGATCAAACTCTCAAGCATTGTACTTCGTCTTACACGTTGTCCTTCTCTATACGATGTTTAGTTTTCAAGGATCCACCGGGCTCGCTTGCTCGCCCGTGTCGTCCGTCTCTCGCGGCGACAAAAAGTAATATATCATCTTCACAAACCAAAGTCAACCTTGTAAGAACGAGGAGGTTTATACCATTTTGGATTGGTAGAGATACGTTGGGTTTTGAAACGCTATCATACGTAGCCACACCCGGGCGGGCGGTGCGTCATAAGCCGGATCCGATGGCGTATTGCCAATCATAAGCGTTCATGCTGCATGACTACGCCGAATCGCACGGTCTATCGCGTCTCAATCGCCCATTTCCAGGCCACAGGGACGAAATAAGCCACGACAGCCGGCTTCTTGTGGTCAGTCCCATCGCACAACTCCTATATGCCAGAAAATCCGGCTTATAGTCCCTACCGTAGTTTCCACCTCATATGCACTCACTATACACATACATAACAACGACCCCAATCACCTGCGAGATTTGTTTGAAATCCCATCAAGGTCAAAAGGGCCGAACCTACCACTTTGTGCAACTATATCATGTGATGTCATGCGACGATGTCACGCAACTTGCCAAAACGGCCATACTCCACAGCCATGCACACACAACCGTACGCATGCAATGATATGTCAGGGAAAAGCTATTTAGACCGAGGCATTACGAGATTAACAATGATGGCCTCCATCACTAGAAACAAGACGACCACCAAGAAAATCGAGAATTGATCGATGACAAATTCCATGCGTCGACTCCCTTTCGCTATACAATGGAGCAAGTCCCTCATCCTATTGTACTACGATTTTCACTATTCTTCCGTATCTTCATCATCTTCCGTTGACACAAGTCGTGCCACCGTACTTACTTCGTCCTCTTCGCCCACGTTGATCAACTTCACACCTTGTGTATTGCGTCCATACGTTGATATATCATCCATATGCAGACGAATGGCCACGCCTGTATTCGTGATGATCATCAGGTCTTCACCTTCATTGACCACCTTTAGACCAACGACAGGGCCGTTTTTACGCGTGACGTTAAGCGTTTTTACGCCTTTCCCTCCGCGCGATTGCGTGCGATAATCATCAATTGTCGTTCGTTTTCCATAACCCTTCGTGGTAACAACAAGTACCGTGGTATCTGGTTGAATAACATCCATGTCAATGACTTTATCTTCGTGATCTAAGGCAATGCCTTTAACACCAGATGCAACGCGACCCATCGGACGGACATCAGATTCCGGGAAACGAATGGACATACCCAATTTGGTCCCCATAATGATATCTTGTTCACCATCGGTCAGACGTACGCCAATTAACTCATCATCTTCACGTAAAGACAAAGCAATAAGCCCAGCTTTACGAATATTAGCGAACGCGCTCAACGACGTCTTTTTCACGATACCGTGTTTTGTTGCCGTAAATAAATAGTAATCTTCCCGTTCCATATCCTCCGATGTCGCAGGAATCACGGCGGAGATCTTTTCGCCCTGCTCAATATTCAACAAATTGATGATCGGAACTCCCTTAGCTGTTCGGCCAAGTTCCGGCACCTCATAGGCCATAAGGCGGTAGACTTTAGCCTTATTGGTGAAGATCAGAAGATTATTATGCGACGATGTTATGAACAAATGTTCGACAAAATCTTCATCCTTAGTCCCCATCGCTGTAATTCCGCGCCCACCCCGGCGTTGACTCCGATAGGTACTTGATGGAGCACGTTTGATGTAACCGGAATGAGAAATCGTAATCACAACATCTTGTTCCTGAATAAAGTCCCCTTCGTCAAATTCACCTTCTGCGGCTAAAATGCGAGTGCGGCGCTCATCGCCATATTTGTCACGAATCTCGAGGATCTCTTTTTTAATAACGCCATAGACCAGACTTTCATCAGCCAAAATAGCACGATATTCTGCAATCAAACGCTGTAATTCCTTATATTCATTTTCAATTTTTTCGCGTTCTAATCCTGTCAAGCGCTGCAGACGCATATCAAGAATGGCCTGTGCCTGTTCTTCGCTTAACGCAAAACGCGCGATTAAGCCATTTCGTGCGATCTCAGCAGTTGCAGAACTGCGAATGAGCGCTATCACCTCATCAAGGTTATCAAGCGCTATACGCAAACCTTCCAAAATGTGTGCGCGTGCTTCAGCTTTACGCAGATCAAACTTGGTGCGTCGAACGATAACATCTTTTTGATGCTCAAGGTAATAAAACAGCAATTCTTTGAGATTAAGCACACGGGGCTGTCCATGAACAAGTGCCAATGCATTGACACCAAACGTCGATTGCATGGGTGTGTGTTTGTATAGGTTATTTAATACAACTTGTGGACGCACATCGCGACGCAATTCAATCAAAATGCGCATGCCACGTCGGTCGCTCTCGTCGCGAAGGTCCGTTATGCCATCGATTTTTTTCTCGCGTGCAAGTTCCGCAATCTTCTCGATCAATTTTGCCTTGTTCACCTGGTACGGAAGTTCAGTAATGATAATGCGCATCTTCCCATTTTTTTCTTCCTCAATCGTATGTACCGCTCGCATCATCAAACTACCGTGGCCAGTCTCGTACGCTTTGCGAATGCCATCTTTCCCTAAAATAACAGCCGCAGTCGGGAAATCTGGCCCTTTTATCACCGTCATCAATTCCGCGATAGTAACGTCAGGGTTGTCAATTAACATAACAACGCCATCGATCACTTCAGTTAGATTATGAGGGGCCATGTTCGTTGCCATACCAACTGCGATACCCGATGAACCATTGACGAGAAGATTAGGGAAACGCGATGGTAAAACACTCGGTTCCCGTTCACTTTCGTCATAGTTAGGTACAAAATCAACCGTCTCTTTGTTGATGTCTCGAACAAGCTCCAAAGCTAACGATGACATACGTGATTCCGTATACCGCATAGCAGCGGCTGAATCACCGTCAACACTACCAAAGTTGCCGTGCCCATCTACTAACAGATACCTTGTCGAAAAGTCTTGAGCAAGTCGCACCAAAGCATCATACACCGCCGTATCACCATGAGGGTGATACTTAGCGAGAACATCGCCAACAACACGAGCTGACTTTTTATAGGGCTTGTCAGGTGTCATGCCAAGTTCCATCATCGCGTAGATGATCCGACGATGGACAGGCTTTAATCCATCACGCACATCAGGCAATGCTCGACTGATAATGACACTCATCGCATAGTCAATAAATGATGTGCGCAACTCCGAACTAATATCAATCGGTAAAACTTTCCCTTGCTCAGCCACGAATGCATTGCCTCCCAGGCATCAAATATCCAAATTTCGCACATAACGTGCATGTTCTTCGATGAATTCCCGTCTAGGTTCTACTCGGTCTCCCATCAAGACACTAAAAGTGCCGTCTGCATCGGCAGCATCTTCCATCGTTACTTGCAGCAAAGTGCGTGTGGTAGGATCCATGGTGGTCTCCCATAGTTGTTCTGCATTCATCTCGCCAAGCCCTTTATATCGCTGAATTTCCACTCCTGTACGTCCAAGTTGATCCTGAATGCGTTGCAATTCCGCATCATTGTAAGCGTACTGGACTTGTCTGCTTTTCGTGATTTTATAAAGTGGTGGTTGCGCAATATACACAAAACCGGCATCGATCAGCTCTCTCATATAACGATAGAAAAACGTGAGTAATAAAATACGAATGTGACTTCCATCCACATCAGCATCTGTCATAATCACAACATGATGATAACGAGCCTTCGTGATATCAAAGTCCATAGAAATGCCAGTTCCAAGGGCCGTAATAATAGCACGAATTTCTGTATTCGATAAAATTTTATCGAGTCTCGCTTTCTCGACGTTTAAAATTTTACCACGCAAAGGCAAAATGGCCTGAAAATGTCTGTCTCTCCCTTGCTTTGCCGAACCTCCAGCAGAGTCCCCTTCGACGATATATATTTCACTGATCGATGCATCACGACTTGAACAATCAGCGAGTTTGCCGGGCAATGAACTGACTTCTAATGCGTTTTTTCGCCGTGTTAATTCACGTGCTTTTCTTGCCGCTTCTCTGGCTCTAGCGGCTGTAACCGCTTTATCTAGAATGCGCCGCGCAACGCTTGGATTCTCGTTAACAAATGTCGCTAATTTTTCGGCAAACAAACTCTCAACGATGCCTTTAACTTCACTGTTGCCAAGCTTAGTTTTTGTTTGTCCTTCAAATTGCGGCTCAGGAAGCTTAACACTGATGATCGCTGTAATACCTTCTCTAACATCTTCACCAGATAAGTTTTGATCGGCATCTTTTAAAAGATTGTTACGTCGAGCATAATCATTTAAGACGCGCGTTAACGCGGCCTTAAAACCTGATTCATGGGTACCGCCCTCGATAGTATTGATGTTATTGGCAAACGAGAAAATGTTGCTATTATAGCCGTCGTTGTATTGCAAAGCGACATCAACCAACACTTTGTCGCGTTCACCTGTGATAAACACAGCTTCCTCATGCAAAACATCTTTACCACGATTTAGAAACTCAACAAAAGATCGCACGCCACCTTCATAATGGTAAACCTGATGGCGATCAGCCCGTTCATCATGCAAATTAATCGATACACCGGCATTCAAAAATGCCAACTCACGCAAGCGAGTTTGTAGTGTCTCGAATTGCAATTCGATCGTTTCTGTAAAAATTTCGGTATCAGGTTTAAATGTAATAATCGACCCTGTCGCATCTGACGTACCCACCGTCTCAAGTTCAGACGTAGGAACCCCTCGTGAAAAAGTCTGCTTATACAGGTTGTTGTTACGTTTTACGTATACATGCAGCCATTCAGACAAGGCGTTAACAACCGAAGCACCAACACCGTGTAAACCACCTGATACTTTATAACCTCCACCACCAAATTTTCCACCAGCATGCAGAATCGTCAATGCAACGGTAACAGCAGGTAATCCAACTTTTTCATGGATATCGACAGGAATACCACGCCCGTTGTCTTCTACGGTCACCGATTGATCTTCATGAATCGTCACAGTAATCGTGTCACAAAAACCAGCTAGAGTTTCATCAATGGCATTATCTACAATCTCCCAGACAAGATGGTGCAAACCTCTGGCACTTGTCGAACCGATGTACATACCTGGTCTTTTACGAACAGCCTCTAAACCTTCAAGCACCACAATCTGAGATGAGTCATAATCAGACAAAAAAAATCGCCTCCAACTTTCTTATGGCATAAGCGAATGTAATGCGTCTACAGAAAATGCGCGCTTTTTCAGTGTTGTAGAAGAAATGGGGGATATATACACACAATCATCAGTAATAACGTAGGATTTACTGGCCTTTTCTTCTATGCGATAAAGTTTACCTAAAGTATGCATTTGGTTAAGGAATTCTTGCGTAGAATCATTTTTGGCATGCTTGACGTCAATAATGGCAATCACGTTATTTGCCGCAATAGCAATGTCGCCGCCTAGGTGAATGAACACGTCATTCACGCTCCTTTAACCGATAGTATACCATGTGCCGTTTCAAACACCTTACGGGGCACAGACAAGGTTGACGGAACTTGATCGGGATGCGTAGTGGTTAGAATAGTCTGTGTGCGTCCGATCAATTGTAATAAATGCTGTTGTCGAACTTCATCGAGTTCAGACAATACATCGTCAAGCAACAAAACTGGATATTCACCTGTCTTTTCGCGAATATGATCGACAAGCGCGATCTTAAGAGACAGGACAATAGAACGTTGCTGACCTTGAGAACCAAAGCGATCAGCTCGTTGATTAGCTAAGAGAATGGACATATCATCACGGTGGGGGCCGATCGTTGTAAATCCCTTTTGCAGATCTTTATCTCTTGCCTGATGCCACGAATGTTGCAAATTTTCGGCAATTTCTTCAAGCCCGCCATCTTCCGCACATGTGATATAAGCGATCTTTAGTTGATCCTGTGTTTCTGAGATGATGTCATCATGTTGCGCTGAAAGTTCACATAATCTAGCGACAAATTGACGTCGTGCCGTTATAAGACGGGCGCCTGCTTGACTCATTTGCTCATCAAAAACATCAAGTGCCAATGATTGTCTCATTTTTAACAATCGATTTCGTTGGTTGAGCAAATGATTATACAATTGCAGATCCTGAAGAAAACTTGGTTGAATTTGTGACAAGCCTAGATTGACAAACCTCCGCCGATCTTCAGGACCACCTTTGACAATTTGTAAATCATCAGGTGAAAAATAAACGGCGTAGAAATGCCCCAAAAACTCCGACAGACTTTTCTTGGTCACACGATTAACCATTACGTGTTTACCTTTGCCTGTCACTTTCATAGCAAGATCTGTCGTCCCTTGTAAGCCGCTACATAAAACACGCAGCCTGCTTTCTTCCTGGCCAAATGAGATGACTTCCCGATCTAGATGAGCCCTCGGTGAGCGCCCATAAGAAAATAGAGCTAAGGACTCTAAAATCGTCGTTTTACCTTGCGCATTTCTGCCGTATATGATATTTAAGTTTTCACCAAATTCTACTTGGGTAAAACTGTAGGAACGAACATTTTGCACATCAAGCCGTTTAACCTTCATGATCTTGATCAGACTCAATACAAACGGATTGGTCTTCGTAACGTACACAATCTCCTGGGTAAAGTTTTCTTCCGCGCCTAGTTTCCCGAACGCCGTTAACCAACACGGTCGTTTCTTCAAGTAAAAACTTAACACTCCCACCAGAAGAAGCAACGCCAGTGTACTTTAGAACTTGTTGCAAGGTTACATAAGGAGTTTGAATTTTCATCGTAACTTATATATTGGCGATTCGCACTGGCAAAATCAAGTGCAATAAATCGTCAAGCCCGATTGGGCGAAGTACAAATGGACTTCCTGAACCGGTTAGTTCTACCCGTACTTGATCGGTTGGGGTTTGGCGCAAAGCGTCAATCATAAATTTGGCGTTACACGCAATCATCATATCTTCGCCCTCAAACGTGATGGGATCGATAGATTCAACCACTTTACCGATCTCTGGGGAATGCGACAAAACTTCGATGTTGTTCCGCCGAAACTGGAAACGAACGATGTTGTTATCTGTATCGCGAGCAAGCAGAGCAGCGCGCTCGACACTGTCATGGAGATCCTTCGTGGAAAAAACAATGGTCGTTCGAAATGTCGAAGGAATAATTCGTGTCGTATCTGGGAATTTGCCTTCGATTAAACGCGACAAAAAACGTGTATTTAAAAAAGTAACGAGCAATTGATTATCTTCAATCAAAATATCGACCAATTGATCTGTGTCAGGCAGGATCTTCGAAAGTTCTATCAAACTTTTCCCAGGAATAATGGAGTCCATAAAGGCATAGTCTTGATGTGATTCAACTTCTGTGCTTTGCGTTGACAAACGATGGCTATCTGTGCCTGTTAAAGTAAGTTTACTGTCAGAATAATTCCATAAGACACCAGTTAATGTGGGACGAACTTCTGATGAGGCTACCGCAAAAGCTGAGTGTTCAATAAGTCCTTTAAGTGATGATGCTGTTATGGCAAAACCACGTTCATCATGAACGGTTGGTAAATCTGGATATTCGTGATAATCCATACCATTTAGCTGATAGGTTGCTGTTCCTGATTGAATCGTCACGTTACTTTGCTGTGAATCAAAACGAATAAGGGAGTGAGGCAATTTTCGCACGATGTCGATGAGATAACGTGCTTGTAAAACAACGGAACCTTCTTGCTCAATTTGAATAATGCTTTGTTCTTTATCTTCAGGATTTTCGATATGCATTTGAATACCAATTTCTAAATCATAGCCTGTGATATAGAGTCGATCTTTTTGTGCTGTGAGTAAAACGCCATAAAGGATCGGTTTAGGCGTACGCGTTGGTATGGCTCGTGCTACTTGTTGCAATCCTTGTAAAAAGTCAGCTTTGCGAACGACAAAACGCATAAAAATTCCACTCCAATCTGGTTATTTAGTAAGTTATTTAAAGATGTATTTAAAATAATGATTATTATTAGGGCTGTGGATATGTGGATAAGTGCTATAAAGCATAGGTGGAAAAGGAATTTGCTTGTTATCCACATGTGGATAAGTGCGTTAGTATCGGTTTATTACATGGTGGATATCGTTTCTCTAAGGTGTTGGACGACTTGACTAAGATGATGATCAGCTTGAATTTCTTTTTCGACTTTATCGCATGCATGAAGCACTGTCGTATGATCTCGTCCGCCAAATTCTTCGCCGATTTTTGGGAGTGACAAGCCTGTCATTTGTCTTGCCAAAAACATGGCAATTTGCCGCGGAAAAGCGATATCTCGTTGACGCGATCGGCCTTTTAGATCTTCTGTCTTTAGATGGTAATGTGATGACACCACGCGTTGAATATCGGTGGCTGTGATTGGTTTTTTAGCTGCTGTAGCTACCAGATCGGATAAAGCATCAATAACGAGAGATGTATCAATGTCACGTGACATCATAGATGAATACGCGATGACGCGAATTAGGGCACCTTCTAATTCACGAACGTTTGTTTCCACCTTGGATGCGATCATATGGATGGCCTCATCCGGAATGTCGATACCTTCCGCTTTAGCTTTTTTGCGTAAGATGGCAATACGAGTCTCAAATTCTGGCGGCTTGATATCAATGATCAATCCTCCGGAAAAGCGGGAACGTAACCGATCTTCAAGATCTGGAATATCTTTTGGTGATCGATCACTCGTGATAACGATTTGTTTATGGTCACCATGCAAAGTATTAAAGGTATGAAAAAATTCTTCTTGTGTTGATTCTTTGCCAGAGATGAATTGGATATCGTCAATTAATAAGATATCAACCGTTCGATATTTGTTACGGAAATCCGGCACAGAGTTTGACTGAAGAGCTGTCACAAATTCGCGTACAAACGTTTCACTTGTAATGTAGACGACGCGCGAGGATGGATTGATCTCGAGTGCACGTTGCCCAATCGCATGCATCAGATGCGTTTTACCAAGACCAACGCCTCCATATAGGAAAAAAGGGTTATAGGATGCAGCAGGTTTTTCTGCAATCGCGATGCTTGCAGCGTGCGCCAATTTGTTGCGATCGCCAATCACGAACGTCTCAAATGTATAGCGGGCATTGAACGATGTGGTTTGTGGAAATTCATTGCGATCCTGATCCGCAGACTTGCTATTTCCTGTAAGCGTTTTCGATGAATTGGCTGTTGGAAGGACAAAGTGAACTGTAATCGGTGAAGATGTCGAATCAGCTACGACATTTTGTACCGTATCAGCATAAAACTTGTTGATATGATCAAGAGCGAGTTCGGTTGGAACGCGGATCAATAAGTTTTGGCCATCAAAGGATTCAACTTCAGTGACAGCAAACCAGGTTTGAAAGATAACTTTTCCTAACTTCTTTTCCATCAAAAGAAGCGCTTTTTCCCACAGCGCTTCGGCGGAAATGGTCATACAATAAAAGCCCCCCGAGATAAAAAGAGTTGGAAGCTGACGTATCCACAAGGGCGGTGTGTATAACAAGCAACTTATACACAATAGCAGATGGTGGGGATAACTTATCCACAGGTGTTCATAACCTGTGGATAAGTAAAACAGCCGTTCCATTAATGCTGTCCAATCATATCAAAAAAGCGTTTGTTAGACAACAATGAGGGGCTATTTTGCGCGATTTAGAACGTAATTTGTCGAAGAAGTAAAGGAAATGTCGAGGCTGTGGATAATTATTGTGCATCGTGTCTATAAAGAAAATGTACACAATAATTATCCACATGTTGATAACTGCCTGTGGACGACCTTTTTAACTTGACATCCGAAGGAATACGTCACTATAATTAGAAGGTGTTTCTTCTATGAAGGGACGCTTGGGGAGGTGTGACTAACTGTGAAACCGACTTATAATCCTAATGTTCGTAAGCGCAAGAAAGTTCATGGATTTCGTAAGCGGATGTCTACAAAAAATGGCCGCCGTGTCTTGGCCGCAAGACGCCGCAAAGGTAGAAAAGTCTTATCAGCGTAGGCCACTTGTTCGGTGGTCTTTTTTTCCGTTATGACCGGGCGTGCCGTGATCAGTGGAGGTTCTACTCTGTGCCGGAAAACGTTATGGAACTGATTAGATATAAGGTGACTCTTAAAGGTCACCGCTTGCAACAAAATCGTGATTTTCGGACGGTTTTTTTGCATGGTACTTCGGTTGCAAATAGGTACTATGTACTCTATGTATTGAAGAGGCGAAAGGGAGAAGCCACTAAAGTGGGTTTTTCCGTCAGTAAAAAAGTGGGCAATGCTGTCGTAAGAAACAGGACAAAGCGGTTGCTGCGAGAATCATTGCGTCGACACGTGCAGCAGTTTGATCGTGGTTTCTTTATCGTTGTGATTGCTCGCAAAGAGGCCCCTTGTTTAAAAACGTGTAATGATGTGGACAAGCAGATGGTGTTATTGTTGAAAAGAGCTAAATTGTGTAGTTAGTACTGGTGTAGAGGGGCGTTCGATAGTGAAGCTCATCGTCATCGGGATTATTCGTTTTTATCAGTTATTTATCTCACCTTTAACACCTCCTTCCTGTCGGTTTGAACCTACTTGCTCCCATTACTCCTTGGCGGCAGTGAAAAAGTATGGTGTGTTTAAGGGTGGTTGGCTTTCTTTGCGACGCATTGTACGATGTGGTCCTTGGCATCCAGGTGGATACGATCCATTGCCATAATCGTGTGGGAGGTTGGTTTGTAGTGGGTTTGCGTACCTCAAGATTGATGGGATTAGCACTGGGTGCTGCCATGTTTTTCGGAAGCAGTGCATCGGCGTTCGCTGCGACGAACACAGCGAAGGTGCCTGCGAGTCCTAGTGTTTGGGATGACGCAGTTAATAGTTTGGCGCACTTTATTAATTGGGTAGCGCAATTCACATTTCACGATTATGGGTTGGCTCTTATTGTAGTGACGATCTTGATTCGGCTTGTCACCATGCCGCTTGTGATTCGTAGTTTGCGCAACACCAAGCGAATGCAAGCGTTGCAGCCGCGCCTTCAAGAACTTAAGAAAAAGTACGCTGGCGATTCGAAAAAGTTCCAAGAAGAAACGATGAATGTGTATAAGTCCGAGGGCGTAAATCCTGTTGCAGGGTGTATGCCGATGCTGTTGCAGATGGTCGTCTTGTGGGTATTGTATCGAGCCATTTATACAGATCAGGCGATGTTATCATCTAAGTTCCTGGGGTTGTTGCCTTTGGGAGTGCCTGATCACACGTATATTTTACCAGTGCTTGCAGCGGTGACGAGTTATTTTCAGACGCGCTTGACGATGGTACAGATGGAATCCAGCCAAAAGATGATTATGTATATTTTCCCTGTCATGATCTTTTTCATGGGATTAAAGTTCGATGCAGGGTTGGCTTTATATTGGGTTGTCAGTAACGTATTTACGATTTTTCAAACGTACTTCACTCGGGTTAAGCCTACGAATCAGGGGGCATGATCGCTGATGAGGAAGGTTCACGTAACGGCGAAGACGGTAGAAGAGGCGGTCGCAGTTGGGTTACAGCAACTCGGAATAACCCGCGACCGCGCGCAAGTCGTTGTACAAGTTGCCCCGACGAGGGGTTTTTTGGGATTTGGGTCACGCAATGCGGAAATTGCGATCACAGCAATCGATGATCCTGTGGGCGATGCCGAACGTTTTTTGCGTGAAATGTTCATCACAATGCACTTAGCGGTCCGTGTTCAAAAGCGCGTCGACGGTCGTGATGTAACGTTTGATTTACAAGGTGATCGTGTAGGCCTGTTGATCGGAAAACATGGGCAGACGTTAGATTCTATCGAATATTTGGTTACGGCTATAGGCAATAAACATGCGGATAAACGTTATCATTTTACGGTGGATGCACAGGGATATCGGGAGCGACGTAAACAGGCGCTTCAATATCGAGCCGAAAAAATGGCTGAAAAGGCTTTATACTTGAGAAAAGAAATCTCACTTGAGCCTATGACAGCTCAAGAACGAAAGATTATTCATGTTGCTTTGCAAGAACGGCAAGACGTACGAACGGAAAGTCGTGGAACGGAACCGGATAGAGCGATCGTTATCATTCCGATGGAGGTTCATAAAGCCGTGCGCAAACCTAGTTTGCGTGCCGAAAGTAAGTACCGACAGCAGGTACGCTAAAGTGTCATCACACATGACATGATAATGAAAAAGTTGGCGTCCTAGCATCAAGTTCGGGCTCCAACTTTTTTGTTATCTTGTTAAGGGAGTGCATAATGAGTGTCAGCAACAACGGATACGATTGCCGCTATCGCTACAGCGATGGGAGAAGCGAGCATCGCTGTGATTCGTGTTAGCGGGCCTGATGCTATTGCGATAGTTGACCGTATTTTTCAAAGTAAAAGTCCGCTGCATGCATCTAAAACGCATACGGTTCACTACGGGCTGATAATCAAATTAGATGATAAAAGCGTGATTGACGAGGTTCTTGTGACTTTAATGCGTAAACCGCGAACCTATACAAGAGAAGACGTGGTGGAAGTAAGTACGCATGGTGGTTGGCAGGCTGTGCAAGCAGTATTGCGAGAAATTGTGCGCGCAGGTGCTAGACTTGCTGAACCTGGTGAATTTACAAAGCGTGCGTATCTTCATGGACGTATTGACTTGTCCCAAGCAGAAGGTGTCATGGAATTGATCGCCGCACAGACAGATCTGGCGCGTGTCGCTGCTTTGAGGCAGGTTCAAGGAACCTTAAAACAAACCATTCAAGCAATTCGCCATGACATGCTTGAGGTTTTGGCGAGAATTGAAGTTACGATTGACTATCCGGAACATGATGACGAACAAGCGACGTCTGAGTTTGTGTATCAGGAAGCCAAAGGACTAACGCAGCGATTGCATGTCTTGCTGGATGAGGCGCTTCATGGACGCATTTTGCGTGATGGTGTGAGGCTTGCTATCATAGGGCGCCCGAATGTCGGAAAATCATCGTTACTCAATTCTCTGGTAAAAATAGATCGTGCGATTGTAACTGATATACCTGGTACAACGCGAGACTTGATTGAAGAAAAGGTGGATATCGGCGGTATACCTTTTTACATCGTCGATACGGCAGGAATTCGGGAGACTGAAGATATTGTCGAAAAAATTGGTGTTCGTAAGAGTCGTGAAGTAGTAGAAGAGGCGGATTTGATAGTTGTTTTACTTGATGGCAGTCGGCCGCTTGCGGATACAGATCTTGAGTTGTTGGATTTGTTAGCGCACAAAAAGGGTTTTGCCTTGATTAACAAAGCCGACTTGCCGATAGTGATTGACACTGCTTTTGTCAATCAGCAGGTGGGCACTGACAGGGTCATGCTCCATTCCACTTTGTCGCATCAGAATGTACTCGAGTTTGAACGTAAAATTTGTCACTTAGTTGCAGGATCAGGTCAACAAGTCTCTGATGCACCGTTTCTCGCGTCGAGTCGGCATATTATGTTGCTTGAAGAAACAAGTGGATGTTTACAAAATGTCATGGATTCGGTACAAGAAGGTCAAACCCTTGATCTTATCGCTGTGGATATGCAGCAGGCTTGGATTACGCTTGGTGAAGTGATAGGAGAAACACCTAGAGAAGATCTTCTCGACCAGATATTTTCACAATTTTGTTTAGGAAAATGAGGTGAAGGCGATGCGTTATTTTGGCGGACAGTATGATGTGATCGTTATAGGTGCTGGTCATGCTGGATCGGAAGCTGCATTAGCGGCTGCGCGTATGGGGTGCCAAACGCTACTTTTAACGATCAATTTGGATACGATCGCTTTTATGCCTTGTAATCCTTCTGTTGGCGGTCCTGCTAAGGGTATCGTTGTGCGTGAGATTGATGCATTAGGTGGGCAAATGGCGCGAAACACCGATTTGACGCAAATTCAAATGCGGTTGTTGAATACAGGAAAGGGTCCGGCTGTACAAGCTTTGCGAGCTCAATCGGATAAGGCAGAGTATGGTCGCAGTATGAAGTACGTCATCGAAAATCAGCCGAACTTGACATTACGTCAGGGAATGGTTGATGAGATTCTTACGGAAAATGGCCATGTCCTCGGTGTGTGCACACAAACGGGCGTCCAATACTTTTCGCGTTCGGTGGTTTTAACGACGGGAACGTATTTACGAGGAAAAGTTATTTTAGGGGATGTTTCGTATCAAAGCGGCCCGAATGGTCAATTGCCGGCTCTTAAGTTGACCGACAGTCTTATCGATTTGGGTTTTGAATTGGTTCGCTTTAAAACAGGAACGCCGCCGCGCGTTAATAAAAATTCCATCGATTTTTCGAAAATGTTGGCGCAACCAGGGGATAAGGAACACTGGCAGTTCTCTTTTGACGATGACATAGTTCCGAGGGATCAAGTAAATTGCTTTTTGACGTATACTTCGGAACGCACGCACGAGATCATCGGTGATAATTTGCACCGTGCACCGTTGTTTTCGGGAGAGATTAAAGGGCGTGGACCACGGTATTGCCCGAGTATCGAAGATAAGGTTGTGCGCTTTAAAGACCGATTGTCGCACCAGGTATTTTTAGAACCAGAGGGTCGTCATACCGCCGAATGGTATGTGCAGGGCATGTCCACGAGTCTTCCGGAAGATGTGCAGATTCAGATGTTGCGGTCTATTGCTGGCCTTGAAAGGGTGGAGATGTTACGCCCTGGTTATGCCATTGAATACGATGCGTTGTTGCCTACTCAGTTGTGGCCAACGTTAGAGTCTAAAGCGGTACCTGGCCTTTTTACTGCGGGTCAAATTAATGGGACATCTGGTTATGAGGAAGCAGCTGGGCAGGGCATTATTGCTGGGATGAATGCTGCCCTTAAGGCGCTCGAAAGAGAACCTGTTATTTTGTCGCGATCGGATGCCTATATCGGTGTGATGATCGACGATTTGGTGACAAAGGGTACGGCGGAACCCTATCGTTTGCTCACATCCCGTGCCGAGCATAGATTGATGCTTCGTAATGACAATGCCGACTTGCGTTTGATGGAGATTGGGTTTAAGGCTGGCCTTTTGTGCGAAGAAAAGTATGAACGAATGGTGGAAAAACGCGCAGGTATTGAAAAGGAAAGGCAGAGACTGCGTGGTATTCGTGTGCAACCTGACTCTGTCGAGCCTATGTTTGCTGCGAAGGATCTCCCCATCCCGAGTAATGTTAGTTCGCTTGAACAACTGTTACGTCGACCTGGTGTGAGTTATGACATGGTGCATGAGTTTGCTCCTTTAGATCAACCCTTGCCAAATGATGTAATGCAACAGGTAGAAATTCAAGTAAAATATGAAGGGTACGTTGTTCGACAAGAACAGGAAATTTCCAAGCAACAAAAGTTAGAATCACGACTGCTTCCGCGTGAAATGGATTATCGCATCGTGCCTGGATTGTCCAATGAAGCCAAGGAACGGTTGAATGATGTATTGCCTATCAATATTGGACAGGCGGCTCGCGTCGCAGGGGTTACCCCGGCTGACGTATCAATACTGCTGATCTGGCTTCAGTCAAGTGTAAGAAAGGCTAGCGTACATGGGTGATCTAGTGCAGGATTATACGATGGCGTCTTTAGTCCGTGATGCGGCATCGCTAAACCTTGAAATAAACGGGAAACAACAGGAGCAATTTCTTTTGTATGCGGAGTTACTAAAATTGTGGAATGAACGGATGAACCTGACTTCTATCACGGATTTGCCAAATATTTTTGTAAAACATTTTTTAGATAGCTTATACATGGTAAGGCTCGTATCTCAAGGAAAAGGCGCATCACGCATTCTTGATATGGGGACTGGCGCTGGATTTCCAGGTATAGTGATCAATATTATGCTTCCTCAGTATCAAGTGACGTTATGTGATTCCCTGCAAAAACGCACCGTGTTTTTACATGAGGTGCAAAATAGTTTGGGTCTTGAACATGTTGATATCGTGCATAGCCGTGCCGAGGAACTAGCCAAAGATGCCGCGTATCGGAGTAACTTTCATGTGGTGACCGCACGGGCTGTGGCCAAATTATCCACCTTAGCTGAATGGTGTCTGCCCTTTGTATCGATAGATGGGATTTTTGCGGCTATGAAGGGGCCGGATCCCCACGAAGAGGTTGGTCAGGCAGATCAAGCTTTACGAATTTTAGGAGGAAAAGTGCAGGGTGTGGTGTTTTATGATCTCCCTCTTGATGCTGGGGCGCGCACTATTGTACAGATAAAAAAGGTGAAACCGACGCCTAAGTCGTTTCCGCGGAAACCAGGTGAGGCGATACGCCATCCTTTAGGATGAAAGAGTCTAACTCTGTCGATCAAGCACTTGTCTTGTCGATTTGCTGATAGCAAGAAGGAATTTCCGGATTTGTGCAGAACGTATACGCAAAGAATCCAGAAGTGGTGAGGGCGATGCGTGAACATTTGACTAAATGGTGGAAGTCTGCAGAGCGAGAAACACCTGCTGATGTCGAAGTTCGTCAGATCCCTGTGGCGAGTGTAAGGCCTAACCGATATCAACCGCGTACGGTCTTTGATGAAGCGAAACTTGATGAATTGATGGCGACTATTCGCACACACGGTGTGATACAGCCTATTATAGTGCGCAAGCAAGAGGATTATTATGAATTGGTTGCGGGTGAACGACGCTGGCGAGCGGTGCAGCGGCTTGGAATGGATTTTGTGCCTGCTATTGTTCGAGAACTAAGTGATGCTCAAGCTGGTTCGATGGCCTTGATTGAGAATTTACAACGTGAAAATCTAACGGCCATCGAAGAGGCCATCGCTTACCAACAATTGATCGAGTTGCATCATTTGACACAGGAGAGTTTGGCGCAACGGCTTGGTAAGGGTCAAAGTACTGTAGCGAATAAATTGCGGTTGCTGACCTTGCATGATAGAATTCAAGATGCCATACGGTCAAGAGACATTTCAGAACGACATGCAAGAGCGTTGATTCCGTTATCTGGAGATTTACAGGTAAAGGTGTTACAAGAGATTATTGAGGGACAGTTAAATGTCAATCAAACGGAAGAGCGAGTTAAAGCGATTCAAGGTAAATCATCTGTTGTCGTCGAGAAGCAGCGCAGATCGGCTAAAGTGGCTTATTCTAAAGATGTACGTCTTGCGGTTAATACGGTGCGTAAGTCGATGGAACTCATTACTCAGACTGGATTACAGGTTAGTTTGGAAGAAAGAGATGAGGGAGAGTATGTAGAATTTCAAATTCGCATCCATAAACAATGATGGGTCTATATTCTACTATTCAGAACACCCATGAATACATGGTGTGTTCTTTCTATTTCTAGTACAATAGATATGAGCGGTTGTTGCTTTTTTTTTGAAGTTGGAGGGTATAGTCATGGCAAGAGTAATGGCAGTCGCCAATCAAAAAGGCGGTGTAGGTAAGACAACAACGTCCGTGAATTTGGGCGCATGTCTTGCGGAACTCGGTAAGAAAGTTTTACTCGTTGATATCGACCCGCAAGGTAATACCACGTCTGGTGTTGGCGTAAATAAGGCTGATGTTCGGTATTGTATCTATGATGTCATGATAAATGATGTCAATTCATCTGACGCAGTTCTTCATACTGCCGTACCTAATTTGGATATTATTCCAGCTACGATTCAATTAGCGGGTGCGGAGATTGAACTCGTGCCGACGATTTCGAGGGAAGTTCGTTTGCGTCGTGCTATCTCATCTTTGCGTGCGTCGTATGACTATATATTAATTGACTGTCCACCATCGTTAGGGTTATTAACGATCAATGCACTGACAGGTTCTGACTCTGTCGTTATTCCCATTCAATGTGAGTATTATGCACTCGAAGGGTTGAGTCAGTTGCTAAGTACGATTCGCCTTGTCCAAAAACACCTTAACTCGTCGCTTGAGATTGAGGGAGTGCTGCTGACGATGCTTGATGCGCGAACAAACCTCGGATTGCAAGTAATCGAAGATGTGAAGAAATATTTTCGTGAAAAAGTTTATAGGACGATTATTCCCCGCAATATTCGCCTTAGCGAAGCACCTAGCCACGGTAAACCTATTATGCAATATGATCCTAAGTCACGAGGTGCTGAGGTTTATTTGGATTTGGCAAAGGAAGTGATTCATTATGAAGGCTAAAGCGGGTCTAGGACGCGGACTTGAGGCTCTGATTCCGCAGATGAGTCAAGATGCGGCGGTCTCCGAAGTCATGGAGATAAGAGTCGATGAATTAAAGCCTAATCCGTACCAACCGCGTCGGGTCTTTGATGATGCAAAACTTGCCGAACTCATGGAGTCCATCAAGGAACATGGGGTTGTACAGCCTATCGTTGTACGCAAGTCCGCGGTTCGCGGCTTTGAGATTGTGGCGGGAGAGAGACGTTTTCGAGCAGCTGATCGTTTGGGACTGGAAACGATTCCCGCTATAGTACGCGATATTTCGGATCGACAGGCTATGGAGATCGCTCTCATTGAAAACGTACAACGGGAAGATCTCAATCCGATTGAGTTGGCCGAAGCTTATTCACGAATTATGGAACACTTTTCTTTGACTCAAGAAGAGATGGCTCATCGAGTCGGACAGAGCAGATCCCATGTTGCAAACATGTTGCGCTTATTGACTCTTCCTGTGGACATTAGAAATCATGTTTCACGTGGAACAATATCGATGGGACATGCTCGCGCTCTTTTGAGTTTATCGGATATTACTATACAACGATCTTTGACACAGAAAATCGCCGATGACGGTTTAAGTGTACGGGAAGTAGAACATTTGGTGCAACGATTACTTAACGTTTCACGTGAAACACCGAAACCACCACGATCCCAACAAGCTCAAGTTCCGGCTCTTCGAGCCTATGAAGAAGCGTTTCGAAATTCCCTAGGAACATCGGTTCGAATTCAAACCGGTAAAAAACGCGGAAAGATCGAAATTGATTATTTTTCAATGGAAGATTTAGAACGCATCCTAAACCTGATTAAGACAAACTAAGTATTGGTCACGTGGTCGATCCTGATTTTACCTATTCCGACCTCTGGATTAAATCGTATCACTCTGATGGTAGGCGCGTACGCTAAAACTGCATACTTTACAAGGCAACTGGGAGAAGGTAAAGGGGGCACAAAAGTGTTTTTGCTGGGAACCCTGGTCAATGCGGTCGCCGTTGTCATAGGGTCGTTCATTGGATGGCGTTTGCATCGCATTCCTGATCGTCTGAAATCAACTGTATTGCACGGCATGGGACTCTTTACCATAGCTCTAGGAATTAGCATGGCCATCCAAGGTCTTTCTGATGCCCTGTACATCGTTTTGGCGATCGTGATTGGAGGCGTGCTTGGTTCTTGGTGGGATATTGAAGGACACCTCGATCAATTGGGATGTATGATCGAACGCCGTCTAGGTGGGGGCAAACAGGGCATTTCTCGGGGATTTGTTTTTGCTACGCTTATCTTTTGCGTCGGCTCCATGGCTATCGTAGGTAGCATTCAAAGCGGAATGAGCGGTCAAAATAATATTCTATTCACGAAGAGTGTAATGGATGGTTTTTCGTCGATAATTTTTACAAGCACGCTTGGCATAGGTGTGGGACTGGCTGCTATTCCAATTTTTCTTTATCAAGGCATGATTGCAACTCTAGCCCATATTTTTGGTAATTACTTAAATTCGCCCGTTCTAATAACAGATCTGACAGCTACCGGCGGTATCTTGATTCTTGGTATCGGCATGAACATTATGGAGGTAAAGAAAATTCAAGTTGCCAATCTATTGCCTAGTCTCGTGGTTGTAATTTCACTTCATTGGATGGTTTCGCACTTAGCACCATGGATTTCACATATTGTGTAAATTTATATCACGAGGTGATTCACATGCTCGCTGTACTCTTTGATCAGACAAGCAAAACGGTCATTGTATCTACTTTGATCGTAAGTACATTAATTTCGGTCTTATCGCTCACCATAGCCATTATTGCAACGACAACAGCCCGGCACGTGAAACGTCGGTATAAGACATTGCTTCGTGGTAAAGAAGGCGCGAATTTAGAACAGATGATATTAGCAAATCATGAAGAAGTTGCACGCGTCAGCGATCGTTTGACAGATATTGAACGATCCCTGAATAATCATGAATCTCGACTCATCAAGAAAGTATCGGCGCCACAAATGATACGATATAACGCCTTTGCGGAGGCGGGAAATGATTTGAGTTTCTCCATGGCGATGCTTGATGAGGATGGAAACGGCATGGTGTTAAGCAGTATTTACGGAAGGGAAGAATCACGCGTGTATGCGAAGCCGTTCGTAAAGGGCGAATCAACATATCCGCTCACCCCTGAAGAAAAAACCGTTATCCGAGGCGAATCTGTACCAGTACAAAAGCTAAAGAAAAAGGCGTATTAATCTTTTCGTGGGAAGACAGGTCATGGTGCTGTCTTCCCACGAAAAAAAGCTCCCCATCGCGAATTATTGACCTCTTTTTTTAGAGACATATCAGCTTCCGCTTGTAGATGTGGATACGTTAGCTCGCTAATGGACAAAGCAATGGCATCTGCAATCACTTTCGCCATAGGTACCACGATACCTAACCGCGTATTTTGCAGCACGAAGTACTCCATAAATCCCCCAACATTCACAATCCCGGTAATATGGACATGTCCAATTTGTGGGAGCTTTTTGTGTACGCCAGCACCTGGTTGTAAGGCGCCATCCGACAGCGTGATCTGCCCAACGCTCGACAATTGTCCCAAACATGCATCTACAGCCACAATGAAGGGCGACACATGCGTTTTTTCGACTAGTGTGATCGTTTCTGCCAGATTGACCGCATGCACGGGCCGAATTAGTGTTCCGTAGACGAGTGTATTGCGGTGCATCTCTGAAAGATATGATCCTACTAGAGGACCGAGTGCATCACCTGTGGAACGATCTGTTCCGATACATACAAAAATGACTTCTGTGCTATTAGGACGATTGATGAGTCGCCTGCGCAGTGCAAGTGCCAAATGGTGTGCTGCCTCAGTTTCATCAAATAGGACGTGAAAGGACTCTTCTTCTTTATATGATTTAGTAAACAGAATCATCACATCCTGTTACGAGCTTGATAGTACAGTATGTGACTGAAGGGGGTAAAATTATACCCATCGTGCATACAATTGAACAAGGACACGCTCCCGGAGGATTGTATGCTTGATCTTATAGCAATTATCGTCATAGGCTGGTGCGTATTATTGGGGATACTTGTAGGTCCCTTTCGCATGCTGATGATCGCGGCTGCCTTGACGGGTTCATTTTTTGTTGTTACAAAGACAGCCTACTGGATTGAACCGCCCCTTCACAGCCCGCTTATAGCACAAGCCTTTCATCAATGGCTACTTCATTTGATGGACAAAGTGATACCAGTCGCTCAGGTCACGCCCGCTATAGCAACGGGGATTCCCATCTATACTCCGCTTTTTCAGTATCTTCGATCATCGTACGTACAAGGGATTGCCTATCTATACGCCCTTGGAGCGGGGACTGCATTACTCATTGGATTTCGGTCAATGCACACACTTTGGCCAATTGGACCACAAAGAGCTCCATTACAGCAGATAGGTGGTGCTTTGTTAGGTCTTTGCACGGGTGTATATGGGGTTTTTTCGATGACGCAATGGCTCCTTACGTATATGTTCATTGCTCGGAACAGTAAAGGACTTTATTTTTTGCATCACTCCTTATTCGTTCACGCTTGGACGGTTTTGCAACTACATGGTATAGTCGAAAGACTATAGACAGCATTGTGTCCGGTATCTAGGAGGCGCCAACTGTGAATGCAAAATCGTACAACCTGGGTGATACGGTTATTATGAAAAAACCACACCCATGTGGCACAAATAAATGGCAGATTATTCGAATGGGCATGGATATCCGTGTCAAATGTGAGGCATGTAAGAGAAGCGTGCTGCTCCCAAGGCGAGAGTTTGAACGATCTTTGAAAGAAGTGATTTCTCCCGATTCTTCGCGCATGTGATACTGGAAATTGAAAATACTAACCCCGAAACTAAGTCCATCTATGAGGCGGGGGAGTATGGGAGACAAAATTGTCGGTATTCGCAAAAACGTGGATGGCTATATTACCATGGTTCGCATGAACAATGGACGTGTTTTATCGATTGATGAAGCTAGGCAACTAGCTCAGCAAGGTGGCATTGATTCGCTGTCAACCATTGATAGTGAAGGGAATTGGTGGATTGCTGACGTAGATAGTGAAGCTGGGGAAGTCATGGGACATAACCTGGATATTTTGCCGGAGTTCTAATCGGTTACGTGCCGTGAAAGGGTTCACGAACCTTGCCAGGCGGGGGTGCATATTTGCATACTCGCCTCGCAGGGTTTATCTTAAGATCAATCAGGTTCTTATACATTATTGGCAATCATGTGTGTCCATAGATATCGCAAATACATTGCGAACTTTTCTCAGTCGATCACGCAGTTTACGCAGCCTCGATCGCATACAAGCCACCTCCTTGACCACACTGCGTAGTATATGTATTTTGCCGGTGATTATCCTGTGCTTACAACATCTTCACAAGAGTTTATGGTAATTTCTTTTATAATGCCTACAATTGAGGTGTGGACATGCCGTTACAAGCAGGAATCGTAGGATTACCCAACGTCGGCAAATCGACGTTATTTAATGCCATCACGAAAGCTGGTGCAGAGGCCGCCAACTATCCCTTTTGCACGATTGACCCTAACGTCGGTGTTGTAGAAGTTCCTGATCTGCGCTTAAGTGAATTAGCAGGTGTGGTCCATCCACAGCGTACCGTGCCTACGACATTTGAGTTTGTCGATATCGCTGGGCTTGTAAAAGGTGCAAGCCGCGGTGAAGGGCTTGGAAACAAGTTTCTCTCCCACATCCGCGAAGTAGATGCTATCGTTCACGTGGTACGTTGCTTTGAAAGTTCAGATATCACGCATGTGGAAGGCAAGGTAGATCCATTAAGCGATATTGAAACGATTGATTTGGAATTGATTTTTGCAGACACAGATACCGTCGCTAAACGTCTTGATCGCCAAAGAAAGTTAGCTAAAAGTGGCGACGCGAAAATCCGAGAAGAGGTGACTTTCTTAGAGCGACTTCTTGTGCATCTTGAAGAAGGGCACCCTGCTAGGCGACTTTCGATAACCGACGAGGAACGCTTTGCAATCCGGGATTTGCATCTTCTGACGCTAAAGCCAGTTTTGTATGCGGCCAATATCTCTGAATCGGATATAGGAAAAGATGACTTGCCACTTGTTGATAAGGTCAGAGAACTTGCCTTGATCGATCATGCACAAGTAGTTGTGATTTGCGCTCAGGTCGAGGCTGAAGTAGCCGAATTGGATGACGATGATAAGCTCGCTTTTTTAGCTGATCTTGGATTACATGAGTCTGGATTGGATCGTCTTGTTACAGCTGCTTATGATTTGCTTGGATTGATTACGTACTTTACGGCCGGACCGCAAGAGGTTCGCGCTTGGACGATACGTAAGAGCACGAAAGCTCCACAGGCTGCAGCCGTTATCCATACGGACTTTGAACGCGGGTTTATCCGTGCGGAAGTGGTGTCCTATAAAGATTTACTACAAGCAGGCTCGTATACGGTTGCACGGGAAAATGGCAGGTTTCGCCTTGAAGGCAAGGACTATGTGGTACAAGATGGCGATGTTATGCATTTCCGCTTTAACGTATAACTCATCGCCTCTGAAACGCATTGGCAAAGTGCTATATAAATGATATAATAAGCGAATGTGAGTCCGCAGGCTTGGACCACATCCGTGTATTTACGGCGATGGACCCTGCCATCCTTGCTCCCACCAGGGAGCCTATAGTCCACAAGGAGGTGAATCGGATGCGCAAGTATGAAACTATGTACGTGCTGCGTCCCGATCTGGAAGCAGAGAAGACACAGGAACTCGTGCAACGTTTTAATGACGTCGTCACGAACCAACAAGGTGAAATTGAAGAAGTCAGCGAATGGGGCAAACGCCGCTTAGCTTACGAAATTGAAGGTCACCGTGAAGGACACTATGTCTTAATGCATTACAGCGCGGATACAGATGTTTCCAAAGAACTGGAACGCCTGTTTCGCATTAGCGATGACGTGATTCGTTATTTGACAACCAGAGTTGACGAGTAAGTAGGTAGTGAAACCGGGTGGTCAAAGGAGGACTTACGATGCTCAATCGTATCGTTCTAATTGGTCGTTTGACGAGGGATCCTGAATTGCGGTATACAGCTTCAGGTACGGCTGTGGCTTCGTTTACTTTGGCGGTGGATCGTGCTCGCACGAATCAAGCGGGTGAACGGGAGACAGACTTTATCAATATTGTGGTGTGGCAAAAGTTAGGCGAACTTTGCGCACAATACTTGCACAAGGGCAGGCTTGCTGCAGTAGAAGGGCGTTTGCAGATTCGACAGTACGACAATCGTGAGGGTCAAAAGGTACGCGTGGCTGAAGTTGTTGCGGATAACGTACAATTTCTCGATCGCGCGGCGGATAATGGCGCTGGCAACGCGCGCCCTCCGATGAGTCGTCCTAATGATCCTGCTACTTCACCTAGCGTTGCTGATCGATATCAAGATGATCCCTTTGCCGACGATGGACGTTCAATTGACATTGTAGATGATGATCTTCCTTTTTAACCTCGTGGCACGATAAGAAGGGGTGGATCGACTATGCCGCGCAAAGGCCGTGGTGGCAAGCGTAAACGCGTATGCCAGTTTTGTGTGGATAAGATTGTAACTGTTGACTATAAGGAGTCAAACCGTTTGACGAAGTATCTTTCTGAACGTGGAAAGATTCTGCCGCGTCGTATTTCCGGTAACTGCGCAAGGCATCAACGCCAAGTAACTGTTGCGATTAAACGCGCTCGTCAAGTAGCCTTGCTTCCTTACACGATGGAATAGGTAGATTCGATCAATAAAAATTAGGCGGGTGTGGCACAAGCCACCCTGCTTTTTTATTTATCATGTCACCTGAATATCGATCAGTGGGAAGATCACGTTAAACGTAGTGCCCTCGCCTGGTTCAGATTCGACATGAATCTTTCCGTGATGTGCTTCTATAATTTTTATGGAAACAGCTAAACCGAGTCCAGAACCTGATAATTTGGTAGTAAAAAAGGGGTCAAAGATTCGTTCAAGGTTACTCTTCGTAATTCCAGTGCCCGTGTCAGACACAGACAACGTGTAGGTGGTAGATTCTCGGTGCGCATTGATGGTTAGCGTTCCACCTTTATCCATAGCATCCAGAGCATTTTTCGTCAAATTAAGAAACACCTGTTTGATTTCTTGAGGGCATACATGACATATCCCTTCTGGGATAATGCCAACGGAAACAAAGACACCTTTCAGGTTAGCCTCTGCAGTTACAAGCGGCAACATATTGGACAATAGTTCATTCATTTGAGTAGGACTTCGTTGTGCGGTCACCGAGTTACGTGCCAAAGTGAGATACTCCGTGATAAGGCCATCAACGCGATCAATTTCATCAATCATAATTTGGAAATGATCTTTACCGGGAGGTTGCTGCAATCGTCGTTTTTGTAATTGCAAAAACCCGCGAACTGTTGTCAGTGGGTTGCGAATTTCGTGAGCAGTTGATGCCGCGAACTCAGCAATGAGATTTAAGCGGTCATTTCTCGCGGAGTAAGCTTCCCATTGTTTGCGAGTCGTAATATCTTCCATGAAAACGGCATAACCAACTCGATTGGTGGTTGTTGGAATGATGGAGACAAGAACAATGCGACCACTTCCCGTTGCTCGATGGATGAAGCTCATTTCACGATTACGTACGGGAATGCTTGATGATAATGCGCTCTCAATGTCGCTCCCATGATCAATCGATGCACCAAGCCATAGTACTAACTCGAGCATTTTTATTCCTAGGATTTCGGTCTCTGTAAAACCTGTCATGTCCATAAAGGTTTCATTGATGGCGAGGATCGTAAAATAAGCGTCTACATGAGCGATGGCAAGTGGAGCATTTGCGATGAGTGCCTGGACCCAATTATCTTCTTCAGAGTCTTCTTTCACGATGGCATTGAAAATTCTATTAGTCAGGGTTTGCTCGATGATGGAGGCGACAACTAACACGACACACGCCCCGAGGGCGCCCTCCGAAAGGGGAATGGTCGGGTCTTTTGCGTAACGCAAATTAGTCAACCACGCATTTTGCTTGCCGTGGTATACTGAAGTGTGAACGTCGAAGACCAGTGAAACAAGCGCAACTATAGCAATTGCTAAGGCACTATAGAGTAGAACCTTGCTGCGCCTCCATTTCACTGGAAGCCCTCCCTTTAAAGAAATCACTTACCATATTAAACGCATTAGTTTAAAAGTACAAATTGAGGGCAAGATTTGGGGCTATTTCAATTCTATGGGTGGTGGTTTTATCTTTCGATTAAAGTCTGGCTGGGGTGCGCAAACCGCTTTTATTGTCATTTTGGCTTTAACGCTGTTTATCCCAGTGATCTTTCCGCTAACCGCCCTGTGTTTAGCTGCGCCGCTACTATGGCTGTTTGTCGAAGGTAACTGGCGCAAAGCTATGGTTTTGGTTACAGCAGCCATGCTTGCCTCTTTGTTATCTAGTATGTGGCTTGTATTATGGATGTTTTTTATAGCTACGCTTATTTTCTCTTATTTACTAGGTCGTGGTCTTCAAAAGCAAGAGATTGGACACTACGCCGTGAATGCGACGCTGACATGGATTGTATTTATCCTCTTGTTGTTTGTGATCGCTAAAGTCGTTGGAATCAACATCATCACGTTATTTACACAGGCTATGGTACAAGGTATTCGATCATCACCGTTGTTATCAAGCCTTGAAAATTTGTCTGGCAGTGGTCAAGGTACCACTGCCATGGCACAATTGGTGCAACTGGTCCTGCCAGGGTCGATCATAATCTTATCGACCATGGTGACGCTTTGTAATCTTGCCATTGTGCGATTCGTTCAGACGGTGTTGCATAAACCAGCTTCGCCAGTGATGAGAAACTTTAGGGTGCCACGATCGGTAGGTATAGCTTATGTTGTCGTTCTTATCGCATTATTGACCGGATTTGGATCAAGTTCGGGTATCGTAAGTTTACTGGTCAATACGGCCTCACTCGTTTTAACCTTTTTGTTATCATTGCAGGCGGCGGCTGTTTTGTGGTGGATTGTTTGCGATAAACTTAAAGGTGTCCCCATTACGGTTCTTGCTGTCATCGCAGTATTTTGTACCATCTTAATTCTTGTGATTTTTGAAGAAATCTTTGTGTTGGTAGGGTTAGTTGATGTGGTTTTTGATATACGCGCACGTATGTCGGCATCTAAATCTAAACACCGTTAATTGTCGCGAAACCAAATGGAGGGATACCTATGAAAATTGTGCTTTTACAAGATGTAGCAGGACAAGGTAAGAAGGGTGAACTAAAGACTGTCTCAGAAGGATATGCTCGTAATTTTCTGTTCCCTCGTAATCTAGCTAAAGAAGCTACGGCAGATGCTATGCGTGAGATTGAAGCTAAAAAAGCTTCTGTAGCCAGGAAGGAAGAACAGGCCAAACAGGCAGCCTTGGATATAGCCGCAAAGCTCAACGACTTGACCGTCACAATCAAGGTAAAAGCGGGTGAGGCTGGACGGGTGTTTGGAGCCGTGACGTCCAAACAGGTGGCCGAAGCCTTAGCTGATGCTGGTTATCCGATTGATAAGAAAAAGGTAGTTCTCCCGGATGCCATTCGCGGACTTGGTACAACGTCTGTCGCGATTAAACTTCATCATGATGTATCAGCACAAATTCAAGTTCACGTCGAAAAAATTTAGGTGACTAGGCAAATGGATGAATCGTTTGATCGATTGCCGCCACAAAATATCGAAGCGGAACAGGCTGTAATCGGTGCGATTCTCATTGCGCCGGATATTCTTCCGAGTATTGCTGAGAGGTTGCACCCAGAAGACTTTTATCGGGGTGCACACCAATTGCTTTTTAAAGCAGCACTAGAAATCTCAGAAAGTGGCGAACCTGTTGACATTGTCACCTTAACGGCGCGATTACAGGCACAAGGCAAGCTCGATGAAAGTGGCGGATTAGATTATCTTATCTCTTTATCGCGGTCTGTCCCAACGGCAGCCAATGCAGAGTACCATGCACAGATTATTGCAGATCGCGCTCTATTGCGGCGCTTGATTGGTGTAAGTACGGAAATTGCGGCAACTGGCTACGCTGGCAGTGAAGATGTCGGTCAACTGCTTGACACGGCAGAAAGGCGTATCTTGGCGTTAGCACAGACGCGGACAGGGACAGGCTTCACTGTCATCAAAGACGTGCTAATGCAAGCATATGAGCGTATTGAGTTTTTGTACAATAATAAAGGCGGTATGACAGGCGTCGCTTCAGGTTATATGGAGCTTGATCATATGACTTCGGGATTTCAGCGATCCGACCTGATTATCATTGCTGCGCGACCTTCTGTCGGTAAAACGGCATTCGCATTAAATATTGCCCAGAATGTCGCGGTGCGTGTTCAGAAAACCGTGGCAGTATTTAGTTTGGAAATGTCCAAGGAACAACTTGTCCAACGTATGATATGTGCAGAGGCTAACATCGACGCCAATGTGTTGCGAACAGGACAATTACAAGATGAGGATTGGACCAAGTTAACCATGGGTATTGCTTCTCTTTCTGACGCTCCACTTTTTATCGACGACACGGCTGGGATCACGCTAACTGAGATGCGGTCTAGGCTGCGAAGATTGAAAGTGGAACACGGATTGGATCTGGTTGTTATCGACTATTTGCAGTTGATTCAAGCGCATGGGCGCAGCGACAATAGGCAACAAGAGATCTCCGAAATATCACGAAGCCTTAAAGGGTTGGCCCGCGAATTGGATGTTCCTATTATCGCTTTGTCGCAGTTAAGCCGCTCAGTAGAGCAAAGGCAAGACAAGCGACCGATGCTTTCTGATATCAGAGAGTCGGGAAGTATCGAACAAGATGCTGATGTCGTAGCCTTTTTATATCGAGATGATTACTATGATCCTGAATCGGAAAAGAAAAACATCGTTGAAGTGATCATTGGCAAACAGCGCAATGGTCCGACTGGCAAGGTAGAACTCGTTTTTCTTAAGAACTTCAACAAATTTGTTTCACTTGAACGTGCGGCCAGGTGACCTTTATGCAATCGCGAAAAGAGCGTCATCGTCGCAAACCGATTACCCCCTCTCGCCTGTTTGAATACCTGTTTGGCTCATTGCGTTTAAAAGAACCACTCTATCAGCGGCAAAAAAAACGATTTGTTCGTCCGTATCAAATACCCAAGACGAGTCGTTATCGTATGCGCAGAAGACATCTGCGCTTGCGGTTACGGCGAAGGCTTCAATGGATCAAGTATAGTAAGCGCATTGGTTATACGCTGTTAGGTGTGATCGTGGTACTTTGTATTACTTTTTGGGCAAAGTTTGCGATTGTGTATCATGTGCCTGCTTTTATGCAGACCGGTCGTTTGCAGGGAGCCATCGCCTATTTGGTGTACAAGTCTTGGTGGTTTGGCCCGCCACGCTTTGATCTCGCTCAATATACGAATATAAATCCTGATAACCCGTTACAATCGCTGATAGTACAATTACAAAGATATCAAGACATCGTGACAAATCCATCAGAAATTTTATACGTTTGGACTCATTAGGTAGAACCAAATTCCGAACATTACCTACCTATAAACAATCTTTATTCGTGTTTTTTTCATTGACATTCAAGCTGTCGGTTGCTACACTCAATTGGGATTATCCCACAAGGAGCGATGTTCATGGCAACTGTGGTTGTAGTCGGCACTCAGTGGGGCGATGAAGGCAAGGGTAAAATCACTGATTTTCTTGCTGAACGAGCGTCCGTAGTGGTTCGGTACCAAGGTGGAAATAATGCCGGGCACCAGATTCGTTTGGATGGGAATAAATTTGACCTTCATTTGTTACCTTCGGGTATTCTATACGAAGATAAGTTGTGTGTTATTGGCAACGGCGTCGTCGTTGATCCTGTGGCATTAACAAATGAAATTGACTATATTATGTCTCTTTGCGGTGCGATAGGTAAACTCGTTGTGAGTGATCGGGCGCATCTGGTTATGCCGTATCACATACGCCTGGATGAATTAGAAGAAGAACGTAAGGGCTTGTCGAAGATAGGAACAACCCGTAAGGGAATTGGTCCGGCTTATATGGACAAAGCAGCTCGCATCGGTATTCGTATGGCTGACTTGCTGGATCCTGAACAATTCAGAGAGAAGCTTGAACGAAATCTTGCTGAGAAAAATCGTCTTTTTGAAAAGTACTATGAAAAACAAGGTTTTCTTGCGAAAGATATCATGGACGAGTATCTTCCTCTCGCCGAACGGTTACGGCCATACATTTGCGATACGTCGGTCGTTTTAGAAAATGCTGTTGAACGTGGGGAAGACGTTTTATTTGAAGGTGCGCAAGCTACCATGCTTGACATGGATCATGGAACATACCCATTTGTTACTGCTTCAAATCCGGTCGCGGGTGGAGTGTGTATCGGCGCTGGTATTGGACCAACTAAAATTTCAAGAGTTATTGGTGTCGTTAAAGCGTATAATACGCGCGTGGGTGAAGGACCTTTTGTAACAGAGTTGACCGACTCACTCGGTGACCATTTGCGCGAAGTTGGCCATGAATACGGAGTGACAACGGGGCGCCCACGTCGAATTGGTTGGTTTGACAGTGTTGTTACTCGGCATGCAAAACGAGTCTCTGGACTTGATGGAATGGCTGTCACCAAATTGGACATTCTAACAGGGCTCGACGAAATCAAGGTCTGTGTGGCCTACGAAGTAGATGGTGTGGAGATCACCACGATCCCAGCGAATATTTCCGTTCTGGCAAAATGTAAACCGGTGTATGAAACGTTGCCTGGATGGAAAGAAGATATCTCAGGGGTACGTTCTTTCACTGAATTGCCTGCGGCAGCACAGAACTATTTGTCGCGTATTGCAGAACTATCCGGCATACCGCTGTATCTGTTTGGAACAGGCGCCAATCGCGAACAGATCGTGGAAATGGTAAATGTATTTTGAGGTAGACTTGCATTTTGCGCGTAAACATGCTATATTATGTTGCACGCGCTTTTAGAGCCATTAGCTCAGTCGGTAGAGCACCTGACTTTTAATCAGGGTGTCCCGCGTTCGAGTCGCGGATGGCTCACCATGGCCCCATGGTCAAGCGGTTAAGACACTGCCCTTTCACGGCGGAATCAGGGGTTCGAATCCCCTTGGGGTCACCAGCATTTGGGCGATTAGCTCAGCGGGAGAGCGCCTGCCTTACAAGCAGGATGTCGGCGGTTCGAATCCGTCATCGCCCACCAACCAAACCGCACCGTAGTGCGGTTTTTTGTTTGCTTTGAAATCGACAAAAAATTGAGTGCTACAAACGAGATACAAAACTAATGTTCTAGAAGAAACAAGGAACCGGCAAAAGCTATGTCGTAGTGCATGAGGATGTGTTACGAATTTAACCAAGCTTGTCTAGCTACGCCAAGAGCATTGCAATCTCGTTTACCAGTACCAGGCTCTACTCATATCGCAGTGAGTCGATCGGATTGAGATTTGCTGCCTTGCTGGCTGGATAAATGCCGCATATGATACCGACCAAAGCCGAGAAGAGAAAACTCCCCAGAGCCGCCTGCCACGACACAAGAGGCGGAAGGTGAGCAAATACCGAGACTAATTCTGCACACACGACGCCAAGAAAAATTCCCACCACACCCCCCGTGGTCGTTAGTACCATGGCCTCCACAAGAAACTGCCACAAGATCGTTTTGCGGCTTGCGCCAAGCGATACTCGAATGCCAATCTCATGCGTGCGCTCCGTCACCGAAACAAGCATGATATTCATCACACCAACCCCGCCGACGACAAGCGCGATCGCAGCAACTGCACCGATAATCGCTGTGATCACACCCGTGACAGAAGACACAGTGTTCTCGATGGTATGGATGTATGTGGACGCATTTTCAAACGCATCCGTATGATACTTTGCATTAAGCACCGCAATGACGCGGTTGGTCAGAGCCGTCACATCCTGTCCAGACTTTGGAATGATTCCCATCACATAAATGGGATAGCCCGGATACAAGTCCTCGTACGTCGTCGTAGGCAGTACCACATTGGTTTGCCCCTGCAGTCCAGCAAACAACGTCTGATTGGTCGACTGTGCCACACCAATTACCTGCAGCAACTGCCCACGTAAAGATACATACTGCCCTATCGCATGCTGTACACTGCCGAAAAACGCAGTCGCTACATCTTTAAAGAGCACGATGACCGGACGGTGAGCCAGACGGTCGGCACTGACGTACATGCGGCCCGCAATGATTTGAAATTGATCGAGCCTTGGCAAAAACGAAGGCCCTGACATCACCTGCACATATTGTGATTTGCCGCCGTAGGTCAAGACATCTTGCGTATTTGGCGTCTGATATACATCTTGCACGCCAGAAAATCCGCTTACGATCTGAAAATCCGCTTGTGAAAATGTAGTAATTCCGCTTGAATGAAATGTCGGAGATTGCGTCAAAATCGCTTTTGGTGCAATTTGAATTGTGCCTTGTGGAAAATTGGACGATATCTCATTGACGATGGCGACCTGCCCGCCCTGGCCAATGGCCACAATCGCGATAATCGAGCCAACGCCCATAATGATGCCAAGCATCGTCAGAATGGACCGCAATTTGTTAGCGAGCAAAGACTCAAAAGCTGTACGCCATAGCTCCCATCCAATCATGACAAAGCCACCTCATCACTTTCGACTTGTCCGTCGCGAATGTGGACGATGCGCCTTGCAAAACGCGCAATCTCTTGGTCATGCGTAATCAACACCACAGTTGTTCCCGTGTTATTGACCTCTTGGATCAAATCCAGGATCTGATGGCTCGTCACTGAATCAAGCGAACCGGTGGGTTCGTCCGCAAGGAGCACCGGTGGGTCATTTGCCAAAGCCCTGGCGATGGCAACGCGTTGTTTTTGGCCTCCAGACAGCTCATTGGGACGATGTGCCACGCGGTCGTCGAGCCCTACCTTTTGCAGTAATTCGTGAGCACGTTTTCGCCTTGCATAAGTAGCCATACCTGCATACACCATGGGAATTTCCACGTTGCGTAGGGCAGTCATACGCGGCAGCAGGTAAAAATTCTGAAAAACAAACCCTATCTTGTGATTGCGTATTGCCGACATGCGCTCATTGGACAATTTGGCAATCTGCTGTCCATCCAGTGTGTAGGTGCCGCTAGACGGCGTATCAAGACAGCCGATCATATTCATGAGCGTGGATTTCCCCGATCCCGATGGCCCAAGAAGTGCGACAAACTCCCCTTGGCCAATGTGCAGGTCGACATGGCGCAGCACTTCAATCGTTTGCGCGCCGACCCGATAGGATTTTGATACATCCGTCAATTCGATCACGACACCTTCACTTCCTCACCCGAGTAGAGATTGGAAGAAGGATTCAGCACCACGCGATCGCCCTTATGCAGCCCGGATGTCACCTGAACGATATTGTTGCCCGTGATACCTAGCGTAATTGTATGCAAATGCACTTGATTGCCGTGTACAACCCAGACCTGGCTCCCTGATCCAGTTTCCACTAGAGCCGAGTAAGGAATCGCCAAGCCATGCACTGTCTTTGAATTGATCGTCAAATTAACGGAAAAGCCCAGATGAACAGGAAAACTTTTGCTCACGTTTACTTCAATTGGCACCATCGCCGAGGAATTCGTTGCCGCATTGGCCAAAACAACCGCCATGGGCGCAACGCGTGAAATCGTACCACGCCATGAATGCCCCGGCCATGCATCACTGGTAATCGTCACAGGAAGTCCTGACCCCACCGTCGTGGAATCCATTTGCGAAAGTGATGCGCTCACATACAAGTCTTTTAAGTCATCGATGACAACAAGTGGACCTGTTAGCGCGTTTTGAGATCCCGGCGGGTTAACTGCGGTCACCGTACCTGCAATCGGACTAAGAAGTTCACTACTCGCCTGTGAAGCTCTTGCCGATTCCACTTGCACAAGTGCATTTTGGTATTGCAATTGCGCACTTTGTGCCTGTTCCAACAATTGCACGTATGCTGCCGATGAATGCGGCACGTGCTGACGATCTGCCTGCACAAGCAGTTGCTTATCTTCTTGCCACATAGCATATTGAATGTGTTTTGCCGCAAGTGCTACGGACAGTTGCGTACTTTGTTGTTGATTAGGAAATGTCGCAACAACCTGCCCCTGCAAAACCGTATCACCTACTGCCACATTCACCGTGGGAGAAACGCCAACGTTGCTTGGCGCAAACACGGATGCTTCGTGTATGGTTGCGACGGTGCCTGTGGTAAACAATTGTTGCGCGATCGATTCACTTTTCACCGAGGCAACCGTCACTTGTGCGGATGCCTGTGGTCCACCGCGATGAGCCAAAATGTAGGCAAGAACAACGATGACGATTGCGACGAGCAGAAAGAGCCACGCGTAGCGTTGCCAAAAGTGCCGTTTTACTGTTGTTGTCAGATCTTCTAAATGAACATGGAGAGAATCCATACCACCACTCCAATCCACACAGTTTTACTTTTTGAACCTCCTGTGTAGACAGCCAAGCCGATGGTCACGATGAAAAGGGCCCAGATATCAAATACACTGATACGCGAAAGAATATTTGTCATGATGCCTGAACTCGGTACCATAGTGCCCAGCGACAATAAAGATATGACGTAGGAACCTGTTGCCACGGTGACGATCACGCTGACAACGACACCAATCAATTGAAAAAGGGCTACATGAGCACCCAAAGCTGCTGCATTGCGGTAGGTAATACTATATCCGAATAGCTTTGCAAGAAGCCAGTATAAAAAGCCAAGCACAACGACACTGAGCCACGGAGCAATGAGTCCTCCGACAATCGTTGAAATTGGCATGATCGCTTTGGCCATTGCGTCTTGTTGCGAAGTCATTTTAGAAAACAATTGCAGGTATTGAGGAGAATGTAGGACGTAAGGAACCATAATAACTTCCATAAGTGCTGAAACAATCGAAAGAGTCACCGCCAGCCAGATGAATCCAAGCTTTGGCTTTCTGGTCGAAAAATACTCCGTAGGACTGCTAAATAAGGTAAACAATGGAGATTTTGATAAAACTTCATCAGCCATAACACAATTCCCCCTGTGCATTGATAATCTATGATAACATCCATAGATTGGAATACTATAACAGAATATTGTAAAATTCGCCATCCATTCTTGTGGATCCTTTTTTACTTTGTATCCCTTAACAACGGCTTTGTGGTATAATTAGATGTTGTGAAGTTGCGACCATCCTTAATTCGTTTGCGGTAGTCGTTGGATAGTTTAGGAACGATATGGAGACACTGTATAGTGTTTTCCAAAGAATGCAGATGAAGTGGAGGGGTTTGACAATGAGCTATTTTAATAATAGAAAAGCACCTGCAAGTGAGCAAGTGTATGCAGAAACTATGGTGTGGCAGTGCTCTGAATGTTCTTGCTGGTCACGCCCTGAGTTCATTACTGAAGAGGAGCCGGACTGCCCAGTTTGCCACAACCGCATGGTTCAAACCACGAAAAATATCCGCGTTCAATAGGTAAAGTAACGAATTAACACTTCAACCACGGCTCCGCCATGCCGATGATTGTACAGGCTTAATGCACCAAAATGCCGTTCGGCTAATTCCTTTACGATGTATAAGCCTAGACCATCATGAAAGGCAGCGTCCGTTCGCGATAAATCACTGCGATAAAACTTCCTACTCACTTTATCCATATCGTGAGGATTAAATCCAGGTCCTGTATCACGCAAGGATAGCGATGTGCTGTCCTTGCGAATGTCTATGTTCCACGTGAAAAAGCCATTCTCAGGTGTGTAGCGTAAAGCATTGGCCATGATATTGTCCATAATTTGCGCTAAACGATCGACATCGACAAGTACCTCCAGCGACTCCTCGGTAGCACAGGTAATCTGTTGCTTCATGGCCTTGCCCTGACTTTTTGCGAGGGCATCATAATCTGATAATTTCTCTTGAAAAAAGGCTTTAATGGCAACTCGTGTTGGAGTTAAAGTGAACTGGGGATTTTCAAGGTCAGTGATTGTCTTTAAATCGGCCAGTAGACGCACAATGCGATTGGCATTGCGATTAATAATGCCAGCATAGCGGTGAACGACGTCCGGGAGGTCGCGCATGTCTTCTAACATCTCGGCATGACCCTGAATAATGGTCACGGGAGTTCTTACATCATGGGAGATTGCCTGTAACATTTCTCTGCGTTCATCTTCCAATGCCCACTGTCTTGTCAGCGCGTCTTTCAAATCAGACCGCATTTCTTCAAAGGCCAGCAGTAATTGTCCGATTTCATGATTGCCGTAGTCTTCAATCTGAAAATCAAGATCTCTCATTTGAATTTTGCGGGTAGCGCGTATCAAAGTTTGGACGGGTTGATTAATATTCTTACTTAAACGGCGAGCAAAAAGATATGTGAAAAGACCAATGAAGAAAAATGGGGTGATGATTAGCGCGGCAAAAAATCCATAAATAATGATTGGCGAAAAGTCGTATAAACTACTGATTGGTGTCTTCCATGCTAGATATAAGGCACCAGACAGTAAGCCTTGGTTGTTAGCAATCGGTATCAGTACAGATGAGTCAGCACCCGTCAGGATATCAGCATGTACCAATAGGCGCACATTCATGTGGTTAAGTACGGTGTGCGCGGAGTAAAAGAGGCGATTCATGTCGGAGCCATAGATCGGTATTCCTGCAGTATTCATCACCTGATACCTGGTGAATGTATGTGCAAGTTGCGCATCTAATTGTGGCTTCCATGCTTTCGATAAAATATGTACGCCTTTTTGCTTTATATATGTTTCCAGTCTAGGTATCGAAGAATCTGCGTAATGATTTTGTCTCCCAAGAGATTTCATGACCACGAAATAGGTCGTGATGGTACCGATAAAACTAAAGACGGCGATCATAATGACACCAACAATCACTTGATTCTTGATAGACAACCTGGTGAGGGAGAAGTATTTTTTCAGCGGACGGCGTCCCATGTGTAACCCACACCCCAGATGGTTCGGATATAAACATGATCAGGATCAAGGATACAAAGCTTATTTCGAATTTTCTTAATGTGTTCGGTAACCGTCGATGAATCTCCCACGGCATCAATACCCCAGACGCGGTCGTAAATTTGCTCTTTGTCAAAGATTTGCGAAGGATTTACGGCTAATAACACGAGGATATCAAACTCCCGGTGTGTAAACGGGATCTTTTCCTCATGAAATAATACAGCATGGGCCTGGGTATCAATCATCAATTTGCCATATACAAGTACTTGTTGTCTGCTGATAACGTGTGTTCGCTGTTCCCGCCGCAGATGGGCATGGATACGTGCCCGCAACTCTTTGAGACTAAACGGCTTAATGAGATAGTCATCACCGCCAACGGCAAGTCCCTTCAGACGGTCTGATTCGTTATCACGAGCGCTGAGAAAGATGATGGGACAAGACACCTTAGATCGAATTGCTTGACATACTTCATACCCATTTCTTTTAGGCATCATAACATCAAGCAAGATCAGATCCGGCGGTTGTGATTGTGCTTTGTTTACGGCGTCTTCGCCATCTGTCGCTGTATCGACTAGATATCCTTCTCTTTGCAGTGCTTCCATGATCATTAAAACGATATCAGGCTCGTCATCGACGAGTAAGATGCGGGCACCCATGCTAAACCCTCCTGCAAATGATGACAATCTTGCCGTAGTTATTAGGTCAAGGCAACATCGCGTTTTTTAAAGATGTACCATGATAAAGCGACCATGACGACAAAGTAGACCACAAGAGTCGTGATCGAAAAAGATAACGTCATTCCCTGAATCAGTGGACCATTAAAGAAGTATTGCGCTAAGTTTAGGTTAGCAAATAAGATGAACTTATCCCAACTGTAACTTTGCAAGACTTCCACCAACGTGCTGCCGATAAAAAGCGACACAATGGAGATCGCAATCGCGATAGAACTGCTGCGAAAAATAGTGGAAATCATGAAAGCGATGGTGACAGTCATCAACAACGACACACTATTGAACCCATAATTAGCAAACAGATACGCCACCATATTCATTTGGAGTACTTGTCCGCTCGCATTGATATAGATATAAGGGGCATCTGCGCCGCTTAGTCCAAAAAGAATCGTTCCGACAATTAGTGATACTGCCAACGTAATGGCCATTAAGACGACCGAAAACAAAAGAGTGGAAACGTACTTCGATAATAAAATCTTGTTGCGTGTTTGTGGTCGAGTCAAAAGCAATTTGATCGTACCGCCGGAAAATTCTCCAGCAACAATATCGCCAGCCACGATTGCGACAAAGACAGTCAATAGGGCACCGACAGCGCGTTGTTCAATCTCATTAGCAAAACTCCAAGCGGTGTATTGAGCGGGCGCTACGTTATGACTAATCTCGTACTCGTTTGTCTTCAATTGCACTTCAAGATAAGCTTTGCTTCTCCCTAACATGCCTAGATGATGTCCAGATGTCAACTGCTGCGAGATTGCTTGGTCTTGTGCGACCAGGTTCTGCTTCCAGTTGGCTGTAATCGGTGACTCATGTGTCTTCATTAGCACACCGGTGAGAATAACAATAGCTGCCATAATAAGAACAAGAATCCAAGTGCGTAATCGACGATAGAGTTTCATATTTTCATTGGCAAGCAGATTAAGCAATGGATTCATCTCCTGTCATCTCAAGAAAGGTATCTTCCAGTGTCTTGCGTTGTGTTGATGCTTCGTAAATTCGAATCTTGTTGTCGACAAGCACTTTGATCGCATCGGCAACTTGATCGCGATTAACTATGATACTTAGCTTCTGGTCATCATCGGTGCTAAGGGTCGCGTCTATTTGCAATGTGCGCGACAACAATTCCTTAGCGTCAGTTGCGTTGTTGACGGTAAATGTGGTGGTTTGTACGCCATTTTCCGAAGCAACCATATCTCCAATTCGTTCCACTTGGATGAGTTTGCCATGAGAAATAACAGCCACGCGGTCACACATGAGTTCCATTTCCGAAAGCAAATGACTGGAAACGATGACGGCCATGCCTTCCTCTTTTGCCAAGTGACGCAAATGATCACGCAATTCGCGAATGCCTGCTGGATCTAGACCGTTCGTAGGTTCGTCAAGAATGAGAATGGATGGCTTGTGTACCAGCGCTTGTGCCAAGCCAAGTCGTTGGCGCATCCCTAAAGAATAAGTCTTTACCTTATCATGAATTCGATCCTCAAGTCCGACTAGGGAAACAACCTCTTCGATTCGCTTACGATCGATAGGGTGCTGTCCCATGCGGGCCATATGCAGGAGATTTTGATACCCTGTAAGATATTTGTAAAGCTCCGGATTCTCAACTATACAGCCTATGTTCGTCATGGCTTTCACAAAGTTTTTTTGCACATCGAGTCCGTGAATAAGTACTTGACCTTCAGAGATTGCAATCAAGCCCACAATCATGCGTATCGTGGTGGTTTTTCCGGCGCCGTTTGGGCCAAGAAAACCAAATACTTCTCCTCTGGGAATATCAAAAGACAAATGATCCACAATGGTCTTTTGGCCAACGCGCTTCGTTAGATTTTTTAACTGTACAGCAGGTTGCTCTTGTGCAGACATAAAAATCCTCCTTCGAAATTTTCTATGATGATTGTATAGGGCAATCATAAAGAAACTATAAAGTTTGCTACGATTCCAGGTGTATGGCCAAGCGGGAGGGCTTATGGATCAAGTCGAGGTTCTTATAGCACGGATGCCATGGTCGATACCTGAAATGGGGAAAATATAAGAGGACTTGCAGGGTGAATGGCAAGTCCTCTTTGTGCTTTACTTTGCTACTTTGCCTCTCCAACTCATCATACCGCCTCGTACATTGACGATCTTCGTATAGCCTAAGCGTTTGAGGGTCCGTGCCGCCATCATACTACGTGATCCGCTGTGGCACATCACGATAATCTCTTTGTCTTTGGATAATTCATTGCTTCTTTGTGAAATTTGGCCAACTGGTATGTTTTTCATACCAGGCACATGGCCACCTTTAAATTCATGTGGTTCTCTCACGTCAATGAACAAGCGACCTTGTTTTTCTTCTAAAAGTGTACCTAATTCTTGCGCACTGATACTTGTAATTCCCTTTGCCCCGCGTTTTTGCATAAAAAGAAAAATCACCGCAACCACAATGATAATCCATAAAACATTGAGCATCATCTTCACTCCTTGTCTATTCGCTGATCCTGAATCGATTATATACCCTATATGGTATATAACAAATGGTTAGTGCAGGGATTTCAAGAAGTTTGTCGAATAAAAGACTATCAAAGACTATAGTTTATGGAGCGAAGGTATGAAACGAACGAAGTTCACAGTTTGGATAGCAGTGGCTGCTGTTGCTTTTTCGTCAGTTTCCTGGCAAGCTTCAGCGAAGTCTTTACAACAAGAAAAGCAATTAGTTGCCTATCTCCAGCAGGAATCGATCAAAACCACACAAGATATCGCTATTAAAAAGGCAAAATCAGTTTCTCTTCAATCCCGACTTTTGCAAAGTGAGCAATCGTTACAGACTTTACGACAAGCGATGCGATCCAACCTGACTCAGACGCGCACGGCTTTACAGTCCGTACATACTGTCGAGCGGCAGATTACAGCCAATGAAAAGCAACTTGAAACAGCTAAAAGGCATTTGCAAGAACAGATGAAAGTGATTTATGAAAGTGGCGGTCAATCGGAATTATCTGTTCTTATGCAGGCGCGCAGTTGGAGTGATTTTGTTGGACGTGTGTATATGCTCGTCACGATCGCGAAGGCCGATCATCAATTAAGCGAACAGATCAGTGCTTTGCGTTCATCCTTATTAGCCAAAAAACATTCTGTCATTGTGCTGTACCGCGGATTGGTGCACAGGCATGCAGAGTATGTGGTCTTGCGGCAAGCCGATGTGGTGGTACAGGAACAACAGCAACTGCAATTGCATGACCTCGCCTTACATTTACAAGCAGATAGTGCCAAACAGGGCATGCTTGAAAGTCAGATTCATTTGACCAATCAGCAGATTAGCCAAATTGAAGCAGAGACGCAGCAAGCAGAAACGCTGGTAAAAGACCCCACATATATCGCGATGGAACAAAAATCAATGCAATCAGTCAGTGGTACGTCGCTGATTAAGTATGCTGAAATATTTTTGGGGACTCCTTACGTCTGGGGCGGAACTGCACCATCTGGTTTTGATTGTTCCGGCTTTACGCAATATGTGTTTGAACATTTCGGCATCAATCTATCAAGGACTTCAGAAGAGCAATTTGCAGAGGGTATTTCTGTTCCGTCTAACCAATTATCGATGGGTGATCTGGTATTTTTTAGTACATATGGACCAGGTGCCACGCATGTTGGAATTTATATTGGCAATGGGACGATGATTGACGCGCAAGACAATGGGGTAAGTATTGATCACGTGTTTGGGTATTATTGGGGTGTACGGTATATCGGGGCTAGGCAAATTGTGCATACGACACCGTAAGAAAAGAATCCTGGCAAGGTCCCCCTTGCCAGGAAACCGAAAAGGGCTGTTAACTCTTAAAGAAGTCACGGTTTTTCGTGATCCATTCCTTTTCGTTGTCTGGCACAAAATCTTCTTGGAAGATTGCAGATACCGGACACACGGCTTCACAAGCACCACAATCAATGCAAGTGTCTGGATCGATCAGATACGTTTCGCCTGCATCATGAATCGCATCCACAGGACAAGCTTCCACGCAATCTGCCGCTTTTTCCCCGATGCACGGAGAGGTAATCACAAATGCCATGGGAATCTCCCTCCTTACTGCGGTCCAAACCCGCAATCAAAGGATACACCATCTCGGCCCATGTATGTATGGCAATGATCACACCATCAGGCTCTTTGTGGTTGTTCCTGCACATCCAGACGGCGATTAAAAAAGATCATCACGGCGTTAGCCAGTAATACAGCCATCGTGACATAAAATACGGATCGAATATCAAAAGCAGCGGCGACGCTGCTACCAATCAGCGGACCAATAAGGTTGCCTAAAAACACCGATGACGAATTGAGGCCAAATGCGGTAGCCTGCAAGTTTTTTGGAGCTAACTTTTTCACAAGAACGTTGAGTGAAGGGATCATACCACCAATAAATAGACCAAGTAAAAATCGGCCAATTAATAAGACGGTAAGATTATGGGCTATGGCCTGTGGAATATAGGTAATCATCGCCGCGATCAACGCGATAATCAACACTTTGCGTTGTCCCACCTTGTCACCAAGTCGGCCAAGCGTAGGAGCACCAATCAGATTGGCTACACCGGTAATGGCAACTACAAGTCCGGCGACAAGAGCGATATGATTGCCCGTGTAAATCGTTTTTGCGTAAATGGTGACGATCGGTTCAATGCTCATCATACCCACTTGAATAAAGGTTGATGCGATGAAAACGGATAATAAAGGTTTTAACTGTTTTAGCTGGTTCAGCTGATTTTGTTTTTCTTTTTTAATTTTAACGGGATTTTCGTGAACCATAATGAGAACAATAAAGCTCGCTATACAAAGTAATAAACCTGTGAGATAAAAAACCCCTTGAAATCCAAATGCCTCAGCCAATGCTCCTCCGGCAAGTGGACCAATTAAGTTGCCGGCAATAGCGCCCGTTTGAAGCGTTCCAAGCGCGCGACCTGTATGTTCATTTGGCGTTATGGATGCTTGCAGTGATACTGCCATCGAAATAAATCCGGAAAAGATACCATTGACCATACGAAGTAAAAGCAGTTGCCACGGTGCAGTTACCAACCCCATGAGGGCTGTGACGACGCCCATACCAAAGCCTGCGCGCAAGAGCATGATCTTGCGTCCATGTCGATCGGCAAAAGCGCCCCAGATAGGTTGAAAGACAACAGAAGTAACAAATTGTGCAGAAAAGACCCATCCCGACCAACGCTCCACATCAGGTAAGTGATGAATCCCGAGAGTTTGTATGTATAACGGTAAAAAGGGGATGACGAGACTCATGCCTGCGGTTACCGCAAAATTGGCAGCCCATAAAATCCATAGCGTACGTTTCCAATTGTTCATGAGTTTGCAACCCACCAGCTTTCAAAATAACTAACCGCCTAAGGGTATATTATATAGCAAGAAAAAAACTGCACAACGTAAGATGCGCTGTGCAGTTACTGCACTCTTAGACAGTTGGGACTGTTTTGCAGACTTGCGTGTAAGTCGGGACAAACAAGAAGAACAAGACGAAGATGATCAGGAATACAACAGCCCAGCGGGTGTAGCCTCCAAAAACGCCACCGTCATACATGCACAATCACCCTTTCCTTAACTCTAGCCTCATGAATTAGCAAGCTGCGCCTGTTCCGTAGCCATAGCCAGGAACGAGCAAGAAGAACAGCACGAAGATGATCAGAAATACTACAGCCCAGCGGGTATATCCTCCAAATGTTCCCATTAGAGCCCCTCCTCTCCTGCGGATATTACAGGCTATGATCGCTGTGCGAAGCGTTGTAGGGCATTAGCCCGGAAGAGGATGCCCAAATACATACTATTGATTTTTACTAAGTATCGAATTACGATAACGTTACGTACATAGACTGACTGGTCAGTATAATTCGAATAAGAGATATCTAGGGGGGCTATCGATGCGCATAAATTATCGGGATGTTACTTTGCAAGACGGACGCACGATGATCATCGAACATTTCCAACAAGTGATCGAACCAGAGTCCATGACGGGGTTTTATGGTTCACACGACAGTGCTAAAACAGCACTAATGCTTGCCGCAGCCGGGTTGTTTAAAATCGCGTCAGGAACGATCACGTTGGTAGACATAGCGGTCAACACATTGCCCAAACAAGCACGAAAGGTGATTGGGCTTGCGGCAAGAACGACGCTTAACGACGGAGGAAACTGACGACATCATGGACAGTTTGCTTGCGTTAAAACAAGAGGGAAAAACGGTGTTGATCACAACGTGCCGCCGTGAACTACTTACGCGCTGTGATCGTTTTATTACGATTCCTTACAAAAATCAGGGGGTGACTCAGCATGAATCCATGGCAACTAACCTATCTGGAACTCAAACGATTAGCGCAGGATCGATTTAAGCGTGTTGCTATGATTGCGGTTGCACTTATTCCACTTTTATACAGTTTTTTATACCTGTATGCGTTTTGGGATCCCTATGGCCATCTTACTGCGATGAAAGTGGCAGTTGTTAATTTAGATCGGCAAGCAAAAGTAGACGGGCAAAACGTTCAGGCAGGGAAGGAACTTGTCAATCGACTCAAAACGAATCACAGCGTAGGGTGGGTCTTTACGGATCAACAAAATGCCATGGCAGGATTAAAAAACGAACAGTATGAATTGGTATTGGTTATTCCGGCGGGGTTTTCAAAGGGAATTGCACGTGAAACCAACCTGTCTCGTGGCAAGCGCAGTCCAGGTCAGGCGAAATTGTTGTATTACACCAACCCAAGCAACAACTTTCTTGCAGAACAAGTAGGAAATAAGATCATGGCCGTGCTTAACGGTGAGGTTAATCAACAAATCGGTTCGCAATTTGTGGATGGTATTTTTTCACAAACATCAACCATGAAAGCAAAACTCTCTGATGCGGTAAGTGGTAGTCAAAAGCTTGCGCGAGGAATCACATCGGCTACGACGGGAGTAAGTAAACTATCGTCTGGGCTTAACGATGCATCAAGTGGTGCAGGTACCCTGCAAAATGGACTGGTACAAGTGATGTCCGGTACTAAGCAAATGCAGTCCGGGTTGATCCAACTTGGCAATGGATCTGCAAAACTTTTGCAAGGGACGGATGTATGGCAACAAAATATGAAAAAGGCAGGAAAGGCCACGGCAGCTTTACAGGCTGGCGCGAGTCAAATTTCAAGTGGGTTACAAGAGGCAAATAAAAAGATGACTTCAGCAGCGTTTGGAGCTAAGACATTATTCCTTGCTTTAGGCAAGTTACAAGGTGGCACGGTTGCGCTTGATCAGGGGATGTCACAAGCTTACGCGGGGTCAACAAAGCTTTCACAAGGTGCTATGCAGGTACAACAAGGTGTGACAAAAGCGAAACAGCAAATAGATACAGCTTCGTCAGGCGCACAAGCACTTGCTCAAGGGCTGCAATCAGCGGCAAGCGGCACCACCCAGTTAGCGACAGGTGTGAGCAAAGTTGCTGCAGGCGTTTTACAAGCGTCACTTGGTGGTCAAAAGATACAAGCTGGTCTTACGCAGGCGCAATTTCAGTTGCAATCCGCTACAACTGGGGCTGGTCAACTGGCCACGGGACTTCAAAGTGCAACACAAGGGGAAAGTGGCATAGCCTCTGGCTACACCAAACTGACTACCGTTGCATCGCAGATTGATCAGGGAACTGAACAGTTGGCAAATGGGTTGCAAACGATGCAAAGTCAAATGAATGATCCAACAAAGGGTGTGCCGGCACTTATTGAAGGAGCACAAACGTTGTCACAAGGTATTCAGCATGCCGAAAATGGGGTAACTCAGGTTGGAACATCTTTGCAGACAATCCACTCATCGCTTGCAAACCAGGTTTTGCCCGGCATTTTGAGTGACGACCAAGGTCTACAAGCAGCTTCTGCAGCCTTACAAAGGTTATTGCAAAGCGATAGAGCACTCGCACAAGACGGGAACTTCCAAACCGCACTGGGTGCAGTGACAAAAGTCGAACAGACGATAAACGCGACCAATCAAACAGGGCTTTACGCAGGGGTGAATCAGGTCAATGCAGGCATAAGTCAGGTCTTGCAGGGCGTTACCACGACGAATTCAAGTGTACCGTCAGAGGGGCTTGTAGCTGGGCTGTCGTCCCTTGACACGGGGGCCACACAGTTGGCATCGGGCTTAAGCTCTTTACAGCAACAAACTACGCAGGGACTGACGACTGCGATTAGCGGGGCAAACAATCTAAGCACCGCGATGGGAAAGTGGTCGCAAGGAGTCGTTCAAGCGAATCAAGGCGTGACCAAACTTCAAACTGGTCTTACCGCATTGCAACAAGGATCCTTAAAACTGTATATGGGGCTCCATGTGGGGAGTAGCCAATTTACGCAATTGGTTCATGGCTTTTCGACCTTATCAACCGGACTCAATCAGATTCAAGGGGCAAATCCAGTTCTACAACATGGGGCAGCTCAATTATCGCAAGGATATATCACTCTTGAAAAAGGTGCGACTTCCTTAGCAAATGGTTTAGCAACCGGCGCACAGCAATTTAACGCGCTGGTGACAGGCTCGACTTCGATGGCAAGAGGCATAAGTACGTGGCAAAAAGGTAATCAGGCGTTATATACAGGCGCACAATCTTTGCAAAAGGCGATGGGCACTACAGCACTTGGTGCAAAGCAACTGAATCAAGGAATGGCGACTGGTGTGATGCAGTTTATAAAACTTGTCGTAGGTAGCCACAAGCTAAGTAACGGACTAACCGCTTTACATGCCGGGGCCACGGCCTTAACTTCAGGAGCACTTCAACTCGAACAAGGGCAAACGAAAGTATCGACAGGCGCCAAAGCACTCGTCCATGGCGCAACGCTCTTGGTCCAAGCGGATCAAAAAGCTACGCGCGGTGTGTCAGTTCTTCATGGGGGTCTTGCAACGTTAGTAACAGGGTCTACGACTTTACAAACAGGTCTTGGTTCGTTGCAACAAGGTGCTAGGATACTTCACCATGGATTGGAAAAAGGGTATAGCGAGCTTGTAACGAGTGTGCCTCACTATCCAAAATCGGTGGCAAGCGCCATAACAGGCGCTGCTACTATTCATGAGATTCAAACGCATCCTGTGAAAAACTACGGTACAGGATTTACTCCATACTTTATCCCGCTTGCTTTATGGGTGGGTGCATTGATTCAATTTTTCATTATCAATATGAGAGATAATCGCTTACTTGCGCTTGGTGTCAGTCGCTTTACGATGACCGTCGGTAAATGGGGTGCTTTTGCCGTACTCGGTGCTGTGCAAGCGATTATTGCCTCGTTTGTCTTAGTTATTTTCTTGCATTTACATCCCGTCAATGTATGGGGATTTTATTTGTTTAATATTTTGCTATCCTGGTGCTTTGTGTCAATTTTGTACTTTTTAGTGCAGGTATTCGGTATGACCGGAAGATTCTTGGGACTCGTACTTTTGATGTTACAATTGACATCTGATGCAGGAACTTTCCCACTTGAACTTGTTCCAAACTTTTTCCGGGTCATTAATCCATATCTGCCCATGACGTACGGTGTTGCGGCACTGCGACAATTGGTATCAGGCAGTGCTGACTTGTCGTTAAACGTATCTGTTTTTGTGATTGCTTTATTCACGGTTGTGGCGATTGCACTTAGTGTAGTAACGAATGTGCAATTTTTTCACCGTGCAGATTTGCAAGTTGTTGAAGCTACAACATAAAAATCCCATTGTGTACCATGAGAGTATCTTATGCTAGGAGGCTCTCGTGGTACAATAAGGCCTATGAGTGAGATACGCGATTCCCATGAATATTATGCGGCCATGTTGCGACTAACAGGGTGTTTATGTGTGGTGGCTGGAGGTGGCACGATCGCGTCGCGAAAAGTGGTCACTTTACTAAAAGCGGGTGCACGTGTGCGCGTGGTGAGTAAGACATTAGATCAAGTCCTCACAAATGCTTGGCATGCAGACCTGATAGAGTACATTGAGAGGCCTTGGCAAGATGGCGATGGAACCGATGCTTGGCTGATTATCGCTGCAACGGATAATCGGGAAGTGAATCGTGCCATCGCTATGCAAGCGCACTCACAAAAACAATGGGTTAATGTCGTCGACGATCCATCCTTATGTACATTGATGGTTCCTGCGACTGTAGCGCTTGATGATGTGGTGATCGCCATTTCAACTCGCGGCGTTCGGCCTGCTTATGCTAAGGCTTTACGACAAGCTTTGGCCTTCGATGTAGAGCAAGGAACGGATCAATTTATTCGTATGCTTCAGCAAAGTCCAGAAGATTTGTGATACAAGAGGTGATTCGATGACTAAGGGGTTATGGACGGTAGAGGAAGTAGCTAAGTTTTTGCATGTTACACCTCGTACGCTCCATTATTATGAAGAAGTGGGCTTAGTTTTGCCCACTGCACGTACCGAAGGTGGGCATCGGCTTTATGGAGAAGAAGCAACCGATCGCTTGGAACATATCATTCATCTCAAAGGCAACCTTAGTTACTCATTGAAAGAGATTCGAGAGATTCTGGATGCTGAAGATGCACTCGATCGACTGAAATCTTCCTACAACGGCGCAACGGATGAAGAAAGGGTGCGCATCTTGGATCAGTCGATCGAATTAATGAACAATCTTGTTTTTACGATCAATCAGAAGCTGACGAATCTTGACACGATGCAAAAACATTTCACCGCACGTCTTGATACGATGCAAAAAGCGCGTGCTGCTATACCGAAGTAGGTTCGTAATAACACGCTTTATCCTCAGCAAGTGGATCGCCATAAGCTGCATAAGCGCGCGCACGAGATCCACCGCATACGTCACGATGATCACATGATCCACAGCGGCCTGTGAATTCAGCCGCTCGTATTTTCTTTAGTAGCGGATGATCGCGATAGATAGTTGATAAGCTGTCCGCTCGAACATTGCCTAAAGGCAATGGCAAAAAACCAGCAGGATATACTGTCCCGTCATGGGCCACAAAGATAATACCTTTACCGTCGCGCGTGCCGCTTGTTTGACTGAGTGCCTGATCCTCTGGTTTACCGAGACGCTGCAAAAGTTCAGAGGATAGTAGTTCATATAAGGAACCTAAAGAAAACCTTTCTAAAACTTCAGCAAATGATATCGTTTCTTGACTGCGCGACTGGATGACACGTCGGAAGAACGGCCCCTCGACGGTGCGAACATGGATGCCATATCGCGATGCTTCATATAGAAAGTGTGCTACTTGTTCATGTTCAAAAGCATCAAGTTCCTGTACATCCTGTCCGCGTCCGACGTGAATTAAAAAGAAGACTTCCCATACAGTAACGCCTGTTTGTTTTAAGATCTCTACGATAGCAGGCAGTTCATGTACATTGTCGCGCATAACGGCTGTGTTGACTTGCACTGTAAACCCCCGTTGCACAAGCTGCCGTAACGCCTCCACCGTTTGATCAAAATGTCCCGCTACACCGCGAATGCCTTCGTGTGTGGCTGCCGTTGCACCATCAAGGCTGATCGAAACGGCTTTGATGCCAAGATCAGTCATATGCTGCATATTTTCATCGGTCAATTTTGGCGTCACACTTGGCGCAAATCCCACGGGAATACCAAGTTCACGTGCACGTTTGGCTAAAAGAAATGCATCATGACGCATCAAAATGTCGCCGCCAGTCATAATCAAAACAGGATATGGGCGTCCAAACGATGTCAAACTCTCGATAAAACGCATACCTTCTTCTGTAGTCATTTCATTCGGAGAAGGGTCGACCATGGCTTCAGCACGGCAATGACGGCATGCTAAAAGACACGAACGTGTGGTTTCCCAAAACACCAGGATAGGGCGTTCATCAAAGTTAAGATTTTTCATGATATAGTCTCCTTGAGAACGTTATGTACTCATGATAAACGTAGTAGCTTATATTCGTAAATATCTTTATGATTATTAAGA